>CAYWTP010000068.1:0-14815 GCA_964461215.1 uncultured Ectothiorhodospiraceae bacterium | reverse complement strand
CTTGAAGGCCCTGATGGCGACAATCTCATGGGTCTCGTCCTTGGGCTGGCGCAGTGCGACGTCACCATAGGTGAAGGTGCCGCCCCCCCAGGAATCCTCCTGAGCGGGCTCCGTGAAACGTCGAATCTTGCGCAGGGCCGGCAGCCAGATCTCATAGGACTGGCGCTTGTCCGGATCCTCGTACTCCGTCACCAGCAGCCCCGCGCCCTTGAGCCGGCCGGTGCGAAAGATTGCCAGGTCCTTGGCCTTGATGACACCGTCGTGATAGTCGTTGTTGAGGTAGCGTTCTACGGCCACGCTGTTGAAGTCGCCGTCCTTATCGCGATTAATCATCACCGTCATGGTCGCGCCGTGGCGCCGGATCATGAAGTTCTTGAAAGCAAAGAAGTGATTGGCGAAATAGACTTGCCTCGCCACCTCCTCTGCGGACGGCCTGCCCTTGGGGTAGGGCAGATTCTTCGGTACCTCGGCGCCCGCTCCCAGGGGTGCCAGCAGTGCAAGTACGACCAACGCGGCTACGGCGGGCTGTCCCATCCTCGACTCCTCCATCGGTTCTGATTCTTCTGTTATTCGGCGTGGGGAACCGATAGTTAAGTACAAGCTAATCACTCCCCGAACGACATGCAAGCGCTCGGGGACCAGCACCGCCCCCCCGGGCTATGAGATGGACTCCCCTAGCACGGGTGAGGGCGCGCCATGGGGGTCGGCCAACACCTCAGCAAGGTAGCGCCCAGTATGGGAGCCAGCGCACTCCGCCACCCGCTCCGGGGTCCCCACAGCGATGACCTCTCCGCCCCTGTCGCCACCTTCCGGTCCCAGGTCGATGATCCAGTCGGCGGTCTTGATCACGTCCAGGTTGTGCTCGATGACCACCACGCTGTTGCCGTGGTCCCGCAGGCGGTGCAGCACCTTCAGCAACTGCTCCACGTCATGGAAGTGCAGCCCCGTGGTGGGTTCGTCCAGAATATAGAGCGTGCGCCCGGTGTCACGCCGGGACAGCTCCCGGGCCAGCTTCACCCGCTGGGCCTCGCCGCCAGACAATGTAGTGGCGCTCTGGCCCAGCTTGATGTACGACAGCCCAACCTCGATGAGAGTCTGGAGCTTGTGGGCAATTGCGGGCACGGGCTCGAAGAAGTGACGGGCCTCCTCCACGGTCATGTCCAACACTTCGTAGATGTTTCGGCCCTTGTAACGCACATCGAGCGTTTCGCGGTTGTACCGCCGGCTCTTGCACACGTCGCAGGGCACGTAGACATCGGGCAGGAAGTGCATCTCCACCTTGACCACCCCGTCGCCCTGACAGGCCTCGCACCGGCCACCTTTGACGTTGAAGCTGAAGCGGCCCGGTGAGTAGCCCCGCGAGCGGGCCTCCGGTGTGCCCGCAAACAGCTCACGGATAGGCGTGAACAGCCCCGTGTAGGTCGCCGGGTTGGAGCGGGGTGTACGCCCTATCGGGCTCTGGTCAATGTCGACCACCTTGTCCAACTGCTCCAGACCCTCGATGGCTTCGTGCGGAGCCGGGTCCAGATTTGCCCCGTTCAGACTCCTGGCGGCCAGAGGATAGAGCGTATCGTTGACCAGCGTGGATTTGCCTGATCCGGACACGCCCGTGACGCAGGTCATGACGCCCAGTGGGATCTCCGCCGCAATGTGCTTGAGGTTGTTGCCGCTGGCGCCTGTAAGCCGCAGCCAGCAGCCCGTCTTCACCGGCACGCGGCTCGCGGGAACGCGCACCCGGCGGCGCCCGGACAGATACTGCCCCGTGAGGGAAGCCGGATCGGCCTCAATCATGGCCGGCGTGCCCTGGGCCACGACATGGCCTCCATGGACCCCGGCGCCCGGCCCGATGTCCACCACGTGGTCGGCGGTGCGAATCGCCTCCTCGTCGTGCTCCACCACGATGACCGTGTTGCCCAGGTCGCGCAGGTGCAGCAGGGTTTCGAGCAGACGCTGATTGTCGCGCTGGTGCAAACCGATGGACGGCTCGTCCAGGATATACATCACGCCCACCAGACCGGCACCGATCTGGCTGGCCAGGCGGATACGCTGCGCCTCGCCACCCGAAAGCGTTTCGGCGGCTCGATCCAGGGTCAGGTAGTCGAGACCCACGTTGATCAGAAACCGCAGACGATCATTGACCTCCTTGAGGATCCTGCCGGCAATCTCACCACGGGTGCCCGGCAGCTCCAGCGCCTCGAAGAAGGCGCGCGCCTGCCCCACGGGCATGGCGGTGACCTGCGGCAGGCTCCGGCCGGCCACGAAGACGTGGCGGGCCCCTTCGCGCAGTCGCGTGCCGGCACAGGCGGAACAGGCGCGCACGCTGAGATATCTGGACAGCTCCTCGCGCACCACCGCCGACTCGCTTTCCCGGTAGCGGCGTTCCATGTTCGGAATGATGCCTTCGAACGGATGCGTCTTCTGATAGGGCTGGGCGCGCAGTCCGTGGTAGGTGAACGTCAGCGCCTCATCCCCGCTGCCATGGAGAAGAATCTCGCGGACCCGGTCGGGCAGATCCCGAAATGGCGTGTCGAGGTCGAAGCCGTAACGGGCGGACAAGGTCTGGAGCATCTGAAAGTAGTAGGCATTGCGCCGGTCCCACCCACGCACGGCACCGCCGGGCAGGCTGAGCTGGGGATCGGTCACCACCTTCGCTTCATCGAAGTACGGCTTCACGCCCAGACCGTCACACTCCGGACAGGCTCCCGCGGGATTGTTGAAGGAGAAGATCCGCGGCTCCAGCTCGTCGAGGCTGTAGCCGCAGACTGGACACGCGAAGTTGGCCGAGAAAACCAGCTCTGGATTGTCCGGCTCGTCCATATCCGCCACCCTGACGCGCCCGCCTCCCAGCGCCAGGGCCGTCTCAAAGGACTCGGCCAGGCGCAGCGTGATGTCGGGGCGGATCTTGAAACGATCCACCACCGCCTCGATAGTATGCTTGCGGCGCAGGTCCAGCTCCGGGACTTGGTCGACCTCCAGCACCTGGCTATCCACCCGAACCCGAATGAACCCCTGGGCACGGAGGTTGTCTAGAAGCCGGACGTGCTCGCCCTTGCGCTCCTGCACGGCCGGAGCCAGCAGCATCAGGCGCTTTCCCGCGGGCAGTGCCAGCACCTGATCCACCATCTGCGTGATAGTCTGGGCCGCGAGGACCTCGCCGTGGCGGGGACAGCACGGCTCTCCGGCGCGTGCGTAGAGCAGGCGCAGGTAGTCGTAGACCTCGGTAACGGTACCGACGGTCGATCGGGGGTTGTGGGAGGTGGATTTCTGCTCGATGGAGATGGCCGGTGACAGACCCTCGATGTGGTCGACGTCCGGCTTCTCCATCATCGACAGAAACTGGCGGGCGTAGGCGGACAGCGATTCCACGTAGCGCCGCTGGCCTTCGGCATATATGGTGTCGAAGGCCAGAGAGGACTTGCCGGAGCCGGAGAGCCCGGTGATGACTATCATACGGTCCCTGGGCAGATCCAGGTCTACGTTCTGCAAATTGTGGGTCCGGGCGCCACGGATGCGGATCGTGTCCATGCAAATTTCATCGACCAAGGGAAATTGGTAATATTACGGGCTTCGATCACTATGACGCAAAACACTGCACATCACGCCGCCGGTGACGCGATGACCGCCACCGAGCGCCGCGCCGCCCTGGGCCTGGCCAGCATCTTCGCCGTGCGGATGCTGGGCCTGTTCATGATCCTTCCGGTCTTCACCCTCTACGCCCACGCCTTCCCGGACTACACGCCGTTGCTGGTCGGGCTGGCCATTGGCGCCTACGGTCTGACCCAGGCCCTGCTGCAGGTGCCCTTCGGCATGCTCTCGGACCGGATTGGCCGCAAGCCCGTGATCACGGCGGGGCTGCTCATCTTCGCCCTGGGCAGCGTCGTAGCCGCCATGTCCCACACCCTCATCGGGGTGGTGATAGGACGGGCGGTGCAGGGCGCCGGTGCCGTAGCGGCGGCCATCATGGCGCTGACGGCCGACCTCACCCGCGAAGAGCACCGCACCAAGGCCATGGCAATCATCGGCATGAGCATCGGCCTGTCCTTCTCCGTCGCCCTGGTCAGCGGGCCATTGGTGGGGAACTGGCTGGGGCTGTCGGGAATTTTCTGGCTGACCGCGGCGCTGGCCGTCGTCGGCCTGGCCATCCTCCACCTGGGCGTGCCCACGCCTTCCGTGTCACGCTTTCACCGCGACACGGAGGCCGCGCCCGGCCAGTTCCGGCAGGTACTCAAGGACACCCAACTCCTGCGTCTGGACGTCGGGATCCTGATTCTGCACATGGTAATGACTTCCACGTTCGTCGTCCTGCCGCTGGTGCTCAGAGATCAAGCGGGCCTGCCCAGGGCCGAGCACTGGGAGGTCTACCTGGGGGTACTCGTCACCTCGGTGGTACTGATGGTGCCGTTCATCATCATCGCGGAGAAGCACCGCCGCATGAAGCAGGTGTTTGTGGGGGCCATCGTGGTCGTAGGATTGGCCCAGTTCGGCCTGCTGGAGATCCACCGCACTCTGCTGGAGATCGTGGCCTTGATGGTGGGCTACTTTGCGGCGTTCAACATCCTGGAGGCCAGCCTTCCCTCGCTGGTCTCGAAGGTCGCTCCGCCCCAGAGCAAGGGAACCGCCATGGGGGTCTACTCCACCTCCCAGTTCCTGGGCGCTTTTCTGGGCGGCAGCAGTGGGGGCTGGATGCTGGGTCACCATGGCCCGTCGGGAGTGTTCGCTCTGAATGCAGTGCTCGCCGGCGCGTGGTTCGTGCTCGCGGCCACCATGCGCAGCCCCCGCTACCTCGCCAGCCAGATGATCAACGTGGGCGTGATGGACGACAACGAGGCCCGTCTTCTGGCCTCCAAGCTAATCGAGGTGACCGGCGTTGCCGAGGCCGTGGTCGTGGCCGAAGAGGGAATCGCCTATCTCAAGGTGGACCGCCGGGCCTTGGACGAAGCGGCCCTGCAAGACTTCTCCGTAGCCAAGGCCTGAGCCCGCCATCTCCCCACAGACCGGATGGCTCCGCGACCTAACCCAGGCCCCGCCTGTCCCGAGCCTCTCTCAGCGGGGCGGACGCCGCCTCAAAGGCGCCTCACGCAGCGCGTGGCCCGGGGTGTTATGCTTGAGACCTGGATGGTTCCGACTTACCGGCTTCAGCCAAGGCCACTACAGGAGACAGGAACATGGCCCGTGGTATAAACAAAGTCATTCTCATCGGCAACCTCGGGGCGGACCCGGAGGTACGCTACATGCCGAGCGGCGGCGCCGTTGCCAACCTGCGTCTGGCCACCACCGAGGCGTGGAAGGACCGCCAGACCGGGGACCAGCAGGAGCGAACCGAGTGGCATCGGGTCGTGTGTTTCGGGCGCCTCGGGGAAGTCGCGGGCGAATACCTGCGCAAGGGCTCGAAGGTCTACATCGAAGGCAAGCTGCAAACCCGCAAATGGCAGGGACAGGACGGACAGGACCGGTACACCACCGAGATCGTCGCCAGCGACATGCAGATGCTGGACAGCCGCGGCGGCGCCTCAAACTACCAGGAGCCGACCGAAGGCCAATGGGAGCAGCCGGCCCAGCGCAGCAGCCCGCAGCCGCCCCCCTCCGGGCCGGCTTCCCAGCCGCCCGGGGACTTCGACGACGATATTCCTTTCTAAGCAGCTTCCAAGCTGCTCTATGGCGGAGGGAACAGCTCGGCGTGGCCTTAGCTAGAGCGACGAAGCACTACCGTCTCTGAACGCCCGCACCTTGCGGCGCCGCCCCACGACTGCTAGACCGAACAGCGCAGAGCCCATCAGCCAGAGCGCAGGGGGCAGAGGCACCACAAACTGCCCCAGCGTCACCTGCACGGTCGTGGGAACGGTGCCGCCGTTGGCGTCAAAGCCCTTTCTGATCTCGGCCGAAGCAGTCCCGGTCGCTATCGCGAACAACGAGTTGGTGATGGACATTGCCAGCGAGGTCCTTTGCCCCGAGAGCGAGACCAGCCCCGTTTGCAGCACGGCCCCATGGGTAGCGGAGGTCCACAGGAGCGGAGCGCTGCCGACCAAGTCATAGCTTGTACCGTCGATCACCGCCGACCCGCTGGTACTGGCAATGCCAACGTCGCCCGCAGCGGGCGTCTGTATGATCGCCTGCACCGCTTCCGAATACGAGACACTCGAAATGTAGTAGCCGGTGGGGGCTACGATTTTGAACGCAATCGTATCGAATATGCTGGAAGCACCGCCGCTGGGCGCCACGGCGTCGAAGCCGCTGACGTCAATATCGTAGGTGTTCCCGACGAAGGTGTTGGCGGGGATTATGAAGCCCACCCCCGGGTCACTATTCGAGTCATTGATGTTGGTGAAGGTCACAGTCGCGGCCTGAACCGAGCCAGCCGCCAGCAGAAATACCCCTGGTAGCACCAGGGACCCAACAGCTCTTGGCAATTTCACCACGGTAAAGATGCCCATCTTCATACCCCCTCTAGCACGCCCAAACACGATGCGACCCTCTCGCCCTATATCCATCCTCGGCGGGCACCTCGCCCTCAAGCTGCGCTCTTACAGGCGCATGGGCATCGAAACATGGTCCCGTGCCTTCTTCTGAACAATAAGATACGCTAAATGCGGCAGCGGCTAGGTGGTAGATTCACGGGTTGTGACAGGATTCACACGGCGGCAATCCGGCCGCTACCCCGGGCACTCAAGGCAGCAGGTGGCGCAGAGAATCTCGGCGGGGAGTATGGGGTTCCGATACGTATAGGGATTTAGGATTTAGGCTTGAGGCTTGAGATCAAGAGTACCGCGGCTTCGGCAGGCCTTCCCTCACTCCTCACGCCTACCATTATGACTCAGCGCGTAAACAACGCGATGGACTCCACGTGGCTGGTGTGGGGAAACATATCCATAACACCGGCGCTGTCCACGATATAGCCGTGCCGCCGCACCAGCTCACCGGCATCTCTCGCCAGGGTGGCAGGATTGCACGACACATACACGATCCGTGACGGGTAAGGCGGGCGCAGGCCTTGCACGATCGCCTGTGCGCCGCTGCGGGGCGGGTCCAGCAGCAGCTTGTCCCAGGCCGCCAGCACCCAGTCGGAATCGGGCTCGCTGCGACTCAGATCGGCCAGATGAAATTCCGCGTTGTGGATCCCATTGAGCACCGCGTTGTCCCGCGCCCGCTGCACCAAGGCGCTCTCGCCTTCTACGCCTACCACGCGGGCGACCCGCCGCGCCAGCGGCAGAGTGAAGTTGCCCAGACCGCAGAACAGGTCCAGCACCCGGTCATCGGGTCGCAGTGCCAGCAGCTCCAGGGCTCGGTCCACCATCTGCACGTTGATCCCGGCGTTGACCTGGGTGAACTCAGTGGGCCGGAAGCGAAAGACCGCGTCGTGAGCCGGCAGCCGGTAGCTCAACTCCGTCCCACCCTGTGGCCAAAGAGCCTCCAGGGTGTCCGGGCCACCACTCTGGAGCAGCACCCGGAAGCCGTGCTCCCGCGCAAAGCCGGCCAGAATCTCCCGATCAAGTGCGGGCAGAGGCTTCAGATGGCGAAACACCAGGGCCGTCCACTCGTCCCCCACGGCCACCTCCACCTGTGGGATCTCCCGGCGGCTATGCAGCGCTCCGATGCACGCCCCCAGCGCGTCCAGCTTCTGCCCGACGCTGGGGTGCAGCACTTCGCAGCGGCCCAGATCGGCCAGGAAGGCGCTGCCCTTCTCCCGGAACCCCACCAATACCTTGTCCTTGCGGGCAACGTACTTGGCGCCGATGCGGGCCTTGCGCCGGTAGCCCCAGACCTCCGCCCCCAGGGGCGGCAGGATGGTGCGGGGCCGGCTTCCCGCCTGATGCGCCAGGCTCTCCAGCAGCCGCGCCTCCTTGAAGCGGATCTGCGCGGAGGGATCCATGTGCTGCAAGCTGCAACCGCCGCACAGATCGAAGTGGGGGCAGCGCGGCTTGGTCCGTTCGGGGGCAGGCACAATAACTTCAACCACCTGGCCTTCGTCGAAGCGCCCTCGCCGGCGCCGGTAGCGAAACAGCACCTGCTCGCCTGCCAGTGCACCGTCGAGGAAGACCACCTTACCATCCACGCGTGCCACCCCACGACCCTCGTGGTTAAGGGACTCAACCATGGCGCGCACTGGCTGTGACGGTAGTCGCTGCTTTCCGGACGGGGGCATGCTGAGCTTGGCTGTCCTAATCCTGCGGGTAGACTCCCGTAGACAGATAGCGGTCGCCGCGGTCACAGACTATGCAAACCACAAGCGCATGCTCGATCTCGCGGGAAAGACGCAGGGCCGCGGCGACCGCACCACCGGAAGAGATGCCGGCGAAGATGCCCTCCTCGGCTGCCAGGGCACGCGCCGTATCCTCAGCCTCCTGCCGGGAGACATACAGGATCCGGTCCACCCGCGAGGCATCGTAGATCTTCGGCAGGTAATCGGCGGGCCAGCGGCGGATCCCGGGGATGCTGGAACCTTCCGTGGGCTGAACGCCCACAATCTGGACGGCGGGATTCTGCTCCTTGAGGAAGCGCGAGGTACCCATGATGGTGCCTGTCGTACCCATGGAGCTTACGAAATGCGTTACGCGGCCCTGGGTATCGCGCCAGATCTCGGGGCCGGTGCCCTCATAGTGCGCAAGAGGGTTGTCCGGATTGGAGAACTGGTCCAGGACCTTACCCCTGCCTTCGGCCTCCATCCGCCGGGCCAGATCGATGGCCGCCTCCATGCTCCCTTCTCTGGGAGTGAGGATGATCTCGGCCCCGAAGGCCCGCATCACGGCGCGACGCTCCACACTCATGTGTTCAGGCATGACAAGCACCATCCGATACCCCTTAATGGCGGCGACCATGGCCAGCGCGATCCCTGTGTTGCCACTGGTGGCCTCGACCAGGGTATCCCCCGGCCGGATCTCTCCCCGCTGCTCGGCATGGAGAATCATGCTCAGCGCCGGCCTGTCCTTCACGGAGCCGGCCGGGTTGTTGCCCTCCAGCTTGCCCAGCAGCGTGTTGGTTGTCTGCCCGGGCAGTCGCTGAAGCCGTACCAGAGGCGTGTTGCCGATGAAGGCTTCAATGGTATGCAGGTCCATGGCGACTCCCGTTTCGCTGATGCGCGGACGATAGGCAAAGACGTGGTCGGGACAGGATAGCCCATGCTAGATTTGCATGACCAGCACCAGGAGCGCGGCCAGCCATGGTCAACCAGCGACCGCTCCGGTCGCGTGTGTGCCTTGTGCCAGCCAGTCTGTCCGGCCCGCGGTCGTGGCAGCCTCCACGGACGTAGCCTCCAAGCAGGATATTCTCGCAGGTGTTCCTGACGGAGTGCTCAATGGAGTAGGTGACTGAGATGGAATTCCCTTCCCGTCTATCGCGTCTCCCGGACGGCCGTACGCCCAGATGGCCCGGCCGGCTCCTGACTGCCCTGCTGGCCCTGGCTGTGCAGTTGCTGGCGTCTCCTGCGCTGAGTGCGGCGACCGTCCTGCTGATCGCCCACGAGCACAATCCGGCCCACGCCCGGCTGATCAAACAGATCACGCGCTCCCTCGATTCGGACACGAGCGGTTCGGTTGTGGTCAAGGTCGTGCCAGAGGGACTGGCACCAGAGAAGCTTCGGTCGGCAATCGACCTCGCAGCTCCCAGCCTGGTGGTAACGGCCGGTACCGAGGCCGCGGTGGAGATATCCAATCTCCCGGGCCCTCTGCCACCAGTTCTCTACACCCTCATACCCCGGCTCAGCTACCGGCACATCGTGCACACGGCGGAGCCGCGCGCCGAATTCGGCCGGCGTTCGGCCGTCTTTCTGGACCAGCCCTTCGAGCGACGGCTGCGACTGCTGGCCCTGGCTTTGCCCGAAAGCCGGCGCCTCACCGTTCCGCTGGGCAAGTGGTCGCGCGTCCTGAAGCCGGAGATTGAGAAGGCTGCGGGTGAACGCTGGCACCTGGACCTAGTCGACGTGAACGGCGAGCAGGCGCTGGTCCCCACTCTGGAAAAACATCTGCGGAGCTCCGACGTGCTGTTCGCGGTGGCCGATCCTACGGTCTTCAACCGCAACACGGTCCAGGGGATCCTGCTCACGACCTACCACTTCGGCGTGCCGGTACTGGGATTCTCACGCAACTATGTCAGGGCGGGTGCACTGCTCGCCGTCTTCTCGACGCCCGAGCAGATGGGGCGGCACATCGGGGATTACATTGCGGCGCTCGCCCGCAACAAGCAATGGGAGCTGTCTGCACCCGAATATCCGAGGTACTTCAGCGTGGCCGTCAACCGTCAGGTCGCCCGTTCGCTGGGCCTGACCATTGACAGTGACGACGCCCTGCTGCACCGCCTCGAGGCATCGGAATGAACACGAGGCGCAGTCGATGAAAGATTGGGGTATCAAGACGCGGATGCTGGTGCTGGCGCTGATCCCGGCCACCGTCATCGCGCTGCTGCTGGCAGGCTACTACACCTTCACCCGGATCCAGGACCTGGACCTGTCGCTGGAGGAACGCGGTGAAGTCATCGCCCGCCAGCTTGCACCCGCCAGCGAGTACGGGGTGTTCTCAGGTAATACGGACTTTCTCTTTTCCCTGGCCAACGCGACCATCGAGGAAAGCGACGTGCGCTGCGTGTCCGTCCGGGACAGCAGCGGACGCGCCCTGGCGCGCAGCGGACCCTCTATGAGCCCCCACGGCACGGTCCCGCCACGCCAGGACGGGGAGGTCTCGGTCGTGGCCACGGATGACGGCCTGGGTCTGGTCTTCACCGCCCCCATCTACCAAACCCAGGTGATCGTGGATGACTTCGGGGAACCTTCCGGACCGGGGATCGGGTCCGACGGGCACTCCCGCAAGTCGATCGGCTCGGTCCAGGTCGAGCTCTCGCGCAGCTCGACCCTGCTCAAGAAGAATCAGGTCCTGCGCAACAGTGCGCTCATCACCTGCATCGTTCTGCTGGGAAGCCTCGCGCTAGCCATGCGCGTGATGCGGCAGGTAAGCGTCCCCATCGTCCGCCTGACCAAGGCGGTCCAGAGGCTGGAGGAAGGCGATCTGGAAACTCGTGTGGAAACTCAGTCCGGCGGTGAGCTGGGCACGCTGGAGCAGGGGTTCAACATGATGGCCAGCACCGTGCAATCGGCCCGCGACGATCTGCGCGAGCAGGTGGAGCAAGCCACCCGGGAGCTGCGCGAGGCCCTGGACACCATGGAAGTGCAGAACGCGGTGCTCGCCATGGCCAAGAAGGAGGCGCTGGCGGCAAGCAAAGTGAAGTCGGAGTTCCTGGCCAACATGAGCCACGAGATCCGTACCCCCCTCAACGGGATCCTGGGCTACGCCAACCTGACGTTGAGAACTTCGTTGGACGACACCCAGAAGGAGTACGTATCCAGCGTCAGGTCCTCGGCCAACGCCCTGCTGGAAATCGTCAACGACATCCTGGATTTCTCCAGAATCGAAGCGGACAGGCTAGAGCTGGAGGCTGTGGATTTCAGCCTGCGCGAGTGTGTGGAAGACGTCCTGGATCTGTTGGCGCCTTCGGCTCGGGAGAAGGGCCTGGAGCTGGTGTATTTCCTTTACGCGGATGTGCCGGCAACGGTCCGGGGGGACCCCACCCGCCTGCGCCAGGTGCTGGTCAACCTCTTTTCCAACGGCGTGAAATTCACCGACTCGGGAAGCGTGGTAATACGCGTCATGCTCGAGGAAATATCTTCGGACCACGTAATGCTGGCGTTCACGGTCACCGACACCGGTGTCGGGCTGACCGAGCAGCAGCGCATGCGGCTGTTCAGAGCCTTCACCCAGGCCGATTCGTCGCCACGGCGCAGGGTTGGCGGATCCGGCCTAGGGCTGGTCATCTCCAAGAAGCTGGTGGAAAAGATGCAAGGAAAAATCACCCTGGACAGCCAGCCCCGCGGGGGCACCACGGTGAGCTTCACGGTGCGCTTTCAGCCGGCGGAACGCCGGGAGGCAGACACCACCGCAGTGCCCCTCCTGGAAGGCCGCCGCGTCCTGTTCTATGAGCCCCACCCCATGGCCCGGCTCGCTCTGCGCGAAGCCATGACCCGCTGGGGCATGGTCGTGGAGGATACCGGCGATGCAGCCAGGCTGCTCGATTTGGTTAGGAACGGCACTTCCTTCCGGGCGGCGGTTCTTGGCCTGCCGCTCCAGGAACCCATCGACGACCGGATGCTGGACGCGGTGCGCGAGGCTGGCTCCCGGCTGGGCTGCCCGGTGGTTCTGTTGACGGGCCGCGGGGAGCCGGAATGTCACGAGCTATTGGGGGACTCCATCACTGCGCTCTGCTTGCTCAAGCCGGTGCGGCATGGTCGGCTGCGGCATGCCCTGCTGAAGGTGCTGACGGACCGCTCCGACCCAGACGCGGCCCCGGCGCCCGGGCGGGTCGTCGTCGCCGCCGCACCACCGTCGCTAGCCGGTACCCGCTTGCTGGTGGTGGAAGATAACCGAATTAACCGCCAGCTCCTCGTCGCCCTGCTGGAGCACACGGGTGCAGAAATCGAGGTGGCGGAAGATGGCCGCCGCGCCCTGGAGCAAATTGCGGTGAAACCCTTCGACCTCATCCTCATGGACGTCCACATGCCCGACATGGACGGGATGACCGTCACCTCCTTGCTACGCTCGGCCGAGCGTGGCTCGCGCCGTACGCCGGTAGTGGCACTGACCGCGGACGCCATGGAGGGCAGCCGGGAGCGCTTTCTGGAGGCGGGGATGGACGACTATCTGCCCAAGCCCATTGACGAGAATGCCCTCTACGAAATTCTCGAACGGTGGATCACCCAGCCCGCGGGGCCGGGCTCCGGCCACCACTCCCCCCCCGTCGAGCCCGTGGCGCAGGACGGTGCTCCACCGGCGCGCGCGCCGGTGCTGGACCGGGAAGCGGCGCTGCGCACCACCGCAGGCAGGCAGGAGTTGGCCACCGAGCTGCTGAGCATGCTCATGGCCGATCTGCCCTCGCAGCAAACACGTCTCAAGGCGGCCCTAAGAGTCGGCAATTTCGCCGAGGCGGCACACGTGGCCCATACCATCGCCGGGGGAGCCGCCCACTGCGGGGCACGGGCCATGGCCGCCGCGGCCAAGTCCATGGAGGCCGCCGCAGACGCCGCCGATCGGGAGCAGGCCGAGCACTGTCTCCAGACTATCAGCACTGAGCTTCACCGCCTCTCGGAGGCAGTGGCCGGTGCCGGCAAGCCTGCGTCCGGCAGCGGGCTCAGGCCCGGGACCTGAGGTCCAGGGCCAGAATCAGGGCGTCCTCCCGGCCTTTGGGCCCGGGATAGTAGCCGCGTCTAACCCCCACCTCGTTGAAGCCCGTCTTGCGGTAAAGCTGCAATGCCGGACGATTCGATGGACGCACTTCCAGCAGGGCCGTGTCGGCGTGGTGCCGCTGCGCCAGGGCCAGCAAATGTTCCAGCAGATAGCGTCCCAAGCCCTGGCTTTGAAAGCCGGGACGCACACACAGGTTGAGGATGTGGGACTCCCCGACCGCCACCGACATCACCCCGTAGCCGACCAGCACACTGTCCTGCTCCAGCACCCAGCAGGAGTAGCCCACCCGCAGGCAGTCCAGGAATATCTGTCGGGTCCAGGGGAATGGATAAGCCTCCTGCTCGATGAGGATCACCTCAGAGAGGTGCTCCTCGGACATGGGGCGCAGGCCCTGCCCTGGCTGGCGCAGCACTGCGCTCACGGCAGCGGCCCCGCCACCTTCAGGGCAAAGCGCAGATCCTCCCACGCCTTGCGCTTTTCCACGGGATTACGCAGCAGATAGGCGGGGTGGTACGTCACCACCACGGGAATCTCTGTCTCGGGATACTTGTGCGGCCGCCCGCGCATACGCGCCAGGCTCAGGTCGGTCTTCAACAGGTTATGGGCGGCAATCCGGCCTACGGCCACGATCAGCCGCGGCTGCACCAGCTCAATCTGACGCCGCAGGTAGCCTTCGCAGGCCGCCACCTCCTCCGGCTCCGGATCACGGTTCCCGGGCGGCCGGCACTTGAGGATATTGGCGATGTAGATCTGCTCTCGCGCCAGGCCCAGCGCCGCCAGCATGGCGTTGAGCAGTTGCCCGGCCCGGCCCACGAAGGGCTCTCCCTGACGGTCCTCGTCGGCACCCGGCGCCTCGCCCACTACCATCCAGCGGGCCTGCCGGTCACCTACGCCGAACACGGTCTGGGTACGGGTCGCATGCAGAGGGCACGCGGTACAGCCCGCCACCCGCTGTTGCAGCGCTCCCCAGTCCAGGCCTGGGTGTGCCCCGGGCCCCGGAGCCGCAACCCGCGCAAGCGCCGATGTAGCGGACCCTTCGGCCTGCGATGAACGAACCTGCGGCGCCCTCCGGCACGTCCACGTCTGCACGCCCATGGCTTGCAGATAGCGCTGGCGAGAGACGTCCATAGGGCGCCTTCCGGTCGCTGGCTCAGACCTGCGGGTGGGTTCTCTGCGCCGGCGCCAGCATCTTGTTCAGCGCGTGCAGGTAGGCCTTGGCCGAAGCAATGACGATGTCGGTGTCCGCTCCCTGACCATTGATGATGCGTCCTTCCTTTTCCAGGCGCACGGTGACCTCACCCTGGGCATCCGTGCCGCTGGTGATGTTGTTCACCGAGTACAGCAGCAGCTTGGAGCCACTTCCGACGATCGCCTCAATGGCTCTGAACGATGCATCCACGGGGCCCCCGCCCGGCGCCGTGGCACTGCATTCGCTGCCGTCCACGCTCAGGGTCACCGCTGCGTTGGGTGTTTCGCCCGTTTCCGAGCAGACCCTGAGGGAACGCAGCTTGAAGCGCTCGTTCTCCGCCGCCAGGTTGGCATCCGTCACCAGGGCCTGCAGATCCTCTTCGTAGATCTCGTGCTTCTTGTCCGCC
>CAYWTP010000067.1:0-14845 GCA_964461215.1 uncultured Ectothiorhodospiraceae bacterium | reverse complement strand
CCACACCTGCTCGGCTTCCGCCCGGAGCAGGCCGGGATCCGGAAGGTCGATTCCGAGCCGGGTACAGCCCCGCCGGAGGCGGTCCATATGCCGCTCCCAGCACAGGGGTATGCCGTCGCACACCGCCACGGTCTCGAACAGTCCGTCGCCGTAGAGAAGCCCACGGTCGTTGGCGGCAATGGTTTCCGCTGGCGTCCCATCCACCAGGGTCAGGACGGACGCCGGCGCCATGGGATCAGCGGAGAGCAGGAGCGATGGGTACCCGACTCACGCCGGACGCTTGAACACCAGAGTGCCGTTGGTGCCGCCGAAGCCGAAGGAGTTGGACATGGCCACGTCGATGGCCATCTGACGGGCCGTGTGGGGGACGTAGTCCAGATCGCACTCCGGGTCCGGATTGTCGAGATTGATGGTGGGAGGTGCGACCTGGTCGCGAATGGCCAGGACGCAGAACACGGCCTCAACGCCCCCCGCGGCCCCGAGCAGATGGCCGATCATGGATTTGGTGGAGCTCATAGCGAGGCTTGCGGCGTGATCGCCGAAGGCGGCCTTCACGGCCTTCGTCTCGGCCAGGTCGCCCGCCGGCGTGGACGTGCCATGGGCGTTGATGTAGTGCACCGCCTCCGGCGCCAGACCGGCGTCGGCAAGGGCTAGCTGCATGCAGCGCTTGGCGCCTGCGCCATCCTCGGATGGTGCGGTCATGTGATACGCGTCGCTGTTCATGGCAAAGCCGGCAACCTCGGCGTAGATCTGGGCGCCTCTGGCCCGGGCGTGGGTGTATTCCTCCAGGACCATGACTCCGGCGCCGTCGGCCAGGACGAAGCCGTCGCGGTCCCGGTCCCAGGGCCGGCTGGCTTTCTGCGGCTCATCGTTGCGGGTGGACAGTGCGCGCGCGGCAGCGAACCCGCCCAAGCCGGTGGGCGAGGTAGCCATCTCGGCGCCGCCGGCGATCATCACATCCACGTCGCCACGCTCGATCATGCGCGCGGCATCACCAATATTGTGGGTACCGGTGGCGCAGGCCGTCACGATGCCATAGTTGGGACCCTTGATGCCGTACATGATGGAGAGGTTCCCGGCAATCATGTTGATGATGTTGCTGGGAACGAAGAAGGGCGAGATCTTGCGGGGACCACCGTTAAGGTAGGCCGAGTGACCCTTCTCGATACCGGGCAGACCGCCGATGCCGGAGCCGATGGCAATGCCCACCCGTTCGGCGCTGGCCTCCGTGACCGCCAGGCCGGAATCGCGGATAGCCTGAATACCGGCCGCCATGCCGTAGTGAATGAAGGGATCCATCTTCTTGGCTTCCTTGGCGGAGATGTACTGGGTAACGTCGAAGTCTTTGACGGCACCGCCGAAGCGCACCGAGAAGCCCGTCGTCTCGAAATGCGTGATCGGGGCAATACCGCTCCGGCCGGCCAGAATGTTCTCCCAGGTCTGCGCCACGTTGAGCCCCACGGGGGTCACCATGCCCAGTCCGGTGACTACGACGCGTCTTCTCAATGTTCAGGCCTCATAAAAAGAAAAAGGCCGCGACCGCCTCATCACGGTCGGCGACCCCTTTTCCACGTCCAGGAGTGCGGTTACTCCATGTGCGCGGTGATGTAATCAGCCGCCTGCTGAACGGTAGTGATCTTCTCGGCTTCCTCATCCGGGATCTCGCAGTTGAACTCCTCCTCCAGCGCCATCACGAGTTCCACCGTATCCAGGGAATCGGCGCCAAGATCGTCGACGAAGGAGGACTCCCCTGTGACCTCCTCCTCTTTGACCCCGAGCTGCTCCACGACGATCTTCTTGACGCGTTCTTCTACGGTACTCATAGCAAAGTCTTCCTCCCGATTTGAGCGCAGGTGCTAGCTGCGCGAGATAGTTTAGTGAAAAAGGTTCAACTTGCAACAAAAGCTCCGTCGCCGGCCATCACGGCCACGACAAAAGTTACATATTACAAATAGATATGTAATTATCCTGAAGCTGCTTCTCGCTCAGGTTCACACCATGTGCATGCCGCCGTTGACATGAATGGTCTCCCCCGTGAGGTAGGCTGCACGGGAGGACGCCAGGAAGGTGACCACGGCGGCCACGTCCTCCACCATGCCCAGGCGCCCCAGAGGGATCTGGTCCAGCAGCCCGGCCCGCTGCTCTTCGCTCAGGGCGCGGGTCATATCCGTGTCGATGAAGCCCGGGGCCACGGCATTCACGGTGATCCCGCGCGAGCCAAGCTCGCGCGCCAGAGACTTGGTAAAGCCGATGACCCCTGCCTTGGCGGCCGCATAGTTGGCTTGGCCGGCGTTGCCCGTGGCGCCGATCACCGACGTGATGTTGATGATGCGGCCGCTGCGCGCCTTCATCATTCCCCGCACACAGGCTTTGCAGGTGCGGTACAGGGCGGTGAGATCCGTCTCGATGACGGTGGACCACTCTTCTTCCTTCATCCGTAGTAAGAGGTTGTCCCGGGTCACGCCCGCATTGTTGATTAGGATCGTGGGGCTGCCGAAGTCTTTCTCGATGCGCTTCATCGTGCGGTCCACGGACTCCGCGTCCGTGACGTCCAGCACCTCTCCCCGGCCGACATAGCCCGGTTCGGCGAGGTAGGTGGAGATCCCGCGGGCCCCACTGTCGGAGGTGGCGGTACCGATGACCACCGCACCGTGGCGCGCCAGATCCAGGGCGATGGCCTTGCCGATGCCGCGGCTGGCGCCGGTGACCAGTGCCACCGCATTGTCCAGGTTCATGGCTGCGGCCCTCCCAGCCCTTCCAGCGCCTTGGCCAGGGTGTCCGGATCGAAGATGGGAAAGACCTCCATCTCCCGCTCGATGCGCTTGTTCAGCCCGGTGAGTACCTTCCCCGGCCCGCATTCAACCACGGCTGTCACGCCCTGCGCCGCCATGGCGCGTACGCATCCGACCCAGCGCACCGGACTATAGAGCTGTGTGACCAGGGCATGGCGGATCTCCGCCGGATCGGCGTGCCGTGCCACATCGGCGTTGTGAATCACGGGAATTGCCGGCGGGGACACGTGCACCTCCTTGAGCCGCTCGGCCAGGCGCTGCGCGGCGGGCCGCATGAGGTCGCAGTGCGACGGCACGCTGACCGGGAGCCTCACCGCGCGCCGGGCGCCGGCTTCCTTGGCCAGGACGATGGCACGTTCCACTGCGGCGGCCGCCCCAGCCACCACCACCTGGCCAGGCGAGTTGAAGTTCACGGCCGCCACCACCTGGTCCTGGGCCGCCGCCGCGCAGATCTCCGCCACCTCCAGGTCCTCCAGCCCCAGGATCGCCGCCATGGCGCCCTCGCCCAGGGGCACCGCCTCCTGCATGAAGCGGCTGCGGTCCGCCACCAGGGACACCGCGTCTTCGAAGCCGATCGCACCGGCGCACACCAGAGCGGTGTATTCGCCCAGGCTGTGCCCGGCCATGCATGCAGGCGGCAAACCGGTGCGGGACTGCCAGGTGCGCCATACCGCCACGCCGGCCGCGAGCATGGCGGGCTGGGTACGATCGGTGCGGTTGAGCTCGGCCTCGGGTCCTGCCTGGATGAGCCGCCACAGGTCGTAGCCGAGGACCCGGGAGGCGTCCGCAAAGGTGCCTTCGACCTCGGGGCAGGAGGCTGCCAGCGAGGCGAGCATGCCGACCGACTGGGAGCCCTGGCCGGGGAAAATGAATCCAATGGTCATCAAACAGGCCTTTGACAGCTAGTAGATAAGATAGGCGGAGCCCCAGGTGAAACCGGCACCGAAGGCCTCCAGCAGCAGCTTGTCCCCACGCTTGATGCGGCCGTCACGCACGGCCACGTCCAAGGCCAGCGGCACCGAGGCCGCCGAAGTATTGCCATGCATGTCCACCGTGACCACCACGCGCTCCATGGGCATTCGCACCTTCCTGGCCGTGGCCGTGATGATGCGGATGTTTGCCTGATGCGGCACTAGCCAGTCCACGCCGGACTTGCTCTGTCCATTGGCGGCCAGGGTCTCCTCGACGATGCGTGCCAAAGTATTAACCGCCACCCGGAACACTTCGTTGCCCTGCATGCGGATGTAGCCGCGGCCGTCCAGCAGATTCTCGTAGCCCTGGGAGATCCCGCCGTCCACTGTCAGCAGGTGTTCATAGGCGCCGTCGGCGTGCAAATGCGTGGACAGGATCCCGGGCTTGTCGTCGGCCTGCAGGACCACTGCCCCCGCGCCATCGCCGAACAGGACGCAGGTGCCGCGGTCGGTCCAGTCCAGGATCCGGGACAGCGTTTCCGCCCCCACCACCAGGGCGCGGGATGCGGCGCCGCTGCGGATGAACTTGTCCGCCACGGACAGTGCATAGATGAAGCCCGTGCACACCGCTTGCACGTCGAAGGCCGGGCAGCCGTTGATTCCCAGGCGGGCCTGGAGCAGGCACGCCGTGCTGGGGAAGACCTTGTCGGAGGTGGTCGTAGCCACGACGATGAGGTCGATGTCGGCCGGTGCCAGTCCCGCGGCCTCGATGGCCCGACGGGCGGCCTGCTCGGCCAGGTCGCAGGTGGTCTGTCCATCCGCCGCAATATGCCGCTCGCGGATCCCGGTCCGCTCGCGGATCCATTGGTCCGAGGTGTCGACCATCTTCTCGAGATCTGCGTTGGTCAGGATCTGCTCCGGCAGATAGCCGCCGGTGCCGATGATGCGGGAGTAGCTCAAGATGCCTGCCTGCTGTTCAATCGGTGATGGAGGTTCTCGCTAATGCGCTGGGGCACATCCTTGGCAATCTCCTTGGCGGCCTCCTGAATGGCGTGCGAGTAGGCGAAGCTGTCGGCCCCGCCATGGCTCTTGACGACGATGCCTCGCAGACCCAGGAGGCTGGCGCCGTTGTAGCTGCGGGGGTCCATCTTGGCGCGCAGGGAACGCAGCACGGGCAGCGCCACCAGGCCGGCGATGCGGGTCAGCAGATTGCGCTCGAACTCCCGGCGCAGATAGTGCGCGATCATGTGGGCCAAGCCTTCACTGGTCTTCAGCGCGACATTGCCCACGAAGCCGTCGCATACCACCACGTCGACCTTGCCCTCGTATATGTCGTCACCTTCGACGAAGCCCACATAATGCAAGTCGCTGTCCGACAGCAGCCGCGCCGCCTCCTTGACCCCTTCGTTGCCCTTGATCGCTTCCTCGCCGATGTTCAGCAGACCGACGCGCGGCTGGGGGTTGTTGTCCACGGCACTGACCAGCACCGAGCCCATGACCGCGAACTGCAGCAATTGCTCCGGCGTAGAGTCCACGTTGGCACCCAGATCGAGCATGTGGGTATGGCCGTTCATGGTCGGCAGGGCGGTAATGATGGCCGGCCGATCAATCCCGGGCAAGGTCTTGAGCACGAAACGCGCGGTCGCCATCAGGGCACCGGTGTTGCCGGCGCTGACGCAGGCATGCGCCCGACCCTGCTTGACCAGGTCGATGGCCACGCGCATGGACGAGTCCTTCTTGTTGCGCAAGGCCAGAGCGGGAGCCTCGTCCATCTCCACCTTCTGCGAGGCGTGGTGAACCGAGAGCCGCCCGCCGGCGGCCGCACCGCCCAGCTCTCGTTCAAGAACCTCGCGCTCGCCAACCAGAATGAGCTCCAGGTCCTTGCGCTTGGTCAGGGCGTCCAGCGCCGCAGGGACGACCACGGAAGGTCCGTGGTCACCGCCCATCGCGTCCAGGGCGATGGTAAGGCTCAACCCTTATTCGTCCTTGCTGGGCAGTACCTTGCGGCCCCGATAGTAGCCGTCGGGGCTGATGTGGTGGCGGCGGTGCACCTCCCCCGTCGTGGGCTCGATGGACAGGGCGGCAGCCTGCAGCCCGTCGTGGGAGCGGCGCATTCCGCGCTTGGAGGGTGATTTTCGGTTCTGCTGTACGGCCATGATGACTCCAAGAGTAGATGCAGATCTCAGTTTCAATTGTCCCGGTGCTTGATCTGCGCAAGCACCGCAAACGGACTTTCCCGTGTACGCTGACCCTCCGCCCCCTTGGCGGAGAACGAGGCACCGGGGCAGGCTTCCAACGCATGCATGGGCACCAGCGGCAAGGACAGAATCAGCTCGTCCTCGACGATGTCGGCCAGGGACATGGGGCCCTCACTCACCACCAGCGGCTCCAGATCGTCACCCAGCGCCTCGGCCTCGGCCTCGGATTCGACCAGACCCAGGTGCGGCTCCGGACAAAGCTCCAGCACCATGGGCTCCAGGCAGCGCTGGCAGACCACCTCCAACGTTGCGCGGATCCTGCCCGCGATCCGGCGCCGTCCCTGTGCGTCGGAGCTGAACTCCAGAGCCACATCCACCTCGCCCTCCAGGCTGCTAAGGCTCTGGCCGAGGCGCCTGAGCCGGGACACCGGGATCCGGCCCTGGAAGCTGCGGCCCAGCTCGGCCAACCGCAGCGGCTCCACGTGCTCGGGCAGACGGGTCGACATAACCGACTGATTCTATGTTCGATGGTTGTAGGTGTCAAAGCCGCCCGGTGGCCGCTGCATACCCGGCCGCGGCTCAACGGCGCAGGCCACGGTATCGGAATTGTTCATAAGATATTGCTTTAACGCTTGGTTTTGCGCCGGAAAGACGACATACTCGCCGGCTATGTTCGGACGACCGGATCCCATGACGGCTGGGCCTGTGGCGAACCGCCTGGCGGACCTGGGGGATATTGTGCCCGCCTCGGCCGACGCCGTCGGCTCGGAGCTGCGTCTTGAGACCGTGGGCCTGGAGTGCATCCGCGACGAACGCATCCTATTCTCCGACCTGAACTTTGCAGTGGAACCGGCACAGGTCGTGCAGGTCGAAGGCCATAACGGCAGCGGCAAGACCAGCCTGCTGCGCATACTGTGCGGATTGCTGCTGCCAAGCCAGGGTGATGTCCTGTGGTGCGGCCAACCTATTGAGAAAGTACGCTCCGAGTATCTTAGCGAAGTGGCCTATCTGGGACATCACAACGGCGTAAAGGCCGAGCTCACGCCCCTGGAGAATCTGCGCTTCGCCACCAGAATGCTTCCACCGCGTGTGGACACCGACCCTTACGCGATTCTTGCGCGCCTGTCGCTGCGGGGATTCGAGGACGTCCCCTGCCGCAGCTTGTCGGCCGGACAGAACCGCCGCGTCGCGCTGGCCCGTCTGCTCATGACACGTAGCCATCTCTGGGTGCTGGACGAGCCCTTCACCGCGCTGGATCGTAAAGGCATGCGTGACCTGGAAGCCATATTCGAAGAGCACGTGCGCGGTGGCGGCATGATCGTGCTCACTACCCACCACCCGGTGGAGATGGGCCAGTGTCAGGTGCAGTACCTGGATCTTGCACGGCTCGGGGACAGCGCATGACGGGAGGCTCCCTGGGTCACGCCTTCATGGGCGTTCTGGAACGGGATCTGACCCTGGCCTACCGCCATCGCGGCGAGATGGCCAATCCCCTGCTGTTCTTCATCATCGTGGTGAGCTTGTTCCCGCTGGGCGTGGGACCGTCACCGGCCGTGCTGGCCACCATTGCTCCCGGGATCATCTGGGTCGCGGCCCTGCTCTCGGCCATGCTGGCCCTGGACGGCATGTTCCGCTCGGATTTCGCCGACGGCTCGCTGGAGCAGGTGGTGCTGAGCTATCACCCGCTGTCCGTGTTGGTGCTGGCCAAGGTATTGGCTCACTGGCTCATCACCGGACTGCCCCTGATTATCGTGGCCCCGCTGCTGGGCCTGCTGCTGTACCTGCCGGATAGGGCCATGCCTACGCTGATGCTGAGTCTGGCGCTGGGAACCCCGGTCCTGAGCCTCATCGGCGCCATCGGTATGGGGCTGACGGTGGGGCTCAAGCGCGGCGGCGTTCTCCTGTCGCTGCTGGTGCTTCCGCTCTACGTGCCGGTGCTCATCTTCGGGGCGTTGGCCGTCAACGACGCGGCGGCGGGGCTGGACGTCACCGGACACTTCTATTTTCTCGCCGCCCTGCTGGTCCTCTCGGCGTCGCTGTCGCCCATGGCCACCGCGGCGGCGGTTCGAATCAGCATTGCATAAGCCCTGCTTCCATGCGCATACCTCGAATCCTGCATAAGTTCGCCTCACCACGCTACTTCTACCAGCTCTCAGGCCGGCTGATACCGTGGACCAACGCCGTGTTCCTGTCCTTGCTCGTGGCTGGGCTATACATCGGCCTGCGGGTGGCGCCGACCCACTCGGAGCAGGGCGAGAGCTACCGCATCCTCTATATACATGTACCCGCGGCGTCCAATTCACTCATGGTGTATATGGTCATGGCCGGCGCCGGTCTCATCTATCTGGTATGGCGAATCAAGCTTGCCGACATCATCGCCGCGTCCAGTGCACCGATTGGGGCTTCGTTTACGTTTCTGGCCCTGGTCACCGGCTCCATCTGGGGCAAGCCAACGTGGGGCACCTGGTGGCAGTGGGATGCGCGTCTGACCTCGGAGCTGATACTGCTGTTCCTGTATCTGGGCTACATGGCCCTGCGCGCAGCCATCGAGGACCAGCAGAACGCCGCCCGCGCCAGTGCGGTCCTGGGGCTGGTGGGTGTGGTCAACATTCCAATCATTCATTACTCGGTGGAGTGGTGGAACACGCTGCACCAGGGGGCCACCATCACCAAGTTCTCCACCCCTTCGATGCAGTCGACCATGCTCACGGGCCTGCTGCTGATGATGTCGGCCATCGTCTTTCTGTTCGCCACCTCGGTGCTGGTCTGGGGCCGGTGCAAGGTACTGCGCAGCGAGATCCGTTCGAGCTGGGTCCGGGAGCTGCCACCACCCTCGCGCAACTGGCTACCCCTCCTGCTGCCGGGCCTGGTGGTGGCGGCGGTCGCCTACCACGCGGCCACCACCGTCCGGCCCGTGGTGCTCACGCCGACCCAGTTCGTGAGCGACGGAGTAGCCGCCAGCGGGAACGTTTTCGTGCAAGGGACGGTCGAAGCCATCAAGGTGAGGGGGATACCCGCCCGTTTCGTCCTGTCCGACGGCAAGACCAAGCTCGACGTGGAGTTCCGCGGCACGCTGCCGCCGTTCTTCCGCACCGAGTGGGGCGCTCGAGTACAAGGGCGGCTCGTGCAGGAGGGACGCGTGTTCGAGGCCACCACGGTGGAGGACCTCAACATCAGGGACCACAGGCGCTACGTGCTGGCTGCCTACCTCATTGCTTTCATCGTGATCGTCATTAACATGGTCTCGCCGCACCGGTGTCACAAGCAGGCGCGACTCGATATTGCCCGCCGGATCCGCCGGGAGGAGAACGCAACATGAACCCGAAGCGCAAGAAGCGCCTGATATTGGCCGGACTCATCGTGGGCGGCGTCGCGATCGCCGTCGGATTGGTGCTCATGGCCATGCGCGAGAACATCAACCACTTCTACAGCCCAAGTCAGGTGGCCTCCGGCGAGGCACCCCATAACCACACCTTCCGGCTCGGCGGGCTGGTGGAGAAAGGCACGGTTCAGCGGGAGAAGGACGGGCTTACCGTTCACTTCACCGTGACCGATACCGCGGTGGCGACCAAGGTGGTCTACACCGGGATCCTGCCGGACCTGTTTCGGGAGGGCCAGGGCATCATCGCCCTTGGCAAGCTGGGCTCCAACGGCGTGTTCAAAGCCGATGAGGTGCTGGCCAAGCACGATGAGAAGTATATGCCGCCGGAAGTGGCGTCCGCCTTGAAGACGGCCCAGGGCAAGACCACCATGAAGCATCCGGAGGCAGGCATATGATTCCCGAGATCGGCCACTTCGCGCTTATCCTGGCCCTGAGCGTTGCCATCGTCCAGAGCGTGCTGCCCCTTATCGGCGCCGCTCGGGGTATTCCGGGCTGGGTTGCGGTCGCCGTGCCGGCAGCCCGTGCCCAGTTCTTCTTCATGGTCATTGCGTTTGCCTGCTTGACCTATGCGTTTCTCGTCCACGACTTCTCGGTGCTGTACGTGGCGAGCAACTCCAATCTCAAGCAGCCCCTGATCTACCGCATTTCGGGAGTCTGGGGCGCCCACGAGGGCTCGCTGCTGCTATGGGCGACGCTGCTGAGCGTCTGGACGCTGGCGGTGACCATCTTCAGTCGCGGCCTGCCGCCCGAGTTCACCGCCCGGGTCATCGCCATCACGGGACTGATCAGCATCGGCTTCCTCCTGTTCATGCTCTCGACGTCGGATCCTTTCCAGCGCATCCTGCCCGGCCCGGCCGATGGTCAGGAGCTCAATCCGTTGCTACAGGATCCGGGTCTGGCCATACATCCGCCCATGCTGTACATGGGCTACGTGGGCATGTGCGTTCCATTTGCCTTTGCCATTGCAGCCCTCCTGGACGGACGACTGGACGCGGCCTGGGTGCGCTGGTCACGTCCCTGGACGGCCGTGGCGTGGGTGTTTCTGACCTTCGGAATCGCCTTGGGTAGCTGGTGGTCTTACTACGAGCTGGGCTGGGGCGGCTGGTGGTTCTGGGATCCCGTGGAGAATGCCTCCTTCATGCCGTGGCTGGTGGCCACCGGGCTGCTGCACTCCCTGGCGGTGACCGAGAAGCGCAGCGCCTTCAAGGCCTGGACGGTGCTGCTGGCGATATTCGCCTTCACACTCAGCCTGCTGGGAACCTTCCTGGTGCGCTCCGGGGTCCTGGTTTCGGTTCACGCCTTCGCCACCGATCCGGCCCGGGGCGTGTTCATCCTGGGATTCCTGGCCGTGGTCATCGGCAGCTCCCTGCTCCTGTATGCCTGGCGTGCGACCAAGGTCACCAGCGGCGGCAGCTTTGAGCTGTTCTCCCGCGAGACCATGCTGCTTATAAACAACGTGCTGCTGGTGGTGGCCTCCGCCAGCGTTCTCATCGGCACCTTGTACCCGCTGTTCCTGGATGCTCTGGGGCTGGGCAAGATCTCCGTCGGCCCCCCCTACTTCGACCGCGTCTTCGTTCCCCTCATGGTGCCGCTGTTACTGCTGATTGGCGTGGGTCCCATGGTCCGCTGGAAGAGTGACCGGGTCGGCAACGTGTTCCGCAGACTGCGCCCGGCCTTTGTGATCAGCTTGGTCGCCGCGCCCGTGCTGATCGCCCTGAGCGGCGCCGAGCTGCGGCTGGCCGTTGCGCTGGGGTTGGCCCTGGCGATCTGGGTTGCCTTCACCACCTTACAAGGCGTCGCGGCTCGGCTTCGTAAGAGGCGAAGCCTTTGGGCGGGCCTGCGCTCCCTGCCCCGCTCGTTTCTGGGCATGACTTTGGCCCATCTGGGTGTAGCCGTGTTCGTGGTGGGGGTCGGCCTGTCCACCGCCTACAGCATCCAGGAAGACGTGCGCATGGAGCCGGGCGGAACCCTGACTCTATCCGATTACACGTACCGCTTTGAAGGCGTGCACCCGGCCGAAGGTCCCAACTACTCGGCCCAGCGTGGAACCATCCGGGTGTTCAAGGGCGACAAGGAGGTGGCGGTCCTGCACCCGGAGAAGCGCAGCTACAGCTCTCAGGGCAAGCCAATGACCGAGGCCGCCATCCAGGCGGGCGTGACCCGCGATCTCTACGTGGCACTGGGTGAGCCTCTGGAGGGCGGAGCCTGGAGCGTGCGCATGTACTACAAGCCCTTCATTCAGTGGATCTGGCTCGGCGCCCTGATCATGGGCATCGGTGGTCTGGTTGCCGTGTCCGATCGGCGCTACCGTCTGGTCTCCCGGGTGCGCAAGGCCAAGTTACAGCCCGCCGGCGCCACCGTGAAGAGCCGGCGCGAGCGTCTGGCGACCGCCGGTAAAGCCGGATGATGCGCTACCTGCTGCCCCTGGGGGTGTTCGTCGTTCTAGTGGCCTTCCTGGGGATCGGTCTGACGCTGAATCCCCGGGAAGTACCCTCGCCGCTGATCGGAAAGCCGGCGCCGAAGTTCAGCTTGCCCAGTCTCAAGGAGCCGGAGAAGATCATCTCTCTGAGTGACGTGACCCGCCAGGTTTCGCTGCTCAACGTGTGGGCAAGCTGGTGCGTGGCATGCCGCCAGGAGCATCAGCTTCTGAGCGCGCTCGCGCGCCGGGATGGCGTAACGGTCTACGGCCTCAATTATAAGGATACGCGCCAGGATGCGATGCGCTGGCTGGCGGTTCTAGGCGACCCCTATGCGGGGATCGCCTTCGACCAAGACGGGCGCGTGGGTATCAACTTTGGCGTATACGGGGTGCCGGAGACCTTCCTGGTCGACACGCAGGGCATCATCCGCTACAAGCAGATCGGCCCAATCACCGAGGACGCCTGGGACAAGACGCTGCTGCCCAAGATCCGCGCGCTCCAGTCCGAGAAGAAACCGGGTTGATATCCATGCGAAGCTTGATTGCAGTCATTCTGCTGCTGGCCGCCGCCAGCGTACAGGCCGGGATCGAGGTGCGAGACTACTCCAGCCCCCAGGAGGAAGCCCGGTACAAGTCCTTGATCCAGGAGCTGCGCTGTCTGGTCTGCCAGAACGAGAATCTGGCCGACTCCAACGCCGACCTGGCCAAGGATCTGCGCCAGGAGGCCTACGAGATGATCAAGGCCGGAAAGAGCAACGATCAGATCAAGAAATACATGCAGGCGCGCTATGGCGACTTCGTGCTGTACCGCCCGCCGGTCAAGGACTCCACCATCCTTCTATGGTTCGGACCCTTGCTGCTGGTGGTGATCGGCGTGATCGTGGTGGTCATACAGGTGCGCCGACGGGCCGCCAGGAAGGCAACCGATGATTTGTCCGCTGAGGATCGTGAGCGCCTAGCACGGGTACTGCAGTCCCTGCCTCAGGAACGTGATTCATGATGACTTTCTGGCTTATTGTAGCGGCCATGCTCGGCGTGGCCCTGGCAGCCCTGCTGCCGCCCTTGCTCGGCGGCGCCCGCCGCGGCAGCGTGAACCGGCGGGACCTGAATCTGGCGATCTATCAGGAGCGTCTGGCAGAGCTGGAGCAGGAGCGCGCCGACGGCGGCATGGATGAGGAGCAGCTCGCCAAGTCCCGGAGCGAGCTGGATCGTGAGATGCTGCACGACGTGGACGAGGTCGCCGAGGAAACCCGAAGCTCGCCGGCCGCCGGCCGGCTATCGGCGGTCCTGGTGGCCATCGCAGTGCCGGCACTGGCCATCGGACTCTACCTGAAGTATGGCGACCGCCAGGCTCTCGAGGTAATGCCTGCCGCGGCAACGACGAGCGCCGACTCGGGACTTCCCCCGGGACATCCGGCCGTTGCCGGCCAGGGCCCCACGTCAGTACAGGATATGGTCAAGGCACTGGCGGCACGGATGCAATCCGATCCCAATAACGTGCAGGGCTGGGTCATGCTGGGGCGCTCATATACGGTGCTCAAACGGTTCTCCGAGGCCCGGGATGCCTACGCCAAGGCCTATGCCCTGAACAAGGACAATGCCGAAGTGCTTGCGGGCTACGCCGAGTCCATCGCCCTGACGCAGAGCGGGCGGCTCACCGGCGAGCCCAAGCAACTGCTCGACCGTGCCCTGAAGCTGCAGCCGGACAATCCCAATGCCCTCTGGCTGGAGGGCATGGCGGCCTTCCAGAGCCAGTCTTTCGCGGATGCCGTAAAACACTGGCAGCAGCTATCCCGGCTGGTCAGCCGCCAGGAAGACAAGCAGCTGGTCGACCGCTATCTGGCCCAGGCCCAGGCCCACCTGGGCGGTGGCGGCCTGCCGATGCCCGCGGCCGAGGAAACGGCTGCCGCGGCGGCGCCCTCCCCGGCCAGGAAGATCGAGGTCCACGTTGCTCTCGCCCCGGATCTGGGCAAGCAGGCGTCTCCCGGCGACACCGTGTTCATTTTCGCGCGGGCCGCCCAGGGCCCACGCATGCCGCTGGCGATCGTGCGCAAGACCGTGAGCGACCTGCCGGCGGACGTCACGCTCGACGACAGTATGGCCATGACGCCGGCCATGAAGCTTTCCAACTTTCCCAGCGTCGTGGTGGGCGCACGGATCTCCAAATCAGGCAACGCCATGCCCCAAAGCGGGGACCTGGAAGGGATCAGCCAGCCGCTGGGTGCCGACGTCAAGGCTCCGGTGGAGATCACCATCAACCGGCAGATCTGAGCACGGGCCGGCGCCTTCACGGGCCGGCAGTGCCCGAAATGAAATCTGGCGCAGATGTGGGATCGTGCCGTTCCCGCGGTAGAATAGATTCTCCTGGGGCCCGGCAGGCGATTCCGGCCCCCGCTTGAATAGCCTGCCGCCGCACTCCAGCCTGGAAGGGCTCAAATGATTAAGAAGATACTGATCGCCAACCGCGGCGAGGTCGCGGTGCGCATCGTGCGCGCGTGCAACGAGATGGGGATCACGTCGGTAGCCGTGTACACGGACGCCGACCGCCATGCCCTGCACGTCAAGAAAGCCGACGAGGCCTATAACATCGGTCCGGAGTCGGTGGCGGGATATCTGAACGTGCATCGGCTGGTGAATCTGGCGGTGGCCGCCGGCTGCGATGCCCTGCATCCGGGCTATGGATTTCTGTCCGAGAATCCGCTGCTGGCAGCGATCTGCCGGGCGCGGCGGGTGCGTTTCATCGGCCCCGATGCCCAGGTGATCCGCCGCATGGGTGACAAGACGCAGGCCCGCCGGGCCATGCAGGAAGCGGGCGTTCCGGTGGTGCCTGGCAGCGAGGGCAATCTATCCTCGCTGGACGAAGCCCTGAAAGTCGCGGGGGAAATTGGCTATCCGGTGATGCTCAAGGCGACCTCGGGCGGCGGCGGACGCGGGATTCGCCGCTGCAACTCTCCGGCAGACATGAGGAGGCACTTCGATCGAGTCGTGTCCGAGGCCGCAAAGGCCTTCGGTGCGGCGGAGGTCTTCCTGGAGAAGGCGATCGTCAACCCGCGCCACATCGAGGTGCAGATCCTGGCCGACCACCACGGCAATGTGGTGCATCTGTTCGAGCGTGACTGCTCGATCCAGCGCCGGCACCAGAA
>CAYWTP010000066.1:0-15299 GCA_964461215.1 uncultured Ectothiorhodospiraceae bacterium | reverse complement strand
GCTGCACGGCGCCGGACGCTACCTCATGGCTTCTGCCCTGCATGTCGAGACTCACCGGGCTGCATACGAGGAGCTTCAGGCCAAGCACGCGGCGCTGGAGGCGTCCGAGGCCGGCTACCGGGAGCTGGCGCAGAATCTGGAGCAACGGGTCGCGGAGCAGGTCAGGACCATCGCGATCGCCCAGATGCAGCTCTATCAGGCCGAGAAGATGGCTTCGGTAGGCCGGCTCGCCGCCGGTGTTGCACACGAGATCAACAATCCGATCGGCTTCATCAAGAGCAACCTGGGTACCGCGGCCGACTACCTGGGCAAGCTGGCACGCGCCGTGCGCGAGCCCGCACCCGCGCGAGTCGCAGGGAAGGAAACGCAGGCCGCGACACGAGCGGAGCTCGATTTCATGCTGGCTGACTTTGAGGCACTGCTCGCGGAATGCAGGGACGGAGCGGACCGCGTTGCCGCGATCGTAAAGGACCTGAAGGCCTTCTCCGGCGTGGACGGTGCGACCCAGGAGGTCGCTGATATCAACGCGTGCGTGACGGGCGTATGCAACGCCGCCGCCCCCCAGCTCGGCGACCGCGTTAGCCTGCGCAGGGAGCTGGGCCACATTCCCGTCACGCGGTGCAGTCCGGGCTCCGTGGGCCAGGCACTGATGAACGTGCTACTCAATGCCGGTCAGGCCATGCGCGAGCCAGGCGAGGTCCTGATCCGGACCAGCCTGGTCTCGGGACGGATCCTGGTGCAGGTGACGGACACCGGAGTGGGCATTTCCACCGAGGCGCTAGGCCGGATCTTCGACCCGTTCTTCACCACGCGGTCCGTAGGAGAGGGTAGGGGCCTGGGGCTGACCGTGACCCGCGACATCGTACAAGCACATGGCGGCGAGGTGGCCGTGCGCAGCGAACTGGGGTGTGGCACGGAGGTGAGCCTGTGGCTCCCGGTGGCGCCGTAGGCGCAGCCGCCACCACGGGACAGCCGCCGGGATCAAGCACGTCATGGGCCAATACACGTCGCTCTTCGCCGAACCGCTGCAGGATGCAGCCTCACCGGTGCCGGACGCCAGGGTACCCAGGTACCAGATCCTGCTGGTCGACGACGAGCCGAACGTGCTCAACGCCTTGCGGCGCGTCTTTCGCTTGGAGAACTACGGCATTCTGACCGCCGGCGATGGGACCGAGGCCCTGGAGGTCCTGCGCACCGAACCCTGCCAGCTAGTCATCTCCGATTACATGATGCCGGCGATGAACGGTGCGGAGCTGCTGCGCAGGATCAAGGAAACCCATCCCGACGTCATACGGATCATGCTGACGGGACACGCGGATACCGCAGCGGTGATGGGGGCCGTCAAGGAAGGCGCCGTGTACAAGTTCATCCTCAAGCCGTGGAACGACGATGACCTGCGCATCACCACCGCCCTGGCACTCGAGCAACATGATCTGCTGGCCAAGAACCGCAGCCTGCGGGCGGAGAACGCGCGCAGCGCCAAGGAGATCGAGGCGCTGTCCAAGCTGGCGGTGACCAACCGCAGCCAGCTCGCGATCATGCTCAACAAGCGCGGACTGCTGAATGACCAGCAGGTCCAGGAGCTGTATAAGCAGCAGCAACTGCAGAAGGAGCCGGTGCTTCGAATCATCCTGGCCAGGGACTGGGTCAGCGAGCGCAGGATTCGGGAGATCTTGCGCCGCGACCTGCTGATGGAGGAGGTCGATCTGGGCGAATTCCACGTGGACCAGGCGCTGACCGAGCTGCTGCCGCGCAGCTTCTGTGAACGGCACTGGGTACTGCCCCTGAAGCTGGCCAGCCGCCGGCTGACGCTGGTGATGGCGGACCCCATGGACATGGGCCTGCTGGATGATATGCGCTTTGCCACCGGCTTCGAGATCCAGACGGTGATGGCGAGTTCCGCGGATATTGTGGCCAAGATCACGGAGATCTATGGGGAGAGCACGATACCGTGGGAGGATCTCGAGACCGTCGTCGGAGAAGACGACCCCTACGAAGGGATCGAGATCGTCATCGAAGACCAGGAGGACGTGTCGCTGGAGGAACTGCTGCGGGGCACGGACGAGCCGCCCGCCATCCGGCTCGTCAACGTGATTATCCTGGAGGCGTCGCGCCTGGGTGCGAGCGACATCCACATCCATCCTCGGGCCAAGAGCGTAGTGGTGCGCTACCGGATAGACGGCGTGCTGATGGACAAGATCCAGGTTCCCCACACGTTGCACCGCTCGCTGGTGGCCCGCATCAAGGTGATGGCCGAACTGGACATCACCGAGCGCAGGCGCCCTCAGGACGGACGCATCACGGTCAGGACGCCCACGCGCATGGTGGATCTGCGTATCTCCACCCTGCCCACGGTCAACGGAGAGAAGGTGGTGATGCGGATGCTGGATCGCAATGCCGCGGTGCAGCCTCTGGAGGCCCTCGGGATAGGCGAGTCGGACCTCGCCAAGCTGACCAACGTGGTGGAGAGGCCTCAGGGCATCATCCTGGCTACCGGCCCTACCGGCAGCGGCAAGACCACCACCTTGTATTCGATGCTGCAGCGCAACCCCACGACCGAGAAGAACTACGTGACCATCGAGGATCCGGTGGAATATTATCTGGACATGGCTGGGCAGGTGATGGTGCGCGAGAAGATCGGTCTGGACTTCGCCATGGTGCTGCGGGCCATCCTGCGTCAGGACCCTGACGTAATCCTGCTGGGCGAGATCCGCGATCTGGAGACCGCGGAGGTCGCCTTCCACGCCGCGCTGACGGGGCATCTGGTGTACTCGACCCTTCACACCAACTCGGCGGTGGCCACCGTGGTGCGCTTGCTGGACATGGGGCTGAAGCCTTACGTGCTGGCCACCGCGCTGGAGGCCATCGTCGCCCAGCGCCTGGTGCGGCGGATCTGTGATCACTGCCGGGAGCCGGTGCAGCCGGATCCCCGCCTGCTCGCGAGGCTCGGTCCGGCATTCGGGGACGGGAGTACACAGTTCTTTGCCGGCAGAGGGTGTGGCAGATGTAACCACACGGGCTACCGAGGCCGCGTAGGGCTGTATGAGGTGCTGGTGCCCACCGATGACCTGCGTGCGCTCATCGCCAACGGGGCCAGCGTGCTGGAGCTTGGTCAGACCGCGAACGTGCAAGGGTTTACCGGACTGTACGAGGACGCTCGCGACAAGGTGATCGCCGGATTGACCACCACCGCCGAGATTCTGCGGGTCCTGGGTCCACCGGCACGGATGTAGCCCGAGACGCCGGCCGTGGACACGCTTCCCATCCGCTATAGCCTGAGATTCGAGGATGGCACACAGGCTCGTTACGAGCTGAGTCTGGACCCTGCGACCTTGCGGGTGCAGGCCCGGCAAGGGGCCGTGCCGCCGCCGTGGGCACGGCTCTCCAACCATTGCTGCGCCAACTGCACGCTCCTTCCGGCGCAACAGCAGTACTGCCCCGCGGCGCTGGCCCTGGTGCCGGTCGTCAACGACGTAGGTAGACTGCTGTCGCACGCCAGCGTGTCCGTGGAGGTCACGACGCCGGAGCGGACCGTCAGCGCCGCTACGACCTTGCAGCGGGCCGTGGCCTCCCTGGTGGGTCTGCTCATGGCAACCAGCGGCTGCCCCCATACCGCGCCCCTGGCACCCATGGCGCGGTTCCACCTGCCTCTGGCGAGCGAAGAGGAAACCATCTACCGGGCGGCATCCATGTATCTGCTGGCCCAGTACTTCCGCAGGCGGGAGGGCCTGGAGCCGGATTACGAGCTGTGCGGACTGACGGCGATCTACCGTAACCTGGCCGTCGTCAACCGCGCCATGGCCCGCAGGCTGCGGGATGCATCGGAGCAGGACGCGGCCGTCAATGCGGTGGTGCTCCTGGATGTCCTGGCCAAGGGTGTGCCAGGGAGCATCGACGACCAGCTACAGGACATCAGACACCTGTTCCGGGCGTATGCGGACCCCGTGCTCGCGCCGATGGACCCGATCGGGGAGGCCGGGGCAGGCCGTGGCTGATCATGCGCGCTGGCAGGCAGGCCTGTACCAGGGGCTGCGCGAGCTTGCGGAGTCGGCGTTTCCGAAGCGATGTGCCACCTGTGGCAGGGTCTATGCCTCGGCGGAGGAGTTTCTGCGTGAAACCCGAACGCTGCGGGCGAATTCCAGCGGACTGAAGCAGTCCGTTGACGACGATGGCTCAACGATCGTGGAGCTCTACCGCAACTGCGCCTGCGGCTCCACGCTCATGGATTTCTTTGTGGACCGCCGGGACATGTCGGAGGCCGGACTGCGCCGCCGCCGGCGGTTCGGCGAGCTGCTAGAGCGTCTCGTCAGCGCAGGGCTGGAACGGGAGGTGGCCCGTGCCGAGCTGATCAAGATCGTGCACGGTCAGCCCAGCGAGATCCTGCGCCGCTTCACGCCGACCCAAGAGTCGCTGGTCTCGGACGGCGGAAGGTAAGGGGAAAATGAGACGTGAGACCTGAGGCCTGAGGCTTGAGGCGTCAGCGTGTGGGCGGGCTGGGTTCGCCGCCAGTATTCTTGCCTACAGCCTGTCTACAGCCTACAGCCTACGGCCTTGGGCCTGACGCCCGTCAGGCCTTCAGACTCTGAACTGACCGGCCAGGGATTGCAGCTCCCCGGCCAGTGCAGTCAGATCCTGGGTCGAGCTTGCCAGCTCCACCGTGCTGGAAGCGGTCTGGGCCGTTACCGCGCTGATGCTCGCTACGCTCCGGTCCACCTCTTCCACGGTCCGGCTTTGAGCCTCGGCGGCCTGGGCAATATGCGTGTTCAGGTCTGTGATGCCCGTGACCACGCCCGTGATGTGTTCCAGGGAGGCGCCCGCCTTGGCCGCTTGCTCCACGCTGGCGGCAGCCCGGGTCCGGCCCCGCTCCATGACCGCGATGGCCTCGCGGGTGCCGCCCTGGAGCTGATCGATCATCTCCTGGATCTCGGCGATGGAGTGATGGGTGCGGGCCGCGAGGCTGCGCACCTCGTCGGCCACTACTGCAAATCCGCGGCCCTGCTCGCCGGCCCGCGCGGCCTCGATGGCGGCATTCAGGGCCAGCAGATTGGTCTGCTCGGAGATAGCGCGGATGACGTCCAGTACGCCGCCGATGCGCTCGCTCTTCTGACCGAGCTGATTGACGACTTCGGTTGCGCTGTCCACCTCGCTGGCCAGTCCCTGTATGGCGGAGACCGTGTGCTGGACCAGCTCGCGTCCGCTGCGCGCCTCTTGATCCGCAGCCACGGCCTTGTCGGCGGCTTGCGAGGTGTTCTCCGCCACCTCCTGGAAGCTGGCGCTGAGCTCGTTGACTGCCGCCGCCACGGAGTCGATCTCCTGCTGCTGGCGCCGAACCTCGGCACTGGTTTGCTCGCCTACGCTGGAGATGCGTCCGGTGCTGGCCGCCAGTCGCTCTATGGCCTCCTGGACGCTGCGGATGATGGTGCGCAGCTTGCCGGCGAAGGCATTGAAAGCCATCGCCAGATCCGCGATCTCGTCGTTGCCTTTGACCGTCAGGGTGGCCGACAGGTCGCCTTCGCCCTGCGCGATATCCTGAAGCTGGCGCCGCACTTCTCCTATGGGCCGGGCGATGCTGCGTACGGTGAGTAGGGCCGCGGGCACGGCCACCAGGAGGCTGAGCAGGAATGTAAACAGGATGGTCCGGTAGCCGGTGGTCGTGACCGAGCCGAAAACATGGATCTCTTGCGAGACCCGCCTGCGGCTGTTGCTCATCACCTGTTCGCCCAGGGACATGAGCGTGCCGGCCGCCGTCGTGTAGCGTGCCTTTGCCTCGCGTAACCCCACATAGGTCTTCATGCCGTTCTGCAGGCGCTCATCATGCGCGGCCACCATCTCCTTGAGCACCGTGGCATAGGTCTTGCCAGCGTCGGGTCCGTTGCGCACGGTCGTCTTATCGAACAAGGAATTGTCCGTGATCGACTGTACGGCGAACTGGAGATCCCCGAGCACCTGCTTCAGGGAAGTCGAAATTTCGGCGTTGTCCGGGTTGTCGAGGAACTGCTGGTACAGGTTGAGCCTCGTCAGCAGCGCCAGGCGGGCCTCCCCGGTGGAGTTGACCGTGGCCCATTCGTCGGACTTCCCGCCTTCCGTCGCGCTGCCCCGGTCCACGCCCTTCATCTGGACCTCAAGGATCTCCTGGCTGGCCAGGCGTTCCACCTCCACGAGGAAATCCTGGAAGCTCTTGGTGTTTGCCGACACATCCGCCTGATTCTTGCGGTAGGCGGTGTTGCTTTGCAGCAGGTGGGTGCGTGCCTCGGCGAAGTCGTCCATGGCGTTGCGCAGCACTTGCAGCTCTTGCCGCGGCAACAGGGCGGTCTTCAGTATGCGGTCGTAGGCCTGGTTGGTGACTTCTTCGCCTCGTCTGACATCTTCTTCCGGTCCTTGTGCCTGTCCGTCAGCGGCTCCCAGCACCCGATCCACCGCGATAAGCTGCTGCTGGACACCCCGGATGCCCTGGTTCGCCGCTTCCGAAGTCTCCCAGATCGGGCCGGTGATGGTGTTCAGGGACCGGGAGAGGCTGCCGGCGACGAAATATCCCGCTAGCCCGCAAGCGGCGACCATGAAGCCCATCAACAAGAACCCGCCACCGATCTTCCTGCCGACCGTCAGTCTTATCACTTGGATGCTCCTGTAGACCTGCTCGATACTGCAACGAGGTTGGCGGCAAATAGGGGGGCGACTTTAGCTCTACAGGGGTTGCCAACGGGTGGCGATTTGCTTTCAATGCGCTAGCAACGCCCGGACGGCCCGCACCTCAGCGGCCGGGGCGACTGCCCTGGATACCGTGCCAATGAGTCCCGCGATGAAGCGTTCCGGTCCTGCCCATCCAATGCCGGCCGCCGAGCTTGAGATCCGCCTCGAAGCCCTGGTGGACCGGGTCTTGAACTCCCGGCGCAGCGTAGAGGTACCCGCCGCCGAGCTGGCGCGCTACGACCGCCAGGCGCAGCAGCGTTTCCTCAACGCCGTCGAGCGGATTGCCGGCACGGCCGTTGAGCTGGCCTTCAACTTCTGCATGTTTGCGGTTTCGGCGCTGGAACTGATCCAGGAGCAGGAAGCTTGGGACGACTGGGTGCTCCACCTGATGGACATCTATGACCAGCGCGGGGTAATGCCGTGCATCACCGCCATGGGGAAAGTCGACGAGTTCATGGAGCGGCGCAGCAGGAGCCGGGAGGGATTGGGCCTGGAGGAGGTCGCTGGGATCCTCGAGCGTTTCGTCTGCGCCCTGAGCGGACGGTATCTGAAGCTGGCGGCGTCCCAGGCGGATGTCTACACGGACACCGAGACCCTCTACCTGCCGGCAAGACTGGGCCGGTTCGAAGAGCGGGAGGGAAACTTCCGGCTGTACAAGGCCACGGCGGTGCACCTGTGGGCTCAGACCCGGTTCGGCACCTGGCGAAGCAGCCTGGCTCAGGCGACGGCCGCCTACGACGATCCGCAGCGCGCACTGCAGCTTTTCCACGCCCTGGAGACCATCCGGCTGGACGCTTGCGTTGCCCGCGAGCTGCCCGGTGTCTACCGGCAGACGCTGGCCCTGCGGGAGGCGCAGGGCGTGGCGGCGGTGCCGGACCCCTGGCGGGAGCTTGCCGACCGCCTGCAAAGCCCCGGGGCCGGTGTGACTGATTCGCTGGAGCTGCTTGCGACTGTCTACTGCGGTCCCGTGCTGCCCGATGCGGTGTGGTATCAGGGCATGCTGCTGCCGCAGCGAGTCGAGGAGGCGATGGCGGCGCGCAAGCTGCGGGAGAGAAACGCCCTGCGCCAGGCCCTGGCGGTGATCGCCGAGGAGCACAGCTTGTGCCGTTCCCCGCGCCCCGGCCTTGAGCCGGACCCCGAGCGCTTCGAGGCGGTGATGGCGGAGGCGCCGGAGCTGCCGGACGGATTCAGGGTCGAGCTGCGCCTGCAGGGCGAGCCGGTCACGCCATCCCACGATGTGCGCCAGCTCCTCGATTCCATCGTCCAGGACTTTGGCGCAGTTCCTCAGGAGTACCTTCAGGCTGCCGGTTATGGCAGATACCGCAGTGCCGCAGCACTCCGGCCCGAAGACGGCCCGCGAGCCGGGGGCGAGGAAGGCGCGTGCGTTTACGACGAATGGGACTACGTGCGCCAGCACTACCGCAAGGATTGGTGCGTGCTGCGCTCGCGCAACGTGCATCCACAGTGGGATGGCTTCGCGGCGCAGACCCTGGCCAAGCACCGGGGCCTGCTTAAGCATCTGTACCGCACCTTCGAGGCCCTGCGCGGAGAAGATCGCAGTCTGCGCCGTCAGCCATTCGGCGACGACATCGACATCGACGCCGTGGTGGACTCCTTCGTGGACCAGTGCGTAGGCCTGGAAGCCAGCGACCGGCTGTTCAAGCGCAAGAGCCGGGAAGAACGGGACATCGCCGTGATGTTCATGGTGGATATGAGCGGCTCCACCAAGGGCTGGATCAACGACATGGAGCGCGAGGCTCTGGTGCTGCTGTGCGAGTCGCTGGAGATCCTGGGTGATCGCTACGCCATCTACGGTTTCTCGGGCTTCACTCACAAGCGCTGCGAGCTGATGCGCATCAAGGGCTTCGACGAGCCGTACAGCGATGAGGTGCGGGCGCGCATCAGCGGTATCCGGCCTCAGGACTATACGCGCATGGGCGTGGCCATCCGGCATCTGAGCAAGTTGCTCGGCGAGGTGGAGGCTCGGACCCGGTTGCTCATCACCCTGTCCGACGGCCGGCCGGATGACCAGGACGGCTATCGGGGCGCTTACGGCATCGAGGATACTCGCCAGGCGCTGCTGGAGGCCAGGCATCTGGGCATCCATCCGTTCTGCATCACCATCGACGACGAGGCCCAGGATTACCTGCCCCACATGTACGGGCCGGTGAGCTTCACCGTGGTCAGCCAGGTGGAGAAGCTGCCGTTCCGGGTCTCGGACATCTACCGCAGGATCACAGGATAGGCGGGCGTGATTCCATCCGCCGGAGGTACTATCATGATGCTGTATGCCCGCTCGCCCAGGCCCTGCCCATCGGTGTTCAGGGCAGGCCTGCCGGGGGTCGGCGCTGCAACCGTCTAGCGTCGCGGATGCGGGCTTGCGGGCATTTCGGCAACGTCCCGGACCCTACAGGAGCTACGGCTATGGACAGCACCACAGCGAACGCGCGCCGCCCGTTGGAAATTGAAGCGGCTCTGCGTATCAAGACTTACGACATCGACTTCTCGGGCGTGGTCAGCAATATTGTGTTCGTGCGCTGGCTTGAGGATCTCCGGCTGCGCATGCTGGACGCACACCTGCCGTTGCAGCGGCAGTTGGACCGTGGCTACGTGCCGATCCTCACCCGTACCGAGATTGAATATCACCTCCCGCTGACGCTGGGGCAAAGCCCCCGGGGGCGCATGTGGGTGAGTCAGGTAGGCCGCTCGCGCTGGGAGGTCCAGGCCGAGATCCTGCACGAGGAAGAGCTGGTGGCCAGTGCGACCCAGACCGGGGTCTATGTGGATCTGGTCACGCGCAAGCCGGTGGGTCTGCCAGACGAGCTGCGTCTAAAGTTCGACGGGCTTTGAGCCGGCGGCGGACCGGCGCCCACAGCGCCCGGGCTTGTGGAGCCGGACGCAGCGGCGAGCCGGGTTCACCGGACCCCTGCACAGGACCCGTGGGCCGGCATGGGATTAGCAATTCACGGAATTCTGAATTAGGATCTGCACTTCCCGTTTCGACCGTATCAAACCACCGCCGTGCCACGGTGGAGGGGGGGGTGCTTTGTCTCCGTATCTGCTCGTGCCGTGGGTTGTCCCCGGGTCCATCCTGTGTACCGCCCTGGTGCTGATTTGGGCCGTCAGAAGTGGCTTGTCCCGGAGCAAAGACAGGGACGCACGCCGGCTTGGCCGCCTGCTGGAGGTCCAGCTTTCCGGGGTGATGCAGGCCATGGGTCTGGAGCCCGCGGCCTACCTTGGTGCCGTCAGCTCGGATCACGCCGAACGGCGCATCGGCGGCTGCGGGAGTTGCCAGCACCGGTCCCGTTGTGCCGCCGACCTGGGCCGTGCGGCCGACGAACGGCAGTTCGGCTACTGTCCAGTTCACCGGGAGCTGCGGGAGATCCGCAATGCCGTGGTGGGCCTGCCTGCCCCGAAACGCGAGCCGCTCCGGCCGCGCGGCCCGAGGGTGCGGGCGGCCCTGCATTGAGGTGCAGCCCCACTCACGTACCGATATACAGGGCCACTCCGGCCGCCAGTACCGCAGCGCCCGCATGGGACCAGGACCAGCGGTGAAACTGTCTGGCCAGGCCTTCCGGATCCCGGTCGGCAATGATGAAGGGCCGTGAGGAGTCCTCTGGCGCGTGAATGATGTTCAGCACCTGCTGATAGCCGAGCTCCTGGTGCAGGGCCTCCACGTGCTTCTCGGCGGCCTTGCGTACCTCTTCCCATTCGGCTTGATCGATCTTGCCGTCCCGATTCCTGTCGAACTGTGAGCGCAGAAAGCCGGGATCGCGCTTCCATTCAGCCAGCAGGTCCCGTACGTCCTCGTGCGTGCTCTGGAACAGCATGGCGTTGCTGCGGCTGGTTAGCGAGCCGATCACGTAGAGAGGCTCGCCCGGGAGCAGGAAGTCCACCAGGTGCCGGTACTCGGCGCTGGTCCACGAGCGGTGGTGTCTGGTGATTACCTCTGCGCCATCGGGGTCGACGATGCACTGGCCCGTGTTGTCGGCCAGGAGGAAGGTGTCGCTGCTCTGGTCCCGGGAGACCAGGGTCCAGTTGCCGCCGGCGTTGCGGTACACGCAGTAGCGGTACCACACGCACGGCGGCGCGAAGCGAAAGCCCAGCGGCGGGCTGTCCGGGTAGGTCTGGGCCGTGCCGGACAGCTCGATGTAGCCCTGAGCCGCGGCCTCGATGCGCGAGGTAGGCGTGTCGGCCACCAGCCGATAGAGCTTGTAGGTTGTAAGCCAGCCATAGATGCCCCCGGTGCCCATGATGCCCAGGGCTGCGAGCTGCAGGGGCCGCAGCTCGAACAGGTACACTACCAGCAGCAGACCCAGGTACACGATCACCACGACCCCGTTTACGAGGTCGGCGCTGGAACCGGTCAGCATGCGGAACATGGTGTTCTCCTTGGACGGTGCCGGTCAGAAGCTCTTGAAGATCCGCGCCAGCGACCTGCCCGGTGCGGACAGCTCCAGGTCCAGGAACCAACCGAACGGTGTCTGCGAGGTCTGGTAGCCGGCCGCATCGAGCCGGGCCTGGGCACCGTCCAGAAGGGCAAGGGTAAGCTCTGGAGATGCTTTTGTTTCGGCCAGGTGGGCAAAAGAGTGAAGAACGATCCGATTCGAATCGTTCTTGCGCGCAGCCCACTTGAGGTTCTTGACCAGCTTGGTTTCAACGCCCCCCGGATCCTCCTGGTCCGCCTCTTCGGCATGAATGAAGGCCACCACTGCGCCTTCCGCGGCGCCGGGCTCGCCGCCCCCCTCCTGCTCCAGGTTCTTCACCGCGGCCCGGTAGGCGAAGCGGTCGGCGTAGATCATCAGCAGCTTCATTGTGCGCTTCTCTCTCGGTCGCATTGGTGTGCGGTCAGGCCACGGCGCCGTGCGCTGCTTCTAGCTCTACCTTGTCATCTCCGGACCCCCTCTCAAGCCGGGGCGGCGGTCAATTTGACAAAGTAGAACTAGTGCGCCTGCCAGCTCTCGTCGAGCCCCATCCGGAAGCGTTGCCCGTGGGTTTCCAGGACCACGCCGTGGCGGGTGATTGCGCTGATCCGCAGATCCCCTGAGATGGCGTCGCCTTCGCCCAGCATGGTGCCGTTTACCCGCACCCGTCTGGCCGCGGGCTGCTCGGCGTACACGTGGACCGAGAAGGCGATGTCAGGCAGCGTTGCCCGCACTGCTGCCGGCAGAGAGTAGATACCCGGCACGCCCGGCTCCTGCGCCGGGGGCGTGACCGCTGCGGCTGCGGCCTCGTCCGCCGACGCCGGCGCCAGGGTGGCCGCCCCGTGCCTGGCAAGTGCTTGCTGGAGGGCACGTTGCAGGGGCGGCTCTGCGGAGGCATCCTGCTGTCCGGCCGACCCATTTGCCCCGGGTGCCGTAGTCGGTTCTGCCTGCGGCGTGGGGGTAGTCGTGGGACTCACCGTGACAAGCGGGCGCGGCGACGATGCCGGGAGCGTCGCAGATGGCTGCTCGGACACGGGCCGCCCGCTATCCGCCGCGGGCGGCTGAGGTGGGGCAGGTGGGACGAGAGCGAGGGCGGCGTATGCTGGTACCCCGTCTCCGGCCGGCGTTACCGCGGCGGGTGCCTCGGTCACCGCAGCCGGGGCGGGGCTCCTGGCGATCCCGGCGTGCGCCGGCGGACCTGGAACGGCCATCATCGCGACCGCGGGACGTTCGGGAGCCGGCGCGGCTCGAGTCTCGGGCGCGACGGCGGCCGCAGTCGGCGCCGGTAAAGACTGCGACGCCGGTCCGAGCGGCTGCCAGGGCCGCATCCACGCCAGCAGCGCGGCCAATCCGAGAAACAGGATCAAGCCGGTGATCACGTAGGGCGAGCGCGGATGCGGGCGGCCGCGTGGGGCCGGGGCAGGCGTGAACAGATCCGGGACCTCTCCACGCTGCCGCTCCTCCTCGGACTTTCTCAGGGCCTCGAGTATATATGACATGCTTATCCGCCCTGCCGCCCGCGTGTCAGCCGCGGTACCTGGGGCTCGGTGGCGGTGCTGAGCTCGATGAGGGTACGCGGACCCAGGATCCCGTCCTGAATCAGCCCGTTCCGGGCCTGGAATTGCATCACGCGCGTGGCCATGTCTCCCGCCCCCCCCTCAGGCAGCCGTGCCAGGTGGGCTTGCAGCCAGTGCCCCAGCGGGCCGCCCACACTCGCGCCGAAGGCCTTCTGGTAGCCGGGCGGCGGGCGCCATAGCAAGGTGTATTGACCTTGCCAGGCCGTCTCCAGGGCGGTGATCGGGACTTCACGGTGCTGGCCGGCAATGACCACTGTCCCAGTGGAAGCAGACAGGCCGAGCAAGGTGGCGAATCGCGGCGTGCCGTCGCCGGCGTGCAGAGTGAGCACTGCAGGCCGGTCGTAACGGCGCAGGCTGCCGAGGTTCCCGCGCTCGTACAAGCATGCGAGGCCGATCGCGGCAGCCTGCTCGCAGGCGGTGCGCGAGTCCTGGGGCCGATATGTCCCGCCCCAGCGCTCGAACAATGCCTGATAGGCCAGCATGCCGCTGCTTTCACGCGGCACTGCCGGCGGCCAGTCAAGCCCTTGCCCCGCGTCCAACGGCTTTGCTGCCGCCGCGGCATCCTGCTCGGCTCTGGGTACCGGCGCCGCGTCGGTCAGTCTGAGGGACAAGGCCGACTGCGATGCCAGGGACAAGGCCGCGGCGGGCGCAGGGGCCGGCGTGGATTGGTGCGCCGCCACCGGGGTGGCCGGGCGTGAGGACGTCAGGTGGCGGTCGAAGTGATAGTAGCCGGCCGCCAGGGCCGCGCCGCCGGTCAACACCAATCCGACGCTCACGCGGGCGGGAAAACGCCACCGGGAGATCGGCGTTCCCAGGACCTCGGATGCCGCTCTTGCCACGATCCCGCGAGTGACCGCGTCCGCACCGGTGACGTACGCACCCAACAGTGCCCGGTCGCAGATGGTGTTGATGAGGCGCGGGATCCCACCGCTGCGGCCATAGACTTGGCGCAGCGCGGCCGGCGGGAACAGAGTCCGGGTGGCGCCCGCGATCCCGAGTCGGTGCGCGATGTAATCGCTCGTGTCCCGGCGCGACAGGCGGCCGATGTGGTAGCGGGCCGTGACCCGTTGCGCCAGCTGGCGCAGCTCGGGCCTGGCCAGCATGGCGCTGAGCTCGGGCTGGCCCACCATGATGATCTGCAGGAGCTTGCGCTCGTTGGTCTCCAGGTTGGTGAGCAGGCGCATCTGCTCAAGCACGTCGGCGCTCAGGTTCTGGGCCTCGTCGATGATCAGCACCGTGCTGCGCCCCTGGGCATTGGCCTTGAGCAAGTAGGCGTTGAGGCCGTCGACAAATAACTTGGCACTGGTATTTCCGGAGGGATAGCCGATGCCAAGCTCGTCGCAGATCGTGGCCAGAAGCTCCGGGGCCGTGAGCCGCGGATTGAGCACCAGGGCCACGTCGGTTGACTCGGGCACGCGTGCCAGCAGGCCCCGGCAGACCGTCGTCTTGCCGGTTCCCACCTCGCCCGTGAGAAGTACGAAGCCGCCGTGGCGGATCCCGTACACCAGATGGGCCAGGGCCTCCCGATGCTGCTCGCTCATGAACAGATAGCGCGGATCGGGCGCGATGGTGAAGGGCGGTGCCGTGAGGCCGAAATGCTTTTCGTACATGGCTGCTGCGTGGAAGGCGATCTGCGCTGGTTCTAGCGTTTCTGTCAGCCGCGGTCAGCGCACCGCTACGACGCGTGGTAGCCTGGGCAATGCGACCGCATCGGGATTATAAGGGCACGGGCGCCAATTGCAGCCAGTTTCCGGCGTCGGTCCAGCGCCGCGGGCCCCAAGCCTCACCCCTCAAGCGTGCTTTGGAAAGCCAAGGCCGGCTGCTACACTCGTGTATGATCTTGGTGACCCAGCCGACCTCGTGCGTGCACCGGCAATGGATTCCTCCACTTCCAGTCTCCTGCAGCGTCTCCAGCGTCTGAACGACATTGGCGTTGCTCTGTCCGCGGAGAAGGACAACGGCCGGCTGCTGGAGCGCATCCTGGAGAGCGCGAAGGCACTGACCAACGCCGATGGTGGCACCCTGTACCTGCGTACCGAGGATGACCACCTGCGGTTCGAGATCATGCTGACCGGCTCCTTGCGCATTCATCTGGGCGGGAGCAGCGGTAATCCCATTACCTTCCTGCCGCTGCCCCTGTATGACGAGCAGAGGCAGCCCAATCACCACATGGTGGCCCCGTACGCGGCGGTGGAAGGGGTCACGGTGAACATCCCGGATGCCTACGAGGCCGAGGCCTTCGACTTCTCGGGCACCCGTGCCTTTGATCATAAGATGGGGTACCGCTCCAAGTCCTTTCTCACGGTGCCCATGCGCAACCATGAGAACGAGATCATCGGCGTGCTGCAGCTCATCAACGCCCGGGACGATGGTGCCACTGAAGTCATCCCCTTCTCGGTGGAAGACCAGCAGCTGGTGGAGTCCCTGGCCTCCCAGGCCGCGGTGGCCCTGACCAACAAGCGCCTCATCGACGACCAGCGGCTGCTGTTCGAGTCCTTCATCGAGCTCATCGCCGGGGCCATCGACGACAAGTCGCCCTATACCGGCGGGCACTGCCGCCGCGTGCCCGAGCTGACCATGATGCTCGCCGACGCAGCCTCAGAGACGG
>CAYWTP010000065.1:0-15348 GCA_964461215.1 uncultured Ectothiorhodospiraceae bacterium | reverse complement strand
CGCGGTGGAGGCCATGAAGCTGGGCGCGGTGGACTACATCATCCGTCCCTTCGAGATGTCCACCGTCGAGCTGGCCGTGACCCGTGCCCTGGCCATGGGGGTGGTGCAGCGCGAGAACCGCTTTCTGCGCGATGAAGTGGACCGCGGCTGGGGTGAGTTCGTGGGCCGGAGCGAGGCCATGCTCCGTCTCTATCAGCTCATCGGGCAGGTGGCGCCGGCACGCTCGAGCGTGTTCGTCGTGGGCGAGACCGGCACCGGCAAGGAGCTGGTGGCGCGCGCCATCCACCAGGAATCCGGGCGCACGGGGCTGTTCGTGGCCATCAACTGTGCGGCCATCCCCGGGGAGCTGCTGGAGAGTGAGCTGTTCGGCTTCCGCAAGGGCGCCTTCACCGGCGCCGACCGGGACCGGATGGGACGCTTCGAGGCGGCCAGCGGTGGAACGGTGTTCTTGGATGAAGTCACCGAGACGCCCCTTGCGCTGCAGGGCAAGCTCCTGCGGGTGCTGCAGGAGAGCGCGGTCGAACGCCTGGGGACCCACAAGCCCATTCAGGTCGACCTGCGGGTGGTGGCCGCCACCAACCGGGATCCGCAGCAGGCGGTGGCCGAGGGCCGCCTGCGCCAGGATCTCTATTACCGCCTCAATGTGGTGCGGGTCGACGTACCGCCATTGCGGGAGCGGCGCGCCGACGTGGGCTTGCTGGCCGGGCATTTCCTGGAAAGGTACAGCCGTGAGCTTGGCCGCCGCCCACCTCGGCTGACCCCGGAAACCCTGGAGCAGCTCCACCGCCACCGCTGGCCCGGAAACATCCGCGAGCTGCAGAACCTGATGGAGCGCACCGCAGTCCTGTCGCGCAGCGACACCGTAACGCCCGAGCAGCTGCCGCCGGAGATGTGCGCATCTGCTCCGGCTCCATCGACCGGCGATGCCGTCCCGGCGTCCGAGCGGCTTGCCCTCCAGGCCCAGGTGGAGGCTCTGGAGCAGCGCCTCATCGGGGAGGCCCTGCGGCGCACCGGGAACAACAAGTCGGCGGCAACCCGCCTGCTGGAGATCAGCGAACGCTCTCTGTGGTACAAGCTCAAGAAGTACGGACTCTGACACTTGGTTGTCATGAATCTGTGTCCTTTGCTGTAACGAAGCCATGCCAGCATGCGCCTCCCTGAAATCCGTCCGATATGGGAGGCCTCATGAAGTTGAAACCCGTCGCCGTGGCGATCTCCGCCGCACTCGTCCTGTCCAGCATCGCCCCTGCCAGCCGGGCTCACGGTGATCATCACCGGTTCAAGGGGTGGCAGAAATCCAAAGTCGCCTCGGTGGAGTTCATCGGTATGGACGCCCCCAGTACCCCGGAGCAGAAGGCTGACGTCTACACCACAGCGCAGATGAAGGTCACCTACCGCAATGGGAAATCCAGGACCTTCGATCTCAAGTACCACCAGCTGATGGCCACCACCGACGTCATCAAAGGTCAGGTGGTCGGCGGTCTGTACAACGTGAATGACGACCCTATCCTGTACCCCAACCTCAGCGAGGAGCTTGAGGGAACGCAGATCACCTCCGACGCCCCGGACGGTAACTCCCTGATGATCGTGCCGGGCTTGCGCTCCCCCGATCCCTGGAGGAGCAACCCCCTGGCCTTGGTGACGCACTATGAGTACCGCGGCCTGACGACTGGCCTGCCGCCGTTGCAGCCGGGTCAAGATTACTGGAGCAAGCTGCCGGCCACCATGAGTTTGGCCAAGATCGACCAGGACAAGCGCTCCGGTGCCCTCGAGGTGACCGACTACCGGAACATCAGCTTTGCCGATCTGAACGGCCTGTGGATCCCCTGCGCCGCCTCCCTGTCGCCCTGGAACACCCATCTCGGCTCCGAGGAGTACGAGCCTGACGCCAAGACGCGCGAGGGCATTCCCGCCGCCGCGGGCAACCAAGACACGACCGACATTGACAGCTTCAGCAGCTATTTCTTCGGCGATCCCGCCACGGCCAACGCCTACAACTACGGCCTGGTGCCCGAGGTGCAGGTGAAGCGCAACGGCAGCACCGAAGTCGAGATGCACTATGCCCTGGGCCGCTTCGCCCGCGAGCTGGCCGATGTGCAGCCGGATGGCCGCACGGTCTACATGGGTGACGACGGTGCCTTCACCGGCCTGTTCATGTTCGTGGCCGACCGCGCCGGCGATCTCTCGCGCGGCACCCTGTACGCCGGCAAGTGGATGCAGACCAGCCCCGTCGGCACCGACGGCGGCGCCGCCGATCTGCAGTGGATCAAGCTGGGCCACGCCAGCGACGGGGAGATCAAGGCGCTGGCGGACGCTGGCATCAAGTTCAGCGACATCTTCGACGTCAGCAACGACGATCCCAGTGACGCCTCCTACACCAAGGTCCAGACCTATATGGGCACCGAGTGGCTGCGTCTGATTCCGGGCATGGAGAAGGCCGCGGCCTTCTTGGAAACCCGCCGCTATGCTGCCCTTCTGGGCGCCACCACCGAGTTCAACAAAATGGAAGGCGTCACCCACAACGCCGAGGACAAGAAGGCCTACATCGTCATGTCGCGGGTTGAAAACGGCATGAGCGACACCAGCGGTGATATCCAGCTGGCGAAGAACAAGGGCGGCGCAGTTTACGAGCTGAGCCTCAAGGGCAGGGTGAAGGACTCTGAGGGCCACCTCATCTGGTCCGCCTATGTGGCCACCACCATGGCCAGCATCCCCAAGCTGCTGGGCAGCTATGACGGCAGTGCCACCGACGGAAACTACTGCCCCCAGGACAAGATCTGCGACGGCGATAACCTGAAGTATTCCTCCGGGATGCGCACGCTGTTCATCGGCGAGGACACCGGCTACCGCAACAACAACTATGTCTGGGCCTACGACGTGGACACCCGCAAGCTGTCCCGCATCCTGTCGGTGCCCATGGGCGCGGAGGCCACCGGCCTGCAGGCGGTGGATAACTACAATGGCTTCGCCTATATCATGGGCAACTTCCAGCACCCGGGCGAGAACGGCAGCCACGATCCGGACTGGGACACGGTGAATCAGCTTCTCGATGCCAACTGGGGCAACAAGCTGAAGACCGCCATCGGCTACATCGGCACTGAGGACGGCGCACTGCCGGCCGTGAAGTAACGCGATATCCCGACCCGGGTTTTCGGCGCTCCCGGCTCAGCACAGCCGGGAGCGCCGCTTTTTTGTGCAATACTTTGGGGGGTGCGGTTCCCGCCGCCTTTCCCGGTCCGAAGGGGCTTACGGATTGCCGGGGACCATCCCTGAATGACCTGGGCTCCCCGATGAGCATGTCCCTGGCAGCGACCGCCAACGCGATACTGGGCCGTACCGGCCGGGTCGCCATGCGCAGCGTGGCCTTCGTGCTGGATCTGACGGTCTTCGCTTCGAGTTCTTTGCTGCGCTGGCTGGCCGAGGGCCGCCGTGGCCGCCGTGCAGGCTACTCGCCGCTGATCCCGCAGCTCGTCTTCTCCGGCGTCGACGCCCTGTTTCTGCTCGGCGTGCTGGGGCTGGCCACCGGCCTGGTGGTTACCTACCGGCTGATTGGCCTGCTGGGCGTCATCAGTGGCGAGTACACCCTGCGCGTGCTGGTGGATCTGGTGGCCCTGGAGCTGGGTCCGTTGATCACCGCCATCATTCTGATCAGCCGCTCCGGCGCGGCCATTGCCGTGGATCTGGCCAACATGAAGCAGCATGGCGAAGTGGAGGCCCTGGAGCTGCTGGGCGTGGACATTCATGAGTACGCCGTGGCCCCGCGCATCCTCGGCACCACCGTGGCCCAGCTCGGGCTCGCGGTGTATTTCACCCTGGTAGCGCTGGTCGGCGGGGTGCTCCTGGCCGGGGTGTTCATCTCCTCGAGCTACTTCACCTACCTGCACTCCCTGGCCACGGTGTTCGGTCCGGCGGAGGTGCTGGGCTTTACGGTGAAGAACCTGCTGTTCGGGGCGGCCATCGGCGCCACCGCCAGCTACTGCGGATTGCAGGCCGAGCAATCACCCACGGAGGTGCCCAAGCAGATGCAGCGGGCCATCGTCAACGGCCTGCTGCTGGTATTCCTGGTCGATGGCGTAATGGCGGCGGTGCTGTAGCCCGCATATCTCACCAGGCCGGCACCGGACCGACGTAGGCTACTGAGCTGGCGGTGAAATTCGTAAACTTGGTTGGTGGGTATGCATGATAGACTGTCTACGGTCCGGCGCCTATCGCGACCCTGGCTTGACCAGGCACGCCTGGACTTGCTCTTCACTCAACCCATAGCTACAGCTATGAATTTCGCTCCAGAGCGGCGTTCAGACGCACCTGTGCGGCGCCAGGATCCGCGATACCTGGTGAGATATGCGGGCTAGCCGATGGACGTAGGCGAGCCACTGGTGCAGGCGCGGGCGCTGATCCCCCGGTTCGCCGCCACGGACTACATCTCCGACACTCTGGACCTGGATATCTACGATGACAGCTTGACCTGTGTGGTGGGGCCGGACAGCAGCGGCAAGAGCCACTATCTGCGGGCCCTGGCCGGCATCGACCCGCCAGCGGCCGGGAGCCTGCGCCTGCTGGGCCGGGACCTGGGGACCATCGACCGACAGGCCTGGCGCGGCCTGCGCGCGGAGGTGGGTTACCTCGGACCAGCGACGGCGCTGCTGTCCAACCTGGACGGGCTGGAGAACGTGATGCTACCCGCTCTTTATCACCGCAAGGGTGACCCGGCTCGGATTCACGCGGCCGCCGAGGCGTTGCTGCAGACCATCGGCGGGCGTGGCTATACCGGCGTGCTGCCCGCCTACATGCGCGAGATTCAGCGGCGCAAATTGGCGGTGGCACGGGTCCTGCTGCTGGAGCCCAGGGTGCTGTTCCTGGACAATCCCTTCCGGTCGCTGGACATGCTGGCGGCCGCCGAGCTCAACGAGCTGCTTCGGCGGCGCATGTGTGCCCCCGGACTGGCCCTGGTGATGGCGACCGAGGAGCTGAGCTACGCCGAGGAGCACGGGGCGCGCATACTGTTTGTATCGCGCGGCCGAGTCTCAGCGTTCGACGACCTGGCGGCCCTGCGCCGCAGCGGGTTTCCGGAGGTCACCCGGTTCCTGGGCATGCTTCGCCAGGCAGGATAGAGCAATGGCCAAGTCAGGCGCTCCCGTCGGGATCAACTACACCCACCGGGCCGGCTATTCCTATCAGGAGCGGCTGGTCGGGCTGTTCGTGCTGCTGACACTGGGCGTATTGATCGGCGCGCTTCTGGCCAGCGACAAGACCCGGGAGCTTTTCGAGAACACCTTCACCGTGTACGGCCATCTGCCCAGCGCGCAGGGGGTGGAGGTCGGCACCCAGGTGCGCCTGCTGGGGATTCGTGTCGGTAAGGTGACGGCCTTGTCGATCGACGAGAGCAATCAGGTCGTGGTGACCATGCGGCTTTCGCAGCGTTTCCGCCAGCGCCTGCACGCGGACGCTAAGGGCGCGCTGGGAGGGCTGTCAATCCTGGGCAAGTCCAGCATCGAGATTGACCCGGGCAGCGCGGACCAGCCCCTGCTTGCCGCCGGGGCGCACATCACGGTGCAGTCGGTCCCCTCGTTGAACGACCTGATGGCCAAGGCGGAGCCGGTGCTGGCCAACCTGCAGCAGACCATCAAGGACTTCTCGGCCATCGCCGGGGCAGTGAAGCCCGAGCGCGTGTCCGGCACGATTGAGGAGGTGGCCAGGGTCAGCGCCGGGTTGAGCAAGCTGGTACAGGGGGTGCGGAAGGGTCGGGGCACCGTGGGGGCGCTGGTGGCCGACGAAGCGCTGGCTCGGGACACCAAGGCCGGCATCGCGGCCCTTGCGCCAACCCTGCTGGCGGCGCAGGCGGCTCTGGCCAGTGCCGATGCACGGCTCAAGGAGCTGCAACCCGTTATTGCCGATGCCGGCGCTATCGGCCACACCACCCGCGAGGCCACCCGCCACCTGCCGGATGTGATCCAGGAGGTGCGCACGGCCGCGGTCCAGGTCAACGTGGTGCTGGCCACTCTCAACACCGAGATGCAGCAGCTGCCCGATCTCGTGACCCGCATGAAGCTGCTGCTGGACCAGGCCAACACCATCCTCAACAGCGCCCAGCGGATCTGGCCCCTGTCCACCGCCGCGGGCCGCCGCCCTGCCGGCACCTTGATCGCTCCGCAGCCCGTCGATGAATAAGCTGGCGGTGCTGGTGGCAGCGGCATGGCTTGCAGGCTGCGTGAGCGCCCCGGACCCGCGGCCCCTGGTGTACCGCGAGGGCGACAGGCTGCTGGAGCAGGGCGTGGAGGCGTTTGCCGACAGCAATTACCCGGGCGCGGCCGCTCTGTTCCGCAAGGCGCTGGTGCGGTTCCAGGGTGTGGACGATTCCGCCGGCGTGCTGCGGGCGCGGATGAACCTGGCCGAGGTGGCGATGGCGCTGGGGCGGCTGGATGCGGTCCGGGACGAGCTGCGAGCCGCGCGTGCGCTGCTGGAACGCAGCCGGGCCGATACTTATGCGCGGCGGCTGCGCCTGCTGGAGGCCGGCCTTGCCACACGCGAGGGGGATCGCCGTGGTGCCGAGAAACTGCTTGCGCCGCTGCTGCCAGGGGGAGGCGGCGAAGCGCCCGATGTCCCGCCGGACCGCATCGCCCTGGCGGCCCTGGCCGACCGCACCCGGCTGGCCTTCGAGGAAGATCAGGCGTCTGCCGAGGCCTGGACCACGCGCCTCGCCCACGCCATCGAGAAGAGCGGGGAGGCGCCTTTGTTGCGGGCGCGCCTGGCGCGCTTCCAGGCCGAGCTGGCCCGCCGCCAGTCCCACTATGGTGCCGCGGACGCCTTGCTGTACAGTGCCCACGCCCTGTATGCCGCGGCCGCCTACCGTCCGGGGATCGCCGCCACCCTGGTGGAGTGGGCTGCCCTGGCCGAGGAGCAGGGCGAACGCGAGATCGCCCGCGACAGGCTCAAGCGGGCACTGGCGATCCGGCTTTGGATCCTCGACCGGGATGGCAGCCTGGCGGTGCTCGAGAAGCTGCGCACGCTGAACGCCGCGCTGGGGGCCGATGACAGGGCGCAGGCGGCGGCGCAGTGGATGGACCGGCTGCGGCACCGCAAGCTCGAACAGTGGCCCCAGCTCCGCGATCAAATCCCGGCGCTGTAAGCCGCGGACCCGTCAATCGCACCGATGTCAGGTCAGGCCGCCAGCGCCATGACCCGGATCACGGATGCCGTCAATCACCCTTAAGCGCCTGCTGGGCGTGGCGGCCTCTGTCGTCCATGATCACCGTGACGCTGTTGTCCACAAACACCGTGGCGTCGTCGGCGTCCCGGTACTTATGCGACTTCTCCCAGTTGTCCGCGTCTGCGTAGAATTCGAGTGCTTCGCGCAGCCGCTGATTCTCTGCCTCCAGCTCTTCGATGCGGGCCTTCAGCATGGCCACCTTATCGTCACGAAAGAACATGCCGGTCTCTCCCCATCGCGCCGCGCCTACGGACAGCCATCCCGCAAAGCTGTCTTAATTGTAACCTCAATGACTCTCCCGTGCGGTCCCCAAAGGCTGCTTGAGCACCGAGCGATCAGGACTCCCGCCGCCAAGAGGATTAGTGTATTAGCGATCTCTGAGGGGTTATTAACGACTTCTTGACGATCTTTCTGCCAGGTTGTCAGGCGCACGGGGTTTGTTGCACTAGGCGGTTGACAACGGAAGCTTCTCCCACTAAAACTGTACCTAGCTCGCGAGGGTATCGCTGCCCGAACACAACGATAAGCGGCAGCACGCATCGGCCATCCACAGGCCAAGCTGCCAGCCAGGCCCCGCGGGCAATAGAAGTGCCGCCAAGCAAGATCAAACATAGAGCGGCACCGTAATCACTAATGTGTCCTGCCAGAAACGGCCTCGTGACCGTGATAGGTCTCGTTTTCTTGCGGCGTCGCCGTAAGGGAAGCACGAGGTTGACTTGGGTGAGCTGTAGGTTGGAGGAGGAGTCCATGAACCGTTTACGAACCGGCTGGCTGCCGGCACTCTACGTTTGTCTTATCGTCACTGCCCTCACCGCACCGGGTGAGGCGCTAGCCAAGAAAGCAGCGGCGGGTCCCACCTACGTGGGCTCGGCAGTCTGCGGCACCTGCCACCTGGGCAAGCACGAGACTTGGTCCCAGACAGCTCACGCCCAGATCCTGCGCGACGGATCTGAGGAAACGAGCTACATCAACGACGGCGACAACTCGGGGCACTCGGATTTCTTCGACGGCCCGAAGCAGGACATTCGCAACCTGCCAGGTGGCGATGCCTTCACCGCCTTCGGCGACAATGCGCCGAAGCTGGGCAAGAACAAGAAGCTGGGGCCGTTCGTGAAGATCGGGAGCACCAAGTACTCGATCGCGTACACCCTCGGCGGCTCGGCGGTGCAGAGCCCCACGGTGGCGGATGCCGACGGCAACGGCCTGATCCTGGACTCCGAGGCGCAGTACAAGCAGCTCTACCTCACCAAGATCGGTGCCAGCCACTACCTGCTTCCCATCCAGTTCAACGCCAAGACCGGCGAGTACGTCCCCTACAACACCTCCGAGTGGTACGACCAGAACAACGAGCCCATCGCCAAGACCGGCGTCAAGAGTGCCGTTACCGCCTACGAGCGTCGCTGCGCGGGGTGCCACTCCACCGGCGTTGAGGTCAAGCTCAACAACAACGGCTTCTGGACCATGAGCTTCGCCGACCTGAACGTGGCCTGCGAGGCCTGCCATGGTCCGGGCAGCGACCACGTCGCTGCGCCCACCGTGGCGCTGAAGAAGGCCACCATCGTCAATCCTGAGACCCTGGTGGCGACGACGGATCTGAACGGTGACGGCAGTATCAACACCGTGGATAACCTGGTCGCCCAGAACGCCGTGTGCTACCAGTGCCACCGGCAGGGCACCGGCATGTACGGCAGCGGCGACGGCGCGCTGCTGTATCCCAGCAAGGACGACGGCAGCGGCAAGCCGGTTCTGTTCAATCCCAGGGACCAGGATCTGCGGGACTTCTTCACCATCTCCCAGAATCCCAGTGACTACTGGGGCTTCCACGACGAGAACGGCAACGGCTTGATCGATGTGGGCGCCGACGAGTTCCTCGCCTCTGCCATCTCCGGCAATCAGGGCACCGATCACAGCAACGGTCCCCATGCGGCCGACAAGAGCTACGACCATCCGTGCTTCGTCTGCCACGACGTCCACGAGACCGGCAACCCGTACATGATCGTGACCGAGAACGAGGGCGTGCCGGTCCCTGATCCGCTCAGCGACCGCAGCCAGCAGCGCAACAACCTGTGCCTGTCCTGCCATGCCACCCACGGTGATTTCGCCGGCCTGACGCAGCAGGAACTGATCGACGGCTCATCGAACATCACCACCGTGGTGCGTGCGCATGTGAAGGGCCGCGCCTTCATGGACGTGGGCTTCCAGACCCGCTGCATAAGCTGCCACATGCCTCCGACCGGCAAGTCGGCGATTGAAGGTGATACCGCCGGTCACGTCTTCGAGCCCATCTGGCCCGGCTTCGTGATGCAGCCGGCGGAGTTCGAGTGGACCGACTTCGAGCTGATCGACGGCTTCAAGATCGGCCCCATGCCCAACTCCTGCACCAGCTGCCATGCCCACGATCCGGCCAGCGGGTCGGACAACATCGTGACCCAGTGGGCCATGTCCGGCCATGCCGACGGCTATGGCGAGCCGTTCAACCACTGGAACGGGGAGGGCGAGGTGTCTTCGAGCTGTGCCCGCTGCCACTCCCAGGGTGGCTTCAAGCAGCTGGCCGACAGCAGCGCCGGCGGCGGCCTGCCCGACTTCAATGCCGTCACGGCCCAGTCGGCCTCCTACCCGCGGGTGCTGAACTGCAACACCTGCCACGAGGAGAACGGCGGCGGCGAGACGGTGTTCCAGGCCGGCAAGCTGCAGCAGGTGGTGTTCCCCTCGGGTGCGGTGAAGACCCTGGGTGACTCCAGCAACATCTGCATGCAGTGCCACCAGGGCCGTGAGTCCGGGCTGTCGGTGGTGAATGCAAGCCCCGGCGGCAACGGCTACTACCGCTTCATCAACCGCCACTACTTCGCCGAGGCCGCGATCTTCTTCGGCTCGGAGGTGACGGCAGGCTACGAGTATCCGGGCAAGACCTATGCCGGGAAGAACGGGTTCATCGGCCACGAGCAGGTCCACCGTCAGAACTGCATCCAGTGTCATATGAACACCGAGGATCCGCAGACCGGTGGGATCAAGAAGGATCATGACTTCTTCCCCAGCGTCGAGGATTGCCAGCAGTGCCATTCCAACGAGCAGGGCGGTACGCTGACCAGCTTCAAGGATCTGGGCGAGCCCGACCTCATCCCGACCGGCAACGTGGACTATGACGGCGACGGCAAGAAGGAGAGCTTCCGCCACGAGATCGACGGCATCCAGGCGCGGCTCCTCGTGCAGATGAATGCCTACGCCAAGGCCAATGGTCTGGACCCGATCACGTACACGCCCGGCGGCTATCCGTACTTCTTCCAGGCGAGCTGCTACATGTCGGATCCGGGCTGCACGCCGGAGGCGCTCGGGTCGTACTCGACCTTCGACAAGCCGCTGCTGGAGGCAGCGTACAACTATCACTGTGCCCAGGATCCGGGCAGCGGCATCCATAACCACAAGTACGTGATCCAGACGATCTACGACTCGTTCATCGATATGGGCGGGGCACCTGGATACATGATTCGGCCCTAGAGCCGCCATCCGGCAAACGCAACGGGGGGCGCCGTGCCCGACACGGCGCCCCACCTCCCAGGGGCGGCGACCGCCCGAACAGAGGTGGGGTGGTCCCCGGCTGCGTCGGCCTACCTGGTTTAAGCGCCTGAATCGGAATTCGAATTTGGAGGAGTGAAGAACATGCACCAGTCATATGTAAGACGAGGACGGCGGGGGCTGTATAAGCTGCTCGCCGTGGGTATCGGCTTGACGGTCCTGGCGGGGCCTGCCCTTGCCAAGCCTTTCGACATCACCAGCGCGCAGTGGAACGCCAGCAAGAACAAGCTGGTGGTCAAAGGCACCGGCACCAACGGCGCGGCCGTGGCCGTGGCCAACGCGTTTGATCTGAGCCAGATCCTGGGCAACGACACGGTCAACAACAAGGATAAGTGGAAGGTTGCGAGCAAGAATCCTAGCCCGGTGCCCTGCCGGGTGCACGCCGAGCAGTCCGGTGGTGCCACCGCCGAGCTGGATGTCGCCAATGCTCCCGCCGACTGCGCGCCGCAGCCACCGCCACCGCCAGCGAATCAGCCGCCGGTGTCCGATCCCGGAGGGGCCTACAATGGCGGGACCCATGTGCCCTTGGCCTTCGATGGCTCGGGCTCGCACGATCCCGACGGCAGCATCGTGTCCTATGACTGGGACTTCGGTGACGGCAGCGCCCATGGCAGCGGGGCGACCCCCAGCCATACCTATACGGCGCCCGGCAGCTTCAATGTCAGCCTGACGGTCACGGATAACGATGGTGCGACCAGCGCCGCCGGTACCACCGCGACCATCGCCGCCAACAACCCGCCGACCGCTGGGGATGACACCTTCGCCATTGATACGGCGATAGTCGACCGCGACGGCGCCATCAACGTGCCGGCGCCCGGCGTGCTGCTGCACGACAGCGATAGTGACGGCGACGCGCTGAGCGCCGAGCTGTACACCGGGGCGGCAAACGGCTGGGTAACCGTGAACGCCGACGGCTCCTTCAGCTACGAACCCAACAGCAACACCCCGGGCAGCGACAGCTTCCAGTACCGGATCAGCGACGGCCGTGGCGGCACCGCGATTGCCACGGTGCATCTGAACATGGAGACCAGCCTGGACGTCAAGGCGCCCGGCACCCAGAACCAGTTCAACATCCTGATGAACTACGAGCTGGGCATGCACTGCACGGGCTTCGAGTTCGCTTACTGCTGCATACTGCCGCCCTACAACTCGATCCTGGCCCAGGTGGTCAAGACCGACAAGGGCACCAACAGCGAGGACTTCCCCAAGCTGCTCGAAGGCGATCCCAACCAGAACAAGGATGCACTGGGCCGTGAGACCGTGCTGCGCGATCCGGAGCTGGACGCCAACGGCAACTTCAAGAAGTACGTGCTGACCTACTGGCACGAGGCCCAGCCGCGCAACGACGGCCGCGGCAAGCCGCAGACCAGCCGGCTGATCAGCGCCCAAGAGCTGAACTCGATGTTCATGTGGAACACCATCTACGACGTGACGGCAAGGGATCCGGTCACGGGCAGCCTGGTCACTGGAGATCGTGAGGGCTACCACAACTCCTATATCGGTGACGGCACCTTCGATCCGGGCGGCTACGCCAACGGCTGGCTGAACCACCTGTATATCTACACGGACCTGGACGGCAGTAAGAAGTCGCCCCCGGGTAAGGACTCCGACAAGCTGTTCCTGGGGGTCGACATCCCGGTGCCGGCGGACTGCGGCCCGGCGTTGCATCCTCTGGGCCCGGTGACCAGGACTCATGCCGATCCACAGTCTCCCGGCTTCGATCCCTCGGATCCGTCGGTTGGCCCCAATACCTGCAACGGTCTGTCGAAGGGTAACCTGCTGACCTTCTCGGGTGACACGGGCACCGTCGTCTACACGCAGATGAAGGTGCTGGAGGATCTGCCCATCACCCTGACCTCGCCGCGGATCTGGGAGGCCCTGGGTCTGCCCCTGACGCCGTTCGAGGACACGCTGGACTTCTTCACCGATCCCGGCTTGGTGGACGAGGACTCCGTACGGCCGTACGTGGCGATGAAGGCGCAGCTGCACAACTACGATCCCAACGCGCCGCAGGGTGTAGGCACACCCGTGCTGGATAACGGCCACCCGGTCATCGGCTTCGGCACCGCGCCTATCGACATCCCGAACTGTGAGCGCTGTCACTCCTCGTTCGACCAGACCAACTCGCCGAACCGGACGGGCACCTATGCGTCGACGCTGGTGCATGAGGAGATCGACTTCTGGAAAGCCTACTACGGGCTGGATACTGCAGCCGGTGACACCGATTGGTACGCGCGCCTCAAGGGCGCTGCCATCAGCATCCTGTCGAAGCACGACCACGACATGGGTACTCACTTCACCGACTGCTATCCGGACTCCACGGCTCCCGGATGCACGGTGATCACTGCGCCCTTCGTGCAGGAGACGCGTCTGGGCCACGAGAGCGTGATCTGCCAGAAGTGCCATGGGGATAACGTCATCGCGGCGGTCACCTCGGCCAGCTTCGATCCGGGCGGGACGCTGCTCATCCGGCCCATCACCGAGGCCGTGCATCGCCGTCACCGCACCGTCAGCCAGGGCGGGGATCTGGTGTTCTCTGATGGCCTGGGCCGTGAGGGCATGTGCCAGGGCTGTCACCCGGCACACCGCTCCGACGGTAACCTGGATGAGTATCCGATCACCTACGGAGGCGACAACTTCTTCGCGGACTCTGACAACCGTCTCGCAGCCGGTGGCTGTTTCGTAGGCCGTGACGTGCACTCCAACCCCATGAAGGACGTGGATGGCGCCGAGACGCCCTCGCACCTGAACGCCGTGGGGCAGTGGCTGTCCGACAACGTCTTCCACAACCAGGAAGGCCTGGCTGGAAGTGACGTCGCCGACCGCGGGATCTGGTGCACCAACTGCCACACCCAGCTATCACAGGAGATCTGGAAGGCCGAGGACTGCGCGGATCTGGTACACCAGAACTGCGTCAAGAATCCGCGGGCCGCTCCGACCCTGGCGCTGCTGGCACAGCAGATCGGCAGCAACGTGGATACGGTCATCTCCTGGCTGGATCCCAGGGACAACAGCAAAGCGCCCACGCCGGACGGCATCGACCACACCCGTGACATCTGGAGCAACCACTACGGCGATGCTCTGATGGCGGTCATCGAGGTCGATGGAGGCGGCAATCCGGTGGACAGCGGCTACGACCCGGACGGCAAGTTCAACGTCAACGTCCTGAGCCTGTGCACGACGGCCGACTGCGTGAGCTCCATCAACAACAACAAGAGCGATCCCAGCCAGTGGCTGTATCCGGAGAACGGGGCGCTCGATGGGGTTGCGGGCTTCGTCAACGTGGCCGATACCGGCGTGGCGGTGCCGTTCAACGCCGCCGATGACGCCAGGGACCACTGGCTGTCGCCGGGCGAGCCGCACTGCGCGGACTGCCATGCGGCGCCCTACGTGGAGCAGAGCGGCAACATCAATTTCTTCCCGCCGTTCAACTATCCGCGCAAGGCGAGCCTGATGCGCTACTCTCGCGGTCACCGTGACATCACCTGCCAGGGCTGCCACGAGTCCATCCACGGGCTGTACCCGGTGGCGCCGGATCGCAATCTGGGTCCGGGCTTCCCAGGCGTGGATGCCACCAGCTACGCCCAGGCGGCCAACCTGAACGCGGATGGCACGCATGGTCCGCTGAAGTGTGGTGCCTGCCATGCAGTCAACTCCAGTGGAGTGCCCTCGTGGTTCCGCGGCAGCGGGGCTCTGGCCGGCTACGTCAGCAACTTCGACGCCGCGGTGGGGTGGCAGCACGAGTTCACGGAGGATGCCGATCCGCGCGACTCCATGTGCATGAACTGCCACACCGACTACAGGAACGACGTGTCTCCGAGCAATGTCGAGTGGCAGAAGCATGTCGAGCGCGGGCGGGCGCCGCGCGGCGTGATGGATCAGGTGGAGACACTGCAGAACGGTGCACCTGCGGGCTTCAAGGAGACCAGCCCCGGCGTGTGGGAGCCGGACGCGACAAAGGCGCTCAACACCGTGTGCAAGACCTGTCACTCCAATGGCAAGAGCCGCGGCGCCAAGGTGAGCTGCGACAACCTCACCTGGAAGCAGCACCTGGCCATGGGCCGTACCAACCGAGAGGTATGGGCGGCTGTCTCCGTGGCCAAGGCCGGCAGCACCTGCGGCTGGTAGGCGAAAGGTCCCCCGCCCGGACGGTCGTCCGGGCGGGTATGTACAACCGATGGAGGGGAGGGCTATCGCCCCTCCATCTTTTCTTCCCGCGGCTCTGGCGTCTCAAAGGCATCACCCGCCGCCATTCGAAGCACAGCCCCGTGCGCAAGTATCCCGCCCTCGTGCGTACCTGAGCAGCATTCCCCGAGGTTAGCCATGATCAGATTTTTCACCCGAATCGTTTTCTTGTTGTGGGTTTGCCTGGGCGCCACCGCCTCCGCTGCGGAGGCTGAGCCCAAGGTTGTTGCGCCTGACGGCAGCGTTGTGATCGCCGAGGTCGGCGACCAGGCGATTACCTACGGTCAGCTCAATGCGATGCTTAACAGCTCGGCAGTGGTGGGGGTGTCGGTACCCGCACTGGGAACCCCGCAGCGCGAGGGTGTACTGCTGGTACTGCTGGA
>CAYWTP010000064.1:0-15497 GCA_964461215.1 uncultured Ectothiorhodospiraceae bacterium | reverse complement strand
TCACCAGCCCCACCTGTATCCGCGAGCTGGACAAGCTGTACGGGCTGGACATCGCCGGCGATCTGATGGATGCGATCGCCCGCCACCTGGCGGCCAAGCCCGCCGGCTAATTGCTTGCGAAAGCACTGGAGGTTATATATCTAACCTAATGTCTTACATGAGCTATACTTTCGGCCGCAGCCTATGAACACCGCGACCATCGCCGTGCCCATGCCCATGACCCTGCCGACGATCTCACCGCCGGATCGGCTGGGCGTTGCGATTTTCTTTGCGCTCATCGCCCACGCCATCCTGATCCTGGGCGTGAGCTTCTCTCCCGACGACCTGCCGCAGATCGGCCGCAGCACCATGGAGATAATCCTGGTGCCCACCAAATCCGAGCAAGCGCCGCAGAAGGCTGATTATCTGGCCCAGGCGAACCAGGACGGCGGGGGGCAGACCAGCAAGGCGGAGCGCCCCGCCACGCCCCTGGCGGCGCCCTTCGTGGCCAGGGAGGCGACGGTTCCGGCCGTAGCACCACCCGCCGAGCCGGCTGCGGCGCCGCCCGAGGAGCAGGTCACGGACAAGCCGGTGCTCACCCAGGCCAAGGCAGAGCGCAAGGTGCAGCCGAAGCCGGCGCCCAGGCCCAGGGTGGAGCCGGTAGACCGGCCGGAGCACAAGCGCAGAGTCCGGCACCGCGAGAAGAAGAAAGACATCTCCGCGGCGGCGCTGATAACCAGCAGCCTGGAGATGGCGAGCCTCAACGCCGAGATCGACCGCAAGCTCAAGTCCTATGCGGAGCGGCCCATCCGCAAGTTCATCAACGCACGCACCCGGGAGTACAAGTACGCTGCGTACATGGAGGCCTGGCGGGCCAAGGTCGAGCGGGTCGGCAACCTGAACTACCCGGATGAGGCGCGGCGCCGGAAGCTCTCCGGCAGCCTGCTGCTGGATGTCGCGCTCAAGCCCGACGGCAGCATTGACGACATCGTGCTGCGCCGTTCCTCCGGTCACAAGGTGCTGGACGACGCGGCAATACGCATCGTGCGCCTGGCTGCGCCGTATGCCCCTTTTCCGCCGTCGATCCGCAAAGAGATTGACATCCTGCACCTCGAGCGAACCTGGCAGTTCCTGAACAGCAACCAGCTCTTCGCGCGCTGAAAAGGCGGCCGGCGCCGGCGCCGGCGCGGTCGCCCGGAGCGGCCTTGTATCTGTTTTGGGATGTACGGATACTATCCCTATGCTCGAGACGGCGAACCTCACCAACCAGTTCCTCATCGCCATGCCCACTCTGGCGGATCCAAATTTCTATCAGACCGTCACCTACGTCTGTGCCCACAACGATGACGGAGCCATGGGGATCATCATCAACCGGCCCATGGACCTGCACCTGGGGGACATTCTCTCCCAGATGGACATGGATACCGAGGACCCCCGGATCAGCGGGATCCAGATCTATGAAGGCGGTCCGGTGCAGCGCGAGCGGGGTTTCGTGATACACAAACCCGCAGGTAGCTGGGACGCCATGCTGCCAGTTACCGAGGACATCGCGGTCACCACCTCCCGGGACATCCTGGCGGCCGTGGCTCGCGGCGAGGGTCCCGCACAGTCCCTCATCGCCCTGGGCTACGCCGGGTGGGGCGCGGGACAGCTCGAACGGGAGATGGCCGAGAATGCCTGGTTGAGCGGGCCGGCCGATACCGGCATCATTTTCGACCTACCGCATGACAAGCGCTGGCACGCGGCAGCCGCCCTACTGGGTGTGGACATCGATCGGCTGTCGGGGGAGGCGGGCCACGCATGACGCGGGCCCCCGCCGTGTTGCTGGGCTTCGACTATGGCACCGAGCGTATCGGCGTCGCGGTCGGCCAGTCCGTGACCCGGTCTGCGCGCCCGCTGGAAGTGGTCCGAGTGTGCCATAACAAGCCCGACTGGGAGGCCGTCAGCCGCCTGATGGCCACCTGGCAGCCTACCAAGCTGGTGGTTGGGCTGCCCTACCACCTGGATGGGAGTGACCAGGAGATGACCCATGCCGCGCGCCGCTTCGGCCGCCAGCTTCACGGCCGCTACCGGCTTCCGGTGGATATGGTGGACGAGCGCCTGACCACGATGGCGGCGTGCTCCCGGCTGCGCGAGCGGGGAGAGGATACCTCCGTCCTGGACCCCGTGGCGGCACAGCTCATCCTGGAGGGCTGGTTTACGGAACACCCCGACGCGTGACGAGCCCAGCCGACATTCCGGCCCTGCTCGGCCGGATGGCCGTGGATCTGCGCGAGCATCTGGAACATACGGGCCGTAGGCAGCCGCTCATGATCGGGATCCGTACCGGCGGAGTCTGGATTGCCCAGAATCTGCACCAGGCGCTGGGGATTACCGAGCCTCTGGGTGAGCTGAACATCAACTTCTACCGTGACGATTTCACACGCATCGGCCTGCACCCGCAGGTACAGCCTTCCAACCTTCCCTTTGAGGTGGACGGACACCATATTCTGCTGGTGGACGATGTGCTGCACACCGGTCGCACAATCCGCGCGGCGCTCAACGAGATCTTCGACTACGGCCGGCCGGCCAGCGTTGCCCTGGTGGTGCTGGTGGACCGCGGCGGCCACGAGCTGCCCATACAGGCCGACGTGACGGGAACCGTCATGAAGCTCGGACCGCGGGAGCAGATCAAGCTCACGGGGCCTGAGCCACTGGCCTTGCAAGTACAGCGAGCGAGGTGACCGGGTCGGGCGTGCGCGGTGACCGGGCTGGAGCACGGCGGGAACTTGGTGGCTGGCCGCCGGCTGATGCGTGGCCCGGACGCCGGGCGCGGCTAAGTCCGCTGCGGCTCGGCCGCGGGGCTACGGGCACTTCGCGGTCCGGGGCCGGAGTTGATCCGCTGGGTTGTCGGGGTACCGGATACGGCTCATGAACGGTGAACACAATATCCAGCTCGGCGCCAGCGGTAATCTAAAGCACTTTCTCTCCGTCGAGGGGCTGAATCGGGACTTGCTGCTGCAGATCCTCGACATCGCCGAGTCCTTTGCCGGGGTTGGCCAGCGAGCCGTCAAGAAGGTTCCTCTGCTGCGCGGCAAGACCATCGTCAATCTGTTCTTCGAACCCAGCACGCGTACCCGGACCACCTTCGAGCTGGCCGCCAAGCGGCTGTCGGCGGACCTGCTCAACATCAACCTCAATGTTTCGGCCACCAGCAAGGGTGAAAGCCTGCTGGACACCCTGCGCAACCTGGAGGCGATGCACTGCGACATGTTCGTGGTGCGCCACCCCGACAGCGGTGCCGCCCACTTCATTGCCCGCCACGTGGCCCCCCACATCAGCGTGCTCAACGCCGGCGACGGACGCCACGCCCATCCCACCCAGGCCATGCTGGACATGTTCACCATCCGCCGCCACAAGGGCGACTTCACCCGGCTGCGGGTCGCCATCGTGGGTGACATCCTGCACTCCCGGGTCGCCCGCTCGCAGATCCACGCCCTGACGACTTTGGGGGTGCCCGAGGTCCGGGTGGTGGCGCCGAAGACCCTGATACCGGCCCGGGTCGAGACCCTGGGTGTGCACGTGTTCCACGACCTCAAGCAGGGCCTGACGGACGTGGACGTGGTGATCATGCTGCGGCTCCAGCACGAGCGCATGCAGGGGGCGCTTCTGCCCAGCGAGCACGAGTACTTTCGCTTCTACGGATTGACCCGCGAGAAGCTCTCCGTCGCCAAACCCGACGTGATCGTCATGCACCCGGGTCCGCTGAACCGAGGCGTGGAGATCGATTCCGATGTCGCCGACGGATCCCACTCGGTGATCCTGCAGCAGGTCAGCTACGGGATTGCCGTTCGTATGGCGGTAATGTCCCTGACCCTGGGCAGCCATGCCTCCGGTGAGGGAGGCGGCGCCTGATGCGCACCAGCATCGTGGGCGGACGGGTCGTCGACCCGGGCAACGGCATGGACAGCGTGCAGGACCTGCATCTGGCCCGCGGTAAGATAGTCGCCACCGGCGCGCCCCCGGACGACTTCAGGGCGGAGCGTACTATCGACGCCCGTGGGTGCGTGGTCTGTCCCGGTCTGGTGGACCTGCGGGCGCACCTGCGCGAGCCCGGCCAGGAGTACAAGACCACTATCGCCGACGAGAGTCGCGCCGCCGCCAAAGGCGGCGTCACCACGCTGTGCTGCCCGCCGGACACCGATCCGGTGGTGGATACCCGGGCGGTGGTTGAGCTCATCCATCAGCGCGCGGCCCGCGCGGGGTTTGCGCGGGTGGAGGTTCTGGGGGCACTGACCAGCAGGCTCGAAGGCCAGCACCTGGCCGAGATGGGTGCTCTGCGCAAGGCCGGCTGCGTGGGAGTAGGCAACGCCACCCGCGCCGTTCCGAGCACGGAGGTCATGCGCCGGGCTATGGAATACGCCGCGACCTTCGGCTTTACGGTGCACCTGCACCCGCAGGACCCGTGGCTGGCGGAAGGACGCCACGCACATGAGGGCATGGTGGCCACCCGTCTGGGGATCCCCGGGATCCCCGAGACCGCCGAGACCATTGCGGTGGCGCGGGATCTGCTCCTGGTCGAGCAGACGGGAGTGCGGGCCCATTTCTGCAATCTGTCCACCGCGAGGGCGGTGGATATGCTGGCCGAAGCCCAGGCTCGCGGCCTGCCGGTCACGGCCGACGTGAATACCCATCACCTGCACCTCACCGAGATGGACCTGGGTGACTTCAACGCCCAGTGCCACGTGTGTCCGCCCTTGCGCACCGGGCGGGATCGGGACGGCTTGCGGACGGGAATCGCCAAGGGGGTAATCTCCGCCATCGCCTCCGACCACCAGCCCCACGAGCCCGATGCCAAGCTGGACCCGTTCACCGTCACCGATACCGGCATCTCCGCGGTGGAAACCCTTCTGCCGCTGGCCCTGCGCCTGGCCGACGAGGGTGTCACGGACCTGACGCGGGTGATTGCCGCCCTGACCGCAAATCCGGCCCGCATCCTGGGTATCGACCGCGGCACGCTGAACATCGATGCTCAGGCAGACGTGTGCATCTTCGACCCGCAGCGCACGTGGACCCTGACGCCCGAGACGATGATCAGCCGCGGCCACAACAGCCCCTTCATCGGCTGGGAGCTCAAGGGCAAGGTCGTGTGCACGGTGATGGGGGGGAGAGTTGTCTATGAGGGCGAGGGGTGAGGCGAGGACGGAGAAAAGCGAAGCACGAATAACGAGCCACGGCTATGAACTCGCACCGCAACACAATCTTCGTCGAAGACGCCGAGGTTCTGGACCATCAGGCCTTTGAGGGCGAGCAGTATGTCCTGCGCGTGCAAGCACCCAGGATCGCTGCCAGTGCGCGGCCCGGGAGCTTCGTGCATATCCAGTGCGATCCGTCGCTGCCCATGCGCCGGCCTTTGTCCATCATGAGGGTGGCCGCCGGTGCCGGCTGGGTGGAGTGCTTGTACAAAGTGGTCGGTACGGGTACCGCGCTGCTCTCCCGCCGCAAGACCTGTGAGCATCTCAACCTCATGGGGCCTATCGGAAGGCCCTTCGACGTCCACGACGACAAGCCCCTGCCCCTGCTCATCGGCGGCGGCGTGGGGATCCCTCCCATGGTGTTCCTGGCGGACACTCTGCGTACGGGCGGGGGCTACAGCCCCCTGGTGATCATGGGCTCCGAGGCGCCGTTTCCCTTCCAGGCGGACTCCTCCCGGATCCCGGTGCTGGGCGTGCCGCATGCGGCCTCGGCCTGCATGCCGCTGCTGGAGGAGTGGAATATTCCCTCGCGTCTGGCCAGTCTTCGGGGCTATCCAGGAGTCTTCAACGGCTACGTCACCGACCTTGCCCGGACCTGGCTGGACGCTCTTTCCGAGGTCGATCTGGCGCGCGTAGAGGTCTTCGCCTGCGGCCCTCACCCCATGCTGGACGCCGTGGCCCGATTGGCCCGCGAGTATGGACTGCCTTGCCAGGTATCGCTGGAGGAATTCATGGCCTGCGCCGTCGGCGGCTGCGCCGGCTGCGTGGTGGAAGTGCAGACCGATGCCGGTCCAGCGATGAAGCGGGTATGCGTGGATGGCCCGGTATTCGACGCCCGGAGCGTATTTTCCAATTGAGACATGGCGGTGCGGCTCTTCCCACTGCGCGGGGTGCCTGAGGACGAGGCGGAGGAGATCCGGGCTCTGTTGGAGTCAAACGCGATCCCGTTCCACGAGACCTCCGCGGGTACCTGGGGTATTTCCTCGCCCGCCATCTGGCTCAAGAACGAAGGGGACCTGGCCGCGGCCCGCGCGCTCATCGACGACTACCAGCGCCAGCGTTTCGCGACGCAGAGGGCGCAGTACGAAGCGTTGAAGCGGGAAGGCAGACATCGGACGGTCCGCGACGTGATCAAGGACAACCCGGTGCGGTTCGTCCTCTATCTGGCGGTGGTCGCGCTGGTGCTGTACCTGTCGATCAAACCGTTTCTATTTCTGGGCAAGTGAGACGAGCCTCACGCATCTGGGACCGCATGGACGTACGACTTGTTTAACGTGCCGCGTCGGGGGTACCCTGCTGCGAGTCCAGCCAGTAATGCAGGAGGTCCTATGAGCAAGGTCCGTCTACTCTCCTGGATGCTTGCGGCCCTTTGGGCCTGCTCTTCGGGCGCTTCTGCCGCCGACGCTACCTTCTCCACGGCCAACATTACCCCGGAGGCTGCCATAAAGGCCGCCCAGGCCACTCTGTCGGTGTGCCGCAAGAAGGGCTATCAGGTGACCGTCGCGGTCACCGACCGGGCTGGACTGCCGGTTGCCCTGCTGCGCGATCGCCTGGCCGGGTGGCATACCGTGGACATTGCCATCGGCAAGGCGCGCACGGCGGTCAGCTTCCGCACGCCGACCGGTGAGCTTGCCTCCAGTACCCAGGCCGGCAGATCCGAGAGCGGAATCCGGCATAGCCCCGGAGTGGTCATGGTCGCCGGAGGACTCCCGATCGAGGCGGCCGGCAGTGTCGTCGGCGGTATCGGTGTTTCTGGCGCGCCGGGTGGAGAACTGGATGAAGGCTGCGCGAAGGCGGGCATCGAGGCGATTAGCGAAGATCTCGCCTTCTGACCTCCCTCGGTCAGCGAAGACTTCGGCCGGCAGCCCGGACCCCTGAGGCGGCGCACTTTCCGCGTAATGGGCTCTCTCTTACACTCTAACGCAGTGGCTCGGCGGTCTGGACAGTGAAGCGGCCGGTGTGGGGGCCGGCCGGCCGCATGCACCACCGCCCGTTGTCCAGGGTAACGTACAAGGAGTCCACACGGATGGGTGTACACGCACCCGCCCCGCCGTACCCGGAAGGTTTCCCATGATTGGGCGCTTGATTGCGTATAGCGCCCGTCGCCCGTGGCCGTTTGTGCTGGCGATCCTCATCGTTACGGTGGCAGCCGCCACCCAGCTCGGCAAGCTGCGTTTCAGCATTTCCGCCGAGGGCATGATGGTCAACGGGGATCCCGCGCGGGCCTTCTTTGAGCGCACCGTAAAGACCTTCGGATCCGACAACGCAACCGCCGTGGTCGTGGCCGATCCGCATCTGTTCGACCGCGACAAGCTGCAGGCGGTGCGCAAGGCCGTCGAGGCACTGGAGGCGCTGCCGGTCGTCAGCCGTACCGAGAGCTTGTTCTCCGTTCGCAACATCAAGACCGTTGACGGCTACGTTACTACCGACCCGTACCTGGCAAAGCTGCCCGCGTCACCCGAGGAGGCGGATCGGATCAAGAAGGAGGCCCTCACCAATCCGCTGATTGAGCGCAATCTGCTGTCCCCCGACGGGACGGCCATGGCGATTAACGTCTATCTCAATACGCATGACTACTACCCCGGATTCGATCTGGCGGCGTCGAAGCAGATAGGCCAGGCCATCGCACCACTACAGGGCAAGCTGAAGACCGTCTTTCACATCGGCTTGCCCTACGTGCGTGCTGCGATTACCGACAGGATCAACGAGGACCAGCGGCTCATCCTGCCGCTGTGTCTGCTGGTGCTGGTGCTGAGTCTGGCTTTCAGCCTGCGGCGGATGAACGCCGTCGCCATTCCGCTGCTCACGGCGGGGCTGAGCGTGGTTTGGACGCTGGGGCTCATGGCGGCCCTGGACGTGCCCATCAACGTCATGACGGCCCTGGTGCCGGCCCTGCTGATCATCATCGGCTCCACCGAGGACATCCATCTGGTGGCCGAGTACCACGCGGGGATCGCCCAGGGGCTAAAGCGCCGAGCCGCGATTCAGTTCATGGCCGACAACATGGGTATGGCGGTGTTTCTTACCTTCGTCACTACCTATCTGGGCTTCCTGTCGATCGCGATCAACCGCCTGGACCTGCTGCAGACCTTCGGCCTCGTGGCCTCGACCGGATTGCTGCTCAACTTCCTGATCACCATCCTGCTGGTGCCGGTGTGCCTGCGGGCCTTCGGGGAGCATCCGGATAGGGGTCTTGCCAGCGGGGGCAGCAACCTCTATGAGCGCCTGGCCGGACACCTGCTTCGAGACGTGCTGCGCTACCGCAAGACGATTCTCACCGGTACCGCCGTCATCGTCCTGTGCTGCGGTGCCGGCGCTGGCCTGCTGCGTGTCAACAACAACTCCATGGACTATTTCCGCAAGGACTCTCCCATCGTGGTGCGGTCCGAATTTCTCCACGATAAGCTCGCCGGGATGGGGACCTTGTCCATCGTCCTGACCGGCACGAACGGGACTTTCTTGCGGGTGTCCTACTTGCAGGAGCTGCAGAAGCTTCAGAAATATCTGGCCGATACCGGGCGGTTTGACAAGTCGGTGTCATTTGCCGACTTCATCGCAGTGATGCATAGCGGTATCGACGCCGAATTCCCCGGAACGGTCTATCTTCCGGCAACCGACGACCTCGTGCGCGAGTACATGAATTTCATTAGCCACGATATCGTGGCCCCTTTCGTCTCACCGGACTATAGTCAGGCCCGCATTCTGGTCCGGCACGACATCGGATCGTCCTATGACCTGAACAAGGCCGTCGAAGGCATCAAGGCCTTCGCGGCCAGATCCATCGATCCGGGCCTGGACGTGCGCGTCACCGGCGAGGCTTATCTGAACAGCCTCGCCACCGACTATATGGCCAGGGGCCAGGCCCAGTCGCTGGGCCTGATGGTGGCGGTCATCTTCGTCATCATCTCCCTGCTGTTCCTGAACATGAAGGCCGGCCTGCTGGCGATCCTCACCAATCTGTTCCCGGTGACCGTCTTGTTCGGGGTGATGGGCTACGCCGGAATTCCGCTGGACACGGGAACCGTGATGATCGGCGCCATCTCCCTGGGCATCTGCGTGGACCACACCATGCATTTCATGGTGCGTTACCACCGCGGCACCCGCGCCCACGGCGACACCATCCGCGCCCTGGGTGACACCATGCGCCATGAGGTGGTACCCATCGTCGCCACCGCGGTGGCCCTGGCGATGGGCTTCGGCACGCTGGCGCTGTCCCAGTTCCCGCCGGTGGCGCACTTCGGGCTGCTCAGCGCCATGGTCATGCTGCTCGCGCTGGTGTCAACCTTCGTCATTACTCCGGCCCTGCTCTCCTTTACGCGCTTGATTTCGGTGTGGGATCTGCTGGCCCTGGACCTCAAGGCCCAGGTCGTCGAGCGGTGCCCGCTGTTTCGGGAGATGCGCCCGGGCCAGATCCGCAAGACCGTGCTCCTGAGCGGCGTTCAGGACTTCGCGCCCGGCGAGCTGATCGTGAGGCAGGGCGACGCCGCCTCGGAGCTGTACGTTCTGCTCGAAGGCGGCGCCGAGGTCTGGCAGACCCGCTCCGACGGCTCCCGTTACCGGCTCACCAGCTTGTCGGCCGGCGGGGTGCTGGGCGAGATCGCCTTGGTCTCGGACGCCCGGCGGATAGCGGACGTGATGGCTACCGAGCCCACCAAGACCCTGTCTCTGGCGTGGACGGACATCCATCGCATCGCCCGGAGCTACCCCCGGATCTCCTCGCGATTGTTTCACAATCTGTCATCCATCGTGGGCGATCGCCTGGCCAGCTATGAGATGCGCGAGATGGCCTTCAAGGATGAGCTGACGGGTGCCTTCAACCGGCCGTACTTCAGCGGCTTGCTGCAGTTCGCGGTAGACCACGCCAACCGCTATGACCAGCCCCTGTCGCTGCTGGTGTTGCGGGTGGACGGTTACCAGCACCTGGATGCCGGACGCCAGCGTGCCGGCGATGCCCTGCTCAAGGCCATGACCGCGGAGATCGCTCTCCAGACCCGACGGGTGGACGTGTTCGCCCGCTGGGGTGGCGAGATGTTCGCGATTCTGCTGCCCAATACCACGCTCGAGCAGGGGGAGCTCATCGGCGAGCGGCTGCGCACGGCGGTCGAGGGCCATGAGCTGGGCCGTGCCGCCGGCGTCAGCATCAGCGCCGGCGTCACCGAGTATCGGGACGGCGAGCCGCTGGAGGTGCTGATCAGGCGTGCCGAGAATGCGCAGCGCTCGGCTGCTGCGGGCCCTCCCAACAGCGTCGTTCACATTGCGTAAGGCCGCCGGCAGGCTCGCGGCGACGCGGGAGCGCTTGCGCCTGGCCGCGCATGTGCCGCCTTGGGGCTGCCCGCCGGTTATGCAATGATTAGGTTCTTTGGGGCGAATTCCGCCGCCGTTCCGCATTCCCATAGGCCCGCACGTGAACCTGCGACCAACAAGACTGAGTCGTGCAGTCCCCGGCTGGGACGGCATTCCCGCCCCCGAATCCATCCACGTCATCGGTGTTCTTCCCGGTGAAGGGATCGGACCCGAAGTCATTGCGGCCAGCCTCGCCGTACTGAGCGCCATCACCGAGCACACGCCCCTGCGCTTTGACGTGCGCGTCGGGGGCCAGATCGGCTTGCCCGCCGAACGTGAGACCGGCCGGGTGCTACCGGCAGCCACGGAGTCTTTCTGCCGCTCGGTGTTCGCCGACAACGGCGCCCTGCTCTGCGGCCCCGGTGGCGGTCGCTTCGTCTATGAGCTGCGGACCCGCTTCGACCTGTTCTGCAAAATGGTCCCCATTCAGCCCATGCCGGCGTTGAGCGACGCCGGGGTTCTGCGGCCCTCGGCCGTGACCGGGGTGGACATGCTGATCATCCGTGAGAACGTGGGCGGTCTGTATCTCGGTGACTACGGTGAAGACGGCCACGCGGCCTATCATCGCTGCCGGTACGATGCGGCACAGGTGAAACGGATTCTCAGCGCCGGAATCGGAGTTGCCCGGCTGCGGCGAGGACGCTTGTGCGTGGTGCTCAAGCCCTATGGGGTCCCCTCCATCAGCCGGCTGTGGCAGGAGCAGCTCGATGCCCTCAGCGCCGGTACCGGCGTCGAGGTACGGATCCTCGAGGTCGATACCGCATGCTATCTGCTCACCGCCGATGCGCGGAGCTTTGACGTGGTGGTGGCGCCGAACATGTTCGCAGACGTGCTGGCCGATGGTGCCGCCCTCCTGCTAGGGTCCCGTGGCCTGTCGTATTCGGCGAATTTCTCCGCTTCCCGGGTCGCGGTCTACCAAACCGGACACGGTGCGGCCCGCGATCTGGCGGGCTGCGACCGGGCGAATCCCCTGGGACAGATCCTGTCCCTGGCGATGATGCTGCACGAGAGCTTCGGCCTGGGCGGGCTCAGTGGGATCATCAGGACGGCAATAGCCGGCGTGCTCTCCGCCGGCTGGCGCACTCCCGACATCATGGCGCCGGGGTGCCGGAGCGTGGGAACCCGCGAGCTGGGAGAGCGGGTGGCCGATGCCGTGCGGGAAGATCTGGCCCGGCAGGCGGGGGATTCTGCGGCAACGACCGCCGCCGGGCTATCCTGAGCATGCGCGCGGCTCTCCTGCTGGTGGATCTGCAGCAGGATTTCCTCGCCAGGGCCGGCCTCACACCGTCGCCCGCCGAGCTGACACCGCGGGCCGCCCGGCTTCTGAATGCCTGCCGCGGGCTCGGCATCACGGTGTTCCACGGGCACACGCTGGTCGCCGAGGACGGCACCGACCGCATGCCCCACTGGCAGCGCAATAGGATCTGGGCGTGCGTGGCGGGCACACCTGGCGCTCGCCCGCCCCCCGCCCTGGCTCCGGTCGGGGGCGAGTGCGTGTTCTCCAAGCGCTATTTCAGTGCCTTCGGCAACCCGGGGCTCCATGCTGAGCTGAGGAGGCGGGAGGTGGACACCCTGATCGTGGGTGGCCTGTATCTGCACGGCTGTATCCGTGCCACCGTGCTGGATGCTTATGAGCGCGGCTATCGGGTGTGGGTGGCCGAGGACGCGGTGGGTACGACGGAGCCGCTGCACGGGGAGGTTACGCGTGACTATCTGGAGGGGCGCGCCGCAGCCTTTTTCCCTTCCGCCACGATCCTGAAGCGTCTGGGCCCGACGCCTTCACCGGGTACCCTCCCGGTGAACGCCGTGCCCGGGATCTGCATCAGCAACCACTGGCAGGCGGGGGACGCCCGGGACCTTCCCCAGGACTTCCTGGAGCACCGCAATCCGTCCAACCAAACACAGATCCTCAGTGAGGTGCCGCTGGCTCGGCACGCGGACGTGCGCAAGGCCTGCGCGGCCGCCCTGGAGGCGTGGCCGGCGTGGCGGCGCTCTACCTCGCCGCTGCGGCTGCAGCTGCTGGAGAGCTGGGCGGCCATACTCCGCGCCCGTTCCGCCGAGCTGGTAGACCTCCTGGCCGTGGAGATCGGAAAGCCCATAGCGTACGGCCAGGAAGAGCTGCACCGCGCGCTGGCCCACATCGAGACGGCGCTGCGCTTATGCTCGACGGACACCGCGCCCGGCAATGCCCCGGCTGTGCGCGTGCGCGATCGGGCCGTGGGCGTGGTGGGACTCATCACCCCCTGGAACAATCCCGTGGCCATCCCGATCGGCAAGCTGGCCCCGGCCTTGGTGCTCGGCAACGCGGTGGTGTGGAAGCCGGCGCCCAGAGCGGCGCGCATCGCCAAAGTCGTCATGGACTCCCTGATCCAGGCGGGCCTGCCTGCCGGCGTCGTGAATCTGGTCTTCGGCGACGGCGCAACGGCACGCCACCTGGCCGCCGATGCTGGCGTGTCGGCGATTGCGCTGACCGGCTCGCTTGGCACCGGCCGCAGCGTCGCGGCCCTGTGCGCATTACACGGCAAGCCGTTGCAGGCTGAGCTGGGAGGCAACAACGCGGCCATCGTGCTCGAGGACTGCAATCTGGATCAGGTGATCCCCGGTCTGGCCCGAGCCGCCTTCGGCTTCGCCGGCCAGCGCTGCACCGCGACGCGCCGCTTCATCGTCGACACGACCATTGCGGCGGAGTTCGAGCGACGCCTTGCCGCGGCGGTGTCTGCCCTGAAGGTCGGCGACCCGCGGGACGCCGAGACCCATGTGGGGCCCGTGCTGTGCGCCGGGCGCCGGGCACAAATCCAGGGCGCCCTGGACCAGGCCTTAGCCAATGGGGCCGAGCTGGTGTACGGCGGCGGTGACGTGCCGGCGGCGCTCGCCCCGGGCTGCTGGATGGTGCCCGCTTTGGTTCGCGGCGCCGCCCCCGACTCGGCCATCGTGCAGGAGGAGAGCTTCGGTCCGGTGGCGGTGATCCTGCCCTTTGCAGGTCTGGACGAGGCCATCGCCCTGGCCAATGGGGTGCCTCACGGGTTGGTCGCCAGCGTGCATACCACCCGTGCCGCCGCCAGGGAGCGCCTGGCAGAGGCGCTGGAGGTGGGGGTGCTGCAGCTGACATCCGGGCCCCTTCCGGTTCATCCGGAGGCCCCTTTCGGCGGCTGGAAGGCCTCGGGAATCGGCCCACCGGAGCACGGGACATGGGACCGGCAGTTCTATGCTCGGCCCCAGGCCCTGTACGGGGGGGGTGGCAACGATCCCCGCGGCAGGGAGGAATGAGCGCTTCCGATCAGGTTGCCGCGGGGGCCGGGCCAGCACCCTTGGATTGCTGCACAGCTTAGTTCTTAAGCCAAGTTCATGGACGCCACGGCCTAAAGATCCCACCTATGTGGCCTGCGGGGACAGATCCTCCGGACTCGGTGCCGCTTGTGTCAGGAAGTAGGTCCGGCTGATCTCGTCGTGCAGCGCGCCCAGGCCGATCTCAAGCTGGTCGATAAACTCATGCAGCTCGGCCTGGGACATGGCTGGAAGGTCGGCGCCCTGCACGGTGCGTTTCAGCCGGCCGGTGATCCGTAGCGGTCCCTCGTTGCGGGCGAGCGCCGAAACGCTGGCTTCCACCTCCGATACGCAGTGGTAGAAGGCGCGGGGAAACTCCCGGTCCTGAAACAGGAACGGCAGCACGTCACCCCGCCGCACCCGCACCTGCATCCGGCGGCGGTACATCTGGTAGGCGGTCAGGGACTTGAGCACGCTCATCCATTGGATGTTCTCGAAGGGGCGCAGGCCGCTGGCCTCGTCCGGCAGCAGGCTGGCGGAGCGCACGTCGATGATGCGGACGCTCATGTCGCCGCGCTCCAGGTAACGCCCGGCGCGCAGAAAATCGTAGCCGGCGTCATGATTCATGGTCCCGGCCAGCAGGCCCGTCAGGGTCTGGGCGCCGAGGATCACCCGTTTCAGATATTCGTAGCGGCCCCGCTTGGCCAAACCCGACTGGAGGTTGTCCTTGGCATAGAGGTAAAGCTCGTTGATCCACTCCCAGGCCTCGCGTGGCACGATGTCGCGTATGGTTCGGGCGTTCTCGCGCGCGGCGATGAGACAGGCGATGATGGAGCCTGGGTTGTTCAGGTCCCCGATGAGGAACTTGAGGACGTTGCGCTCGCCGTACTCGCCGTAGCGCTGGGCGAACAGCTCCGTGCTGCCGGTGATGTCGATGAGCGGATGCCAGCCCGGGGCGATGCCGGCCGGCAGGTCCAGCAGCAGGTGGGCGTTGACGTTGATGATGCGCGCCGTGTTCTCGGCCCGCTCCACGTAGCGGGCCATCCAGTAGATGTGCTCGGCGACCCGGGACAGCATCAGGTGCTGATCTCGTCCACGATCCAGGTGTCCTTGCTGCCGCCGCCCTGGGATGAGTTGACCACCAGCGAGCCCTTGCGCAGGGCAACCCGGGTCAGACCCCCGGTAGTCACCTGGACCTGGTCGCTGGACAGAATGAACGGGCGCAGATCCACATGGCGTGGCTCGGCGTTGCCGCCAACCACCGTGGGCACGGTGGACAGAGTCAGGGCGGGCTGGGCGATGAAGTTGCGGGGGTCCTTCTGGATCAGCTTGGCGAACTCGTCCCGATCCTTCTTGGTGGAGGCCGGCCCAACCAGCATGCCGTACCCGCCGGACTCGTTGGCCGGCTTCACCACGAGCGTTTCCAGGTTGGCGAGCACATACTCCCGTGAGCTGTCGTCAACGCACAGATAGGTGGGCACGTTGGGTAGGATGGTGTCTTCGCCCAGATAGTAGCGGATCATCTCGGGCACGAAGGCGTAGACCACCTTGTCGTCGGCCACGCCGGCTCCCGGGGCATTGACCAGCCCCACGTTGCCCGCCTTCCAGGCTCGTACCAGCCCCGGCACCCCCAGAGTGGAATCGGGCCGGAACACTTCCGGGTCGAGGAACAGGTCG
>CAYWTP010000063.1:0-15590 GCA_964461215.1 uncultured Ectothiorhodospiraceae bacterium | reverse complement strand
GCGATCGCGGTCCAGCATCTCGAACCAGGCCCTCATGTGGTGGCCAAAGGTGACGGGCTGGGCCACCTGCAGGTGGGTGAAGCCGGGCAGGACGGCGCCGGCCTCGCGCTCCGCCAGGTCCAGCAGGTTCCGCTGCAAGCGCAGCAGCTCAGCGAGGATGAGATCGGTCTGATCGCGCAGATAGAGCCGGATGTCGGTGGCTACCTGATCGTTGCGCGAGCGACCGGTGTGCAGCTTCTTGCCTACGGCGCCGATGCGCTCGGTGAGGGCCGCCTCCACGTTCATGTGCACGTCTTCCAGGGCGACGGACCACTGGAAGCGTCCCGCGTCGATGTCGTCCCGTATGGCCTCAAGCCCCTGAACGATCGCCCTCCCCTCGTCGTGAGTCAGGATCCCGGCGTGCGCCAGCATCCGGGCATGCGCGATGGAGCCTTCGATGTCGTATCGGTACAGCCGCCGGTCGAAGTCCACCGAAGCGGTGAAGGCTTCCACGAAGGCGTCGGTCGGCTCGTTGAAACGTCCGGTCCAGGGCTTCTTGGCTGGGCCTAGCTCGACCATCTTGGTAACCAGTTCTGTGTTGACCGGGGCGAAACGGAGTATAACTATAACCGGTCCGGGTAGGGAACGCAGGGTACCGCCGCATGCCCAATGGCACGAAGCAGAAGAATCACGACACTCTGTTTCTGCCGGATTTCTGCGACATTGGGATCCTGTTTGCGGTCGTGCTCATTGGCGAGCTGCTCGCCTTCGTGCTGGTCCTGGTGCCTTTCGCCAGCGGCGAGTTCTGGCATGATCTGGCCGTTACCTCGTTGTTCATTCAGTGGGTAGGACTGACCAGCACCGGACTGCTGTGCGCCTCGCGGCGCTGGCTGCTCAGAATGAGCAATGCTCTGGCGGCCACTTACAGCTATCTTCTGATCCTCGCGGTCACCGCGGGATTGAGCTGGGCGGCCGTATGGGTGCTGGGCGGCGGCGCAATGGCGGCGCTGTTCGCGGGCGCGCTGCCCTGGGACGTGCTGGCGCGCAACGTGGCCATCGGCGCCATTATCAGCGCCGTGGCCCTGCGCTACTTCTACGTGCAATATCAGTGGAAGCGCAATCTGGAGCGCGAGGCCCTGGCCCGCTTTCAGGCGTTGCAGTCCCGCATACGACCCCATTTCCTGTTCAACAGCATGAATACCATCGCCAGCCTCACCCGCACCCGGCCCGAAACAGCTGAACGCGCCGTGGAGGATCTGGCCGATCTGTTCCGGGTGAGCTTGGGCGATGCCCGGGAACCGGTGACCCTGGAGCGCGAGCTGGAGGTCTGCCGGCGCTACCTGCAGATTGAAGAGCTGCGCATGGGATCCCGGCTGCGCGTGGAGTGGGATTTGGCGGACTGCCCGAAGGATGCCCTGCTGCCAGCCCTGAGCGTACAGCCGGTGGTGGAGAACGCCGTCTATCACGGTGTGGAGCCTGCGGCCGAGGGCGGCGTGGTGCGGGTCTCGGCCGGTACCGACGCCGGCGGCGTGCGGGTAGCGGTGGCCAACAGCGTTCCTTCGAAGGCGCGGCCCGGCCACCGGGAGGGCAACCGCATGGCCTTGGACAACGTGGCCGAGCGCCTGGCGGTGTTCTTCGGCCGGCGCGCGAGCCTGGAAACGGCCGTCGATAAGGGGCTGTACCGGGTCACCCTGAGGTTTCCCTACCTCGGATCCAAGCCGTGAGAATCCTGGTAGTGGACGACGAGCCGCCGGCACGCCAGCGGCTGATCGGCCTGGTACAGGAGCTATCGCCGGGGGAGGAGATCGGCGAGGCCAGCAGCGGCGTGCAAGCCCTGGAACGGGTGGGCGCCGATGCGCCCGAGGTGGTGCTGCTGGATATCCGCATGCCCGGCATGGACGGCCTGGAGGTCGCCCGGCACCTGGCGCGGCTGGACCGGCCACCGGCGGTGATCTTCACCACGGCTTACGACAGCCACGCTCTGGCCGCCTTCGAGGTGCAGGCGGTGGACTATCTGCTCAAGCCGGTGCGACGCGAGCGTCTGGCCGAAGCCCTGGGGCGGGCGCGCAAGCTGTCACGGGCTCAGGTGGAAGGGCTTGGATCGGCCGGCGGCGGTGCGCGTACCCACGTCAGCGCGACCATGCATGGCAACTTGCTGCTGGTGCCCGTGGATCAGGTCCGGTTCTTCCTGGCCGACCAGAAGTACGTCACCGTGGGCTCGGCGGACGGCGAAGTGCTGATTGAAGAGTCGCTCAAGGATCTGGAGCAGGAATTCGGGGAGCGCTTCCTGCGCATCCACCGCAACGCCCTGGTGGCCGTGCAGTACGTGCAAGCCCTGGAGCGGGACGCCGATGGCTGCTGCACGATCCGTCTGGCGGGCGTGACCCAGCGCTTGGCCGTAAGCCGGCGCATGCTCACGGTCGTGCGCAGCCGGCTGAAGTAGCCCGTTCAGGCGCACTGCTCCAGCTCGTTCTCATGGGCCGCCAGCTCGCGGGCCGCCGCCAGAGTGGCGAGCCGGGCGATGACGCCGTAGGCGTAGAAGCGGTTGGCCTCGGCGTCGGGGGCAAGGGTACTGTTCGGAGCAATGCAGGACTCGGCGAAGGCCAGGGGCTCGAAGCGCATGCCTGGCGCGTTAAGGTTCTCGTTCTCCCCGCGCTCGGTGTGCACGCGATAGAACCCCCCCACGACGTGGTGGTCAATCAGATACACCACGGGCTCGGCCACGGCCGGCGGCTGGCCCCAGGTCTCGAAGGTGTAGACGCCCTCCTGCATGATGACTTTCGATACCGATCTTCCACCCTTGCTCGTGGACATGCGGGTCCGCTGCTTGCGGTTGAGTTCCTTGACCTGGTCGGCGCTGTGCACCGTCATGACGGCCATGCCGTAAGTGCCGGCATCGGCCTTGACCACCACGAACGGCGGCTTGTCGACGCCATACTGCTTGTACTTGAGCCGGATTAGCCCCAGCAGCGCGTCCACGTTGTCACTCAGGCACTCGTCGCCCTCGCGCTTCGTGAAGCTGATCTCACCGCAGTTGCGGAACAGCGGGTCCACCAGCCAGGGGTCGGTGTTCACGATCTCCGCAAGCTCGGCGGCCACCGCGCGGTAGTAGCCGAAATGACTGGATTTAAGGCGGTCCGACCAACCCAGCCCCAGCGGTGGGATGACCACCTGCTCCAGGCCTTCCAGCAGGGCCGGACGTCCCCCCGACAGATCGTTGTTCAGAAGCACGATGCAGGGGGAGAAGTCCCCGATCGCCACGCGCTTGCCGTCACGGCTGACCGGCTCCAGCCGCAGCGTGCGTCCGGAGGGCAGGGGCAGCTTCTTTGGGATCTGGAGGTCCTCCATGAGCGAGCCCACCCGTACTTCCAGGCCGGCCTTGCCGAGGACGTCGCGCAGGGTCGCCAGGCTCTCCAGGTAGGGCAGGTTGCGGGTGTGGCTTTCAGGAATCAGCAGCACCCGCCGGGCAGAGGGCAGCCAGCGTTCGATAGCCGCCTGGACGGCCTGGATGCACAAGGACTCGAAAGCCGGGTTGAGGTTGTTGAATCCGGCCGGGAACAGGTTGGTATCGACCGGAGCCAGCTTGAACCCGGCATTGCGCAGGTCCACCGAGGCGTAGAACGGTGCCGGCGTCGCCAGCCACTGGGTACGCAGCCAGCTCTCAATCTCCGATTGATGGGCCAGCAGATGCCGTTCCAGCTCCTGGAGCGGCCCGGCCAGGGCCGTCGTGAGATGCGGTACTGCGGCAAGTGCGGTAGCGTTCATAGTGCGAGAAGGATCGGTTGCATGGCGGCTGTCGCGTGGGCAGCGGACCGTCCGGCCGGGTGGTCTGTCAAGCGATACTATATACCACCCATGGGGCGATGCTATCCTCCCGTGCCGAGATGCGCGACGTCATTGCGTGTACTAACATGTGGCCACGGGTATAGCGCTGAGGAGCCAGGGATTATAGCTAATGCGGGAAGATGAGGAGGGCGCCGAAACGGCCACAGAGATCCTGCGAGGCGTCAAGGTACTGGTGGTGGACGATAGTAAGACCATCCGTCGCACCGCCGAGACGCTGCTCAGGAACGCTGGGTGTGAGGTCATCACCGCCGGCGATGGGTTCGAAGCCCTATCGCGCATCGTTGACTACAAGCCCGACATCATCTTTGTCGACATCATGATGCCTCGCCTGGATGGCTACCAGACCTGCGCCCTGATCAAGAACAATCGGATCTTCAAGCGGACGCCGGTAGTCATGCTGTCCAGCAAGGACGGGCTGTTTGATCGCGCCCGCGGCCGGGTCGTCGGCTCGGACGACTATCTCACCAAGCCCTTCACCAGGGACGAACTGCTGGGCACCATCAAGCGCTTGGCGGTGACCGAGAATCAGAAGCAATAAAGAAGAGGCGCCTACATGACGCTAGTCCTGGTCGTGGAAGATTCACCCACCGAGGCCCGCGCAATTGGAGGCACCCTGGAAAGGGGCGGATCTGCTGGAAGTGGTGCGCCGCAACCTGGGGGCCGTGGCGTGACCCCGGCCCCGATCTCCCGCGTCCCCGGGGGGAAAAGCGAAAAGTGGCGTCAGTAATGGCGCGGGACCCCATCGCTGTGCTCGCCGACATGGAAGACCGTGCCCGGCAGAGCGCGGTCGGCCTGCCTCTGGTGGAGGAAATCCAGGAGATCTGGCAGGGCATCGGCTTCGCCGTCGCGGGCTTCAAGCTGGCAGTGGCAGTGCAAGATCTCAGGGAGATGGGAGCCTACCCTGCGCTGACGCCAGTGCCAGGGACCAAGTCATGGGTCAACGGCGTGGCCAACGTTCGCGGCGGGCTGCTGACCATCATCGACCTGGGCGGCTTCCTGCGGGGTCCGGCGACGCCCATTACCACCAGCAGCCGGCTGCTGGTGGTACGTGACGAGCACCTGAGCGTGGGCTTGCTGGTGGACGAAGTCCTGGGCATGCGGCACTTTCGCCAGGGGAGCTGCACCGAAGATCCCGCAGGCACTCCGAGCTGGGTTGCCGGCTATCTGCGGGGGACGTGCCGCCTGGGGGATGAGCTTTGGGGCGTGTTCGACATCGGCGCGTTGCTTGGCAGCGCCGAATTCCTGCAGGTCGCGGTATGAGTTTCACCGGGAGTCCGCCCGGGAGGGGTTGACGACGGGACCGGGAGCGTCACCGCCAGCCGCCGCAAGCGAACCATATGGCGCTCGGGAGCCTACAGGGCCGCCACCGTGCCGCACCCCGGGCACGAACAAGCGCAGGAGGATAGATGGACTCAGCAACACGATCAGCGGCGAGTGAATCCACCGGCGGCGGGGCGCGGCAGCTCGTGCTTGCCCTGCTCGTGCTTTCTCTGCTGGCGATGGCCGGCACCTACTACTGGTCGAGCGTGCTGACGGCCCACGACCAGCAGTATCTGGGTATCCTGGGCGATGAGCAGGTGCTATCCCAGGAAGTGGCCAAGAACACCTCCGAGGCGGCCCACGGCAAGGCGGAGGCTTTCGGCCAGCTCAAGAAAGCCACGGATGCTTACGAGCAAAATCTGCTGCGCCTGCGCAAAGGCGAGCTGTCAACCGGGCTTCCGCCGCTTCCGCGCGCAGTGGATAAGCCCCTCGCCAAGCTGGAGAGCCTGTGGCGCAAGACGGCGGACAACGTCTCGCTCATCCTCAAGGTCCAGGGTCCCATCACCGGCATCTTCGAGAACGTGAGGGCCTTCGACAAGTTCGCCGCCGAGGCGCAGCTCAAAGCCGACGAGCTGGTTAACATCATGGTCGAGAGCGGCGCATCGCCTGAGCAGGTCTATTTCGGTACGCGGCAGCTCATGCTGCTGGAACGGATCTCCAACAACATGGGGCGCACCCTGCAAGGAGGCGAAGGCGCGGTGAAAGCGGCAGACCGCTTCGGGCAGGATGCCGTGCTGTTCCGCGAGGTGGTAGAGGCCCTGCTCAACGGCGATCCCAGGCTGGGTATCGAAGCGGTCACGACGGAAGACGCCAGGGGGCCGCTGGAGCAAATCGCCTCCGAGCTCAAGCAGGAGCAGCCGACCATCGACGGCATTCTCACCAACTCCATCGAGCTGTTCCGGGTCCAGGACGCGGCGGCCGCGGTATTGGGCGCCAGCAACGAGCTGCTGGCAACGACGCAGGAGCTTCGCGACGCCTACCGCGCGCATGTGGACGGACGCCTGGCTTCCCCCCTGCTTGGAAACGTCTTCGCCGCCCTCGCCCTGGCGATGCTCATCGTGATCGGCATGCAGATGACCCGGGACGCCCGCGTGCGAGCGGAGGGCGAGCGGCTGCGCGCCGAGGAGGCGCACCTGCGCGCCGAGGAGGCCCGGGCGCAGGAGGAGGCAAGCAAGGAGACCAACCGCCGCAATCAGGAGGCCATCCTGCGCCTGCTCGATGAGATCAGCTCACTGGCCGACGGCGACCTCACGGTCAGCGCCACCGTGACCGAAGACTTCACCGGCGCCATTGCCGATGCCATCAACTACGCCGTGGAGGAGATGCGTGGGCTGGTGGCGAACATCAATACCACCTCCGTGCAGGTGGCCTCCGCCGCCCAAGGTGCACGCGACACGGCCATCGCGCTGTCCGAGACCAGCGAGACCCAGGCCGGCCAGATCCAGACCGCCACCGCCGCCATCAGCGCCATTGCAGCCGAGCTCGAGCGTTTGTCGCGCGAGGCCGGCAGTGCCAGTGAGGTGGCGCAGAGCTCGGTGGACACAGCCAACAAGGGCGCGACGGCGGTGCGCGACACCATCGCCGGTATGGACGCTATCCGCGAGACCATCCAGGAGACATCCAAGCGCATCAAGAGGCTGGGCGAAAGCTCCCAGGAGATCGGCGACATCGTAGGTCTGATTGACGATATCGCCGACCAGACCAACATTCTGGCCCTGAACGCGGCCATCCAAGCCTCCATGGCGGGGGAGGCCGGACGGGGCTTCGCCGTGGTTGCCGACGAGGTACAGCGCCTGGCCGAACGCTCCTCCCAGGCCACACGCCAGATCGAAGGGCTGGTCAAGACCATTCAGTCCGACACCAACGATGCCGTCATTTCCATGGAGAAGAGCACCTCGGGCGTGGTCGAAGGAGCCAAGGTGGCGGAAGGGGCCGGTGAGGCCCTGGCCGAGATCGAGCGGGTGTCAAACCGTCTCGCCGAGCTGATCGGACACACCGCGCAGGCGGCGAGTCAGCAGGCCGACGAAGCCACCGGCACTTCCGCCAGCATGAACACCATCCGCCACGTCACGCTGGACGTTACCAAGGGTACCCGGGAGACGGCCCTGTCCATCGGCAAGCTTGCGGAGCTGGCCGACCAACTGCGCAAGTCGGTAGCGGACTTCAACCTGCCGACCCGGGAGGCCCAGGCCGTGCAGGCCGAAGCCGCCGCGGGCGGCGGAGAGGAGCCGGAGGCGGTGGTATCGGCGAAAGCGACAGTGGGCGCCGGCTGAGGCCGCGTCATGGCGGCGGTGGTCATGCTGAGCTTGCTTGGGCGAAGGCATTGGGCCGGGCCGCAGGACAGGGCATGCCCGAATTGACCGGGTCATGGTAGACGGCGGAGGTCAGACTATGCATCGTTCCACCAGCCTGCGCTGGGTGGATGCCGAGATCCGGCAGGTCCTCAAGAGCGCGCGCCAGGCCCTGGAAGAGGTGGCCGAAGGGTCCGCGGCGCCCGATCGGCTGGCCGGCATGACCGCCTCCCTGCACGAGATCCGTGGCCTGCTGGAGCTGCTTGAGGTATACGGCGCCGCCATGCTGGCCGAGGAGATGGAGGCCCTGGCCCAGGGGCTGGTAGCTGGTGACGTCGACCAGACCGAGGACGCGTATGAGATCCTGATGCGCGCGATGCTGCAGCTGCCCGAATACCTGGAGCGCCTGCAGACCGGCCGCGCGGACAATCCCATGCTGGTCATGCCGCTGCTAAACGACTTGCGCGCGGTGCGCCGGCAGCCGCTGCTGTCTGAGAACGCAGTATTCTCGCCGGATCTATACGTCGTCATATCAGGCCAGCCGGCGTCGGTGATGTCCGCCGGCAAGGTCACGCCCGAGGCCTTTCACGCGTACATTCGACGCCTGCGGCCCTACTACCAGAAGGGCCTCGTGGACTGGTACCGAGGGCGAGACGCGCGCGGCGGGCTGAGCCTGATGGCCTCCGTGATCCAGCATCTGGAACGGGTGGCCGGTGACGCGCCCATGGGCCGGCTGTGGTGGATTGCTGCCGGCACCGTGGAAGCCTTAAGGGATGGGGCCATGGAGCCCAGCGTCTCGGTCAAGCTGCTGCTGGGGCAGACCGACCGTCAGATCAAGCGCCTGCTGGACGCCGGTCCCGCGGTGCTGCACGAGGACCCGCCGCGCGAGCTGCTGAAAAACCTCCTGTACTACCTGGCCCGCTGCAATGCCCCCGGCGCTCGTGCCCGCGAAGTGCGTCGGGTATTCCGTCTTGAAGGCCTGATTCCCGACGAGCAAGCCACACCGGGCCCCAGCGGCTCTCTGGGACCTGATCGCGAAACCTGGCAGACCGTCAGCGCCGCCATCCAGGAAGATTTGGCTCGCGTCAAAGACACCCTGGACTTCTTTGTCAGGACCGAGAGCACCTCGATGGTGGATCTGGAGCCCGTGGTGGACGTGCTGGAACGGGTAGCCGACACCCTGGGCCTGCTGGGGCTGGGCTCACCACGTAAGGCAGTCCAAGACCAGATCACCTCCATCCGCGGTATCGTAGCCACCGGGACTCCGCCGTCCCAGGACACGCTGCTGGATATTGCCGGTGCCCTGCTGGAAGTAGACACCGCGCTTGAGGCCGTATCAACGGATGGTCCTGGGGAGGACCACCCAGCATCGGCCTGGCCGCTCGCCCATTCCGGACCCGGTGAACAGGAGCGCCTGGCCGCAGCCGTGGCACGCGAGGCCAAGACCGAGCTGGCGGCCGTGAAGGAGGCCGTGTCGAGCTACCTGCTGCGCTCCGCGCCATCGCTTCTCGATCCCGCACGCGGGCATTTCGATCGGGTGGCCGGCAGCCTGTCCATGCTCTCCCTGGAGCGGGCGGCGAATCTGCTCCGGGGCTGTGCCCGGTTCGTCGAGCAGTTGCCCAGGAATCAGCCTCCCAGCGCCAGCGATCCCCGCGTAGAGCACTTCGCCGACGCCTTGGTTGGCATAGAGACCTATCTGGAGGCCATGGTCGAGGTACGCACCGACTCGGCGAGCATCCTGGACACGGTGGAACGGAGCCTGGCAGCCGCTGATCGCCGTGAGACGGCGGTGGATGAGCCTGCCCAGGACGTCGCCGCGACTTCCCCGGAGGCGGCGCGGGCGGACGTCTCGAGCCCGCCCGTGGCGACCCTAGAGCCGCTGCCGAGCTCGGTCGCGGAAAGTCTGCGCCATGCACGTGAGGTGCTGGAACGGCTGGATAGCGCCGACGCGGCAGCCGTGCAGGCCGCGCCGACACCGAGCGAGGCGGCCCTGGCGATTGCGGCCGACCAGGAGGTTCCCGAGCTGGCCGAGGAGCCCTCCCAAGACACGCAGGCCCCCGGCGCCGGCCGGACGGCGAACGCCGGGGCGCCCGCGGAGCTCGTAGAGGCCACGGAAACCCCGGAAGCCTTCGAGAGCGAGGATCGACTCGAGCCCCCAGCCTCCGCGCCGTCCCCGGATGCAGCCGAGCCCGGCGTCAAACAGACGCCCCAGGCGACGCCGCAAGCGTTGCAGCCCCCCCAAGCGACCGGGGTCGCGACCGCCCCGGAGGCTACGCAGAGCACCCTGGAAGAGACGCCGCCGCCGGTGGGCGAGGCCGAGCCAGCCCGAGAGGGCCCCGTAGCGCCGACCCGACCATACGGCGGAGCGGGTCCCGAGGCCGTCGATCCCGAAATCGTCGAGATCTTCCTGGAGGAGCTGGAAGAGGTGCTACAGGCCATGGGTGAGGACTTGCGGGCGTTGCGGGCGGACGCCGGCGACAACGCGGCGCTGGTGTCCCTGCGGCGTGCCTTCCATACCGTGAAAGGCAGCGGACGCTTGGTGGGGGCCGTGGTGGTCGGCGAGCTGGCCTGGGCCGTGGAGGCGATGCTCAACCGCGTCCTTGACGGACTAATTCCGTATTCGTCGGCCATGGGCGATCTGGCCGGGGAGGTGCGCGAGCGCCTTCCCGAACTGGTGTCGTCTTTTACGCAAGGGCGACCCGCACCCGATGATATACAAACGTTGATGGACCGGGCTCACGCGCTGGCCCAGCCCTCGATCGGCCACACCGGCGAGAAAGAGCCCTCTGCCGGCGGCGGGGGCACGGCCGAGGGACCAGAGGAAGCGGCACCCGCGACCGCGGCGCCGGCCGGGCGGCAAGCTGAGATCGAGAGGGAGGAGCCGCCCGGCCCGGATGGACCGGAGCCCCCCGCCGAGCCTGATGAGCAGGGGGAGCCGGCGCCGGTGCCGCCATCCGAGAGGGTGCAGGAGACGACGCAGACATCGGCCGCCATCGAGCTGCAAGCCCCCTTGGGCGAGGCCTCCCCGCTCCCCGACCGGGTGCTTCTGGATATCTTCCGTGACGAAGCCGGTGGGCACCTCAAGACGCTACGGGAATTCCTGGCGCGGGCCGATGGCGCCGGGTACGAAGTCCCTGCCGTTACCCGAAAGCTGCTGCGGGCGTGCCATACCCTGCGCGGAAGCGCCGAGGTCGCGGCGGTCCCGGCGGTAGCGCTGGTGTTCGGGACCCTGGAGAACGCTTTGGCGACAATGGCGCGGGAGGGCAAGGGCCTGGACCGGGGGGCGCAGGCTACCCTGGGGCAAACGGCGGAGTTGCTGGCGGGAACCCTTCAGGAGCTGGAGGGCGGCCTGCCACCGGCGCATCAGGACCAGGCCTGTCTGCTGGCCGAGATCGAATCCATGGCCGCCGTCACGGGCCCGGCCCCGGCGGACGATGCCACGCCGGACCTCGTGGCCGGCGAGCTGTTGGATGTGTTCGTGCAGGAGGCCGAAGAGCTGCTGGACCAGTGCGACGGCTTGCTGCGCCGCTGGCAGGCCGGAGAAGCTGACCCGGACGTCCTCGGCGAGCTCCAGCGCTGCTTGCACACCCTCAAGGGCGGAGCGCGTATGGCTGAGCTGTCCGCCCTGGGAGACTTGAGCCACGCCATGGAATCGGTGGTTGCGCTCGCCGCGCGTGGTGCGCTCGCCGACCACGCACGCCTCCAGAGCCTGGTTCAGCGCTGTGACGATCGACTGTCGGAAATGGTGGAAGCGGTACGCGGCCACCGGCAGCCGGCGCAGGCCGACGACCTCATGGGCGAGATCGACGCCCTTCTCGCGCAGGGACAGTCCCCGGTCGCTGTCGAGCCCGCCGCGCCACCCGCTTCTGAGGTAGGGCTCGCCGAGCCGGCTTCTCTGCCCGAACGGCTGCCGAGGGACAAGGAAGAGCGGGTTCAGGTCAGAGCCACGAGCCTGGATACGCTGGTGAGCTACGCCGGAGAGATCAGCATCTCGCGCTCGCGCCTGGAGCAGCAGATGGGCAACTTTCGCTTCAACCTGGAGGAGATGGACCGCACCCTCAGCCGCCTGCGCGAGCAGCTCCGGCGGCTGGAGATCGAGGCCGAGTCCCAGATCCTGTTCCGGTACGAGAGTCAGGACACTGCACAGCAGGATGCCTTCGACCCACTGGAGCTGGACCGCTTCTCTCAGATGCAGCAGCTATCCCGCGGCCTGCTGGAGAGTGTCTCCGACCTGGAGAGCGTCGGCACTCTGCTCGGTGATCTCACCCGCGACTCGGAGTCCATCCTGGTGCAGCAGGGACGCCTGAACACCAGTCTGCAGCGGGGCCTGATGGACACCCGCCTGCTGCCCGTGGCCCGCTACCTTCCACGGCTGCGTCGGGTGGTGCGCCAGACCGCCGCGCAGGTGGGTAAGAAGGTGGAGCTGCACGTGACAGGCCAGGAGGAAGAGCTGGATCACACAATCCTGAGCCGGATGGTTGCCCCCCTGGAGCACATGCTGCGCAATGCCGTGGATCATGGCCTCGAGCCCGTGCAGGAGCGCCTGGCCAAGGGCAAGCCCGAGCTGGGGCAGATCCAGCTTTCCGTCTACCGCGATGGCTCTGAAGCGGTGTTCCGACTGCGCGACGACGGGCGCGGCTTCGACCTGGAAGCCATACGGTCCAAGGCAGTGGAACGTGGCCTGGTCGGTGCCGACAGCGGGTTACGCGACGACGAGCTGGTCCAATTCGTGTTTGAGCAGGCCTTCTCCACGGCCGCCCAGGTCACCCAGATCTCCGGCCGCGGCGTAGGGCTGGACGTAGTGAGCAATGCGGTCAAGCAGCTAGGCGGATCCCTGCGGGTGGACACGCTTCAGGGACAGGGCTGCGAGTTTGCGATCCGGGTGCCCACTACCTTGTCAGTGGCCCAGGCGCTGATGGTGGAAGTGGGCGAGCAGACCTACGCAGTGCCCCTGGCCAGCATAGGGGCCATCACCCGGCTGCCGCGCGAGCAGTTGATGGCGCTCATGAACGTGGAGATGCCGCTGCTCGAGTACCTGGGCGAGAGCTATCGCGTCGCCAACCTCGGGATGCTGCTGGAAACGAACAAGCCCGAGACAATGAACGCACGCAGCCGCTTCCCCGTGCTGCTGGCCCGTGCCGGCGGCCATCACATGGCCTTGGTGGTGGAGTCCTTGTCGGGCCGGCAAGAGATCGTGATGAAGCCCCTGGGACCCCAGCTCAGCGCCGTGCGCTGGATTGCCGGCGGCACCATTCTCGGCGATGGCCGCGTGGTCCTGATCCTGGACATACCGGCCCTGGTCCGCAAGAGCGTGGCCCAGCCCGTCTCTGCCCGCGGAGCCGAGCCAGCGCCGGCCGCAGTCGCGGGTGCCCCGCGGCGGCCCCTGATCATGGTGGTGGATGACTCCATCACGGTGCGCAAGGTGACTCAGCGGTTCTTGCAGCGCCACGGTATGGACGTACTCCTGGCCAAGGACGGTGTCGAAGCCCTGGGGCTGCTGCAGCGGCAGCGACCGGATCTGATACTGCTCGATATTGAAATGCCCCGGATGGACGGCTACGAGCTGGCAACTACGGTGCGCAACGACAGCCGCCTGGGGGACGTGCCGATAATCATGATCACGTCCCGGACGGGGCAACGGCATAGCGCGCACGCGAAGAAGATAGGGGTGAATCGCTATATGGGCAAGCCATACCACGAACAGGAGCTCCTGGATCACATCGATCACGTGCTGCGGGGTGGCCCGTGAGTGAACCGGCGGTCAGCCTGCGCAGCCTGGTGATTCCATTGCGCGACTGCGCACTGCTGGTGCCCAGCGCGGTGGTGGCGGAGGTCACCGGCAACGTGGCGCCGGCCCCCGTGCCGGACGTTCCCGATTGGGTGCTGGGTACCATTGCCTGGCGCCGGCAGGTGGTTCCCCTGGTGTGCATGGAGCGGGCCATGGGCGCGGCGGCAGATGCCGAAGCGGGGAGCCCGCGCGACCGGATCGTCATTCTTTACGGCTTGGGCGGCGCGCCCGCCCTGCCCTTCTATGGCATCGTGGCCCGAGACATACCGCGAGTGTACCGCGCCAGTGCGCAGACGGTGCGTTCCGCTGCCACCGCAGCCCCCGGGCGACCCCTGACATTGGACGAAATCACGTTGTCCCCGGGGGATTCAGCCGTCATCCCGGATCTGGATGCCCTGGAGACACGGCTGCGGCAATATTTCCCAGGTCCTTAGCCGGGAGCGCCACACCGGTGACGGGGTGTAAGACTTCTTTCAGACAGGATAATTGCAACATGAAGCCAAAGAGTCGCGGGGAGACATTGCGTAGTGCAGCCAGGCATGTCGCAGCCGGGCTGTGTGGGCTTGTCCTGCTCGCCGGCACCTCCCCGGCCGGTGCGGTTAACGATGAATACGTGCAGCAGATCGAGGGCGAGCTCAAGGATCTGGGGTTGCTGCCCGGCGGCCAGAGAATCGCCAACCCCGGGGGCATGCCGGCTTCCGTCCAGGCGGCGCCCGAGACTGCTGCCAGCGCCCGGGACTTCGAGCAGCGCCTGCGCGAGTCCTATCCCGGCAGCTATTTCCTCTACAAGAAGCTGTCCGAGCGCAAGCGCAGCGAGGTCTATGCAGAGTTCAAGCGTACCGGGAGCCTGGACAAGGTACGGACCAAGCTCTTCGCCCTGGCGAAGTCGCGCTGACGGCCAGGCCCTGCACCTTAGGCCTTCGCGAGGTCCCCCCAAAGGACCTGCAGCGCGGAAACCGCTGCCATGGCGGCGGTTTCCGTGCGAAGGATCCGAGGTCCCAAGCGCAGCGGCCGGAAACCTCCTTGCACGGCCATTTGCAGCTCGGTCTCGCTCAGCCCGCCTTCAGGCCCCACCAACACCACCGCCGTTTGGTCCGGGGGCCCCGTTTCCGCCAGGGCCGCGCTGCCCTCAGGGCTAAGCACCAGCTTGAGATCCCCCTGTGCCTCACCGAGCCAATCCCCCAGCCTGACTATGGGCTCCACCGCGGGCAGCCGGTTCCGTCCGCACTGCTCGCAGGCACTGATCACCACCTTGCGCCAATGCTCCAGCCGCTGCACCCGACGTTCGGCGTCGAGCCGTACCACGCAGTGCGCGGTGAGCACGGGGACTATCCGGGCCACGCCCAGCTCCACCGCCTTCTGCACCGCATAGTCCATGCGCTCGCTGCGCGATACCCCGAGGGCCAGGGTAATCGCCAGCGGTGACTCACGCTCCACCCCCCGGGCGGCGCCCACCGCGAGCACCACGGCTCGCCGATCCACGGTCTGCACGGTGGCCTCGAACTCGCCACCCTCACCGTTGAACACCGTGAGCCCTTGCCCGGAACGCAATCGCAATACTCGGGCAATGTAATTGGCCACATCGCCTGAGACGGAAACCCGTGCCCCCGTACGCAGGGCCGCCGGCACGAAGATTCGGCTCGAGCGCACGGGCTAGCCCGCATATCTCACCAGGTATCGCGGATCCTGGCACAGCGCAGGGGCGCTTGGACGCCGCTCTGGAGCGAAACCCATAGCCGGCGCTATGGGTTGAGTGAAGAGCAAGTCCAGGCGCACCTGAGCAAGCCAGGGCCGCGATAAGCACCGGGCCGGAGACAGCGTGTCACTCATACCAACCACCGGAATTCAGGAACTTCAACGCCATATCTGTTATCTCCGTCGGCCCAGTGCCGGTCTGGTGGGATATGCGGGCCTAGTCCTTCGTGGCCAGCTCGACACCCTCCCAGGCGGCCTGAGCCACCAGGGCTATCTCCTCCGGGGTGATCACATATGGGGGCATGAAGTAGATGACGTCGCCCAGGGGGCGCAGCAGCACTCCCCGGCTCAGGGCGTGGCGATATACCCGCTGGCCACGCCTCTCCTGCCACGGATAAGGCTGGCGGGTGGCCTTGTTCTTGACCATCTCGATGGCCAGGATCATTCCGCGCTGGCGCACTTCTCCCACGTGGGGGTGATCCACGAAGCGGGCGGTGGCCTGGGCCATGGCCGCCGCCAGGCCCCGGTTGGCCTCCAGCACGTCATTCCTGGCGAAGATGTCCAGGGTAGCCAGGGCGGCCCGACAGCCGAGGGCATTGCCCGTGTAGCTGTGAGAGTGAAGAAAGCCGTTGAGCTTCTCGTAGTCGTCGTAGAAGGCCTCTTACACCCGG
>CAYWTP010000062.1:0-15591 GCA_964461215.1 uncultured Ectothiorhodospiraceae bacterium | reverse complement strand
TTCACCAGCCAGGATCGCATCGTCCGCGGGCGCCTGCCTACGCTGGAGATGATCAATGAGCGCTTCGCGCGCTTGTTCCGCATCAGCTTGTTCAACTTCCTGCGCCGCTCCCCGGAGATCTCCGTGGGAAGCGTGCAGATGCTCAAGTTCGGCGAGTATGTGCACAGCTTGTTCATGCCGGCGAACATGAATCTGGTGCGCTTCCGCCCGCTGCGGGGCACCTCCTTGTTCGTGTTCGATCCCAAGCTTGTATACATCATCGTCGAGAACTTCTTCGGCGGCAGCGGCCGGTTTCACACCAAGGTCGAGGGTCGCGACTTCACCACCACCGAGATGCGGGTGGTGAACATGGTGCTGGACCAGATATTCGCGAACCTCAAGCAGGCCTGGGCACCGGTAATGGAGGTCCGGCCCGAGTACATAGGGTCTGAGGTCAATCCCCACTTCGCCAACATCGTCAGTCCCAGCGAGGTGGTGGTGACGACGGTATTTCACGTTGAGCTGGAAGGCGGGGGCGGGGACCTGCACATCACCATGCCTTATTCGATGATCGAGCCCATTCGCGAGCTGCTCGATGCCGGCGTGCAGAGCGATCGTTCCGAGCAGGACGCGCGCTGGATCAACGCACTCAAGGAAGAGCTTGAGACCGCCGAGGTGGAGCTGGATGCCACCCTCGCGGAGACCGAAATATCGTTGGGCGAGCTGCTGGCTCTCAAGCCCGGAGACATCATCCCGCTGGAGCTGCCTGAGTTCGTGCTGGCCCGGATAGAGGGCATACCGGTGTTCCGTGCACGTTTCGGTGTGTCCAGGGGCAACCTGGCCCTCAAGGTCGCAAAGACGTTGGGGCGCGCCAACGACGCAACGAGCACGTTGCTACAGGAGTCCGGCCATGACTGAGCAGAATTCGCTTGACCAGGAAGCCATGTCAGCCGACTGGGAGCAGGCATTGCAAGAGCAGGGTGCCGCCCAGGAGGAGCCCACGCCAGCCGAATCCGCGGGTACAACCGGTCCCACAAAGGCCACGACGCAAGACGGCTACCGTTCCGCGGAGCTGGAAAACCTCAGATCCGAGCCATCGGCCGAGGGCGGCGAGGTGGGTCTGGACGCCATCCTGGATATCCCGGTAACCCTGGCAATGGAGATCGGACGCACACAGATCAGCATACGGAACCTGCTGCAGCTCAACCAGGGCTCGGTCGTGGAGCTGGACCGGCTGGCCGGCGAGCCGCTGGACGTGTTGGTCAATGGCACGCTCATCGCCCACGGTGAAGTGGTCGTGGTCAACGAGAAGTTCGGCATCCGCCTGACCGACGTCATGAGCGCCCAGGAACGGGTCCAGAAGCTGCGCTAGCCGGCATGTCCAGTCATATGTCCGCCGTGCTGACCAGAACCCTGAAGGTGGTGGGTGCCGTGCTCTGCCTCGCCGCAGCCCGCGCTGCGGCTGGCGCGCAGGAGGCGGCGGTCCGCGGTCCGGCGCTGGATGCCGGCAGCGTGCTGCACGTGATGCTGGGGCTGGGGGTGGTGCTGCTGGTCATCGTCGCGCTGGCATGGCTGGCGCGCAACGTGCTGCGTTTTCAGCCCACCGTGCGCGGCCAGCTCCGCATTCTGGGCGGGCTGTCCATGGGCACGCGCGAGCGGGTAGTGCTGGTACAGGTGGGCGAGACCCAGCTTCTTCTGGGCGTGGCACCAGGACGCATCCAGGCCCTGCACGTGCTGGAGCATCCGATCAGCACGGCTGCGGATGAGCCGTCCCCGCCAGCCGGCTTTAGCGACCAGCTTGCACGGGCGCTGAAGCGCACGCGGGAGGGCCGTGGAAATGATTAGATGGCGAGTGCTGATCCCAGTCCTGCTGGCACTCCTGTTGCTGCCCTGGTGCGATGTTCTGGCGATGCCCGCGCTGCCGGCCATCTCGGTGACCACCAACGGTGCCGGACAGCAGAGCTACTCGGTGAGTTTGCAGATCCTGGCGCTGATGACGGTGCTGACCCTGCTGCCGGCGGCCCTCATCATGATGACCTCGTTCACGCGCATCATCGTCGTCCTGGCCATCCTGCGGCAGGCGTTGGGCACGGCCACTACGCCGTCCAGCCAGGTGCTCGTGGGGCTCGCGCTGTTCCTGACTTTCTTCGTCATGACCCCGGTCTTCGACCAGATCTACCACGACGCCGTCAAGCCCTATGCCGCCGAAGAGATCCCGTTCGAGCAGGCGCTGGAGCGGGCCGGCAAGCCCCTGCGCCACTTCATGCTGGCTCAGACCCGGGAGACGGATCTGTCCTTATTTGCGGACATGGCCGGGCACAAGACCCTGGCCGGCCCCGAGTCCGTTCCGTTCTCGGTCCTGGTGCCCGCGTTTGTAACCAGTGAGCTCAAGACGGCCTTCCAGATTGGGTTCCTGATGTTCCTGCCGTTTCTGATCATCGACCTGGTGGTAGCCAGCGTGCTGATGTCCATGGGGATGATGATGCTCTCGCCGTTGGTCATCTCCTTCCCCTTCAAAATCATGCTGTTCGTGCTGGTCGACGGGTGGGTGCTGGTGGTCGGAACGCTGGCTTCGAGCTTCTATACCTGATCCGCCGGCGCCGCAGGCGCAGGAGACACCCATGACCCCCGACAGTGTACTGAACACCGGCATGCAAGCCCTGCAGGTGACCATTCTGCTGGTGCTGGTGCTGCTGATTCCGGCCCTGGTCGTCGGCGTGCTGGTCAGCATGTTCCAGGCGGCGACCCAGATCAATGAGGTGACGCTGAGCTTCATTCCCAAGCTGCTGATCACCCTCGTTGTGACCCTGATGGCGGGACCCTGGATGCTGTCCTTGCTCACGGACTACACCCGTCGTCTTATCGAATCCATCCCGACCCTGATCGGCGGCTGAGCGGCCGTCGTCGGCGCGGGCGAAGAGTGGAGCCTGGCCCACATGCACTGGACCTCCGGCGAGCTGGCGGCACTGCTAAGCGCCTGGCTGTGGCCGCTGTTCCGCATCGCCGCGATGCTGACCGCCGCGCCTCTGTTCGGGGCCAGCTACGTACCCACGCGGGTTCGACTGGGTCTTGCCTTGGTGCTGACCATGGTGGTGGCGCCGCTGGTCCCCCCCCAGCCGGCGGTGGATCTCGTCAGCGCCGGCGGCCTGCTGATTACGCTGCAGCAGATCCTCATCGGGGTGTTGATGGGCTTTGCCCTGCGGTTGATCTTCATGGTCTTCGAGCTGGCCGGTCAGGTCATCGCCCAGACCATGGGACTGGGCTTCGCCTCCATGGTCGATCCCCAGAGCGGAGCCCAGGTGCCCATGCTCAGCCAGCTTTACATGGTGCTTGGAACCCTGGTGTTTCTCAGCCTGAACGGCCATCTGCTGCTGATCCGGGTGCTGGTCGACAGCTTCGCGACTATCCCGGTGACGCCCCAGGGTATCGCCCGCGACGTCCTCTGGCGCGTGGTGGCACAGGGCGGCTGGGTCTTCTCGGCCGCAATGCTGGTGGCGCTGCCGGCGGTTGCGGCTTTGCTGGTGGTCAACATGGGCTTCGCGATCATGACCCGGGCAGCGCCCCAGCTCAACATCTTTGCCGTGGGCTTTCCGGTCACCCTGCTGGTGGGCTTTTTCGTCATCTTCCTGACGCTCTCCGGAGTGCTGGACCAATTCGGGGGACTGTTCAACGACGGCGTGGGTTTCGTCCAGGCGCTGTTCGTTAGGGGGCCGTGATGGCGGAGCGCGACGACAGCCAGGAACGAACGGAACAACCGACACCGCGACGTCTTGAGCAGGCGCGGGAGAAAGGGCAGGTGGTGCGCTCGCGCGAGCTCACCACCATGGCAGTTCTGGTGGTGGCTGCTGCCGGTGTGTTCCTGATGGGACCCGGCATCGTTCGCGGCATGGCGGGTCTGCTGCGCTGGGGGCTGAGCCAGGCTCCCGCCGGACTGGCGGATCCATGGAGGCTGCCGGCCCTGATGGAGTATGCCGCCCTGGAGAGCCTGCGGATCCTGGCACCGTTCTTTGTACTGATCGTTGCCGCGGCTTTGGTAGCGCCGCTGGCGCTGGGCGGCTGGTCCTTCGCCGCCGAGGCCCTGTCCTTCAAGCCGGAGCGCATGGACCCGGTGCAGGGACTGAAGCGGATCCTGGGTCCCCGCGGCCTTATGGAGCTGGCCAAGGCACTGGCCAAGTTCCTGGTCGTGGCCGCAGTGGCCTTGTGGCTGCTGTGGACCCAGATGGACACATTGCTGGAGCTGGGCCGGGAGGAGATCACCGCGGCCCTGCGGCACACCGGAGGGCTGCTGGAGCATTCCTTCCTGGTCCTGTGTATGGCTCTGGTGCTGATCGCCGGCGTGGACGTACCGTTTCAGCTCTGGGAGCACGGGCGACAGCTACGCATGAGTCGCCAGGAGCTCAAGGACGAGTTCAAGGAAACCGAAGGCCGCCCGGAAGTGAAGTCGCGGATCCGCAATCTGCAGCGGGAGGTAGCCCAACGGCGAATGATGGAAGAGCTGCCCAAAGCGGACGTGATCGTCACCAACCCCACGCATTACGCGGTAGCCCTTCGCTACGCGCCCGAGTCGATGTCTGCGCCCAGGGTGGTCGCCAAGGGTGCCGATCTGATCGCGGCGCGTATACGCGACACGGCGCGCGAGCATGGCATACCCACGATCTCGGCTCCGCCACTGGCCCGGGCCCTGTATTTCAATACCCGGGTCAACCAGCAGGTCCCGGCTGGCTTGTACGTGGCCGTGGCACAGGTGCTGGCCTATGTATTCCAGCTCCGCGTGCACCGCGAGCGCGGCGCACCCCCGCCCAGCCCGCCCGAGGATCTTCCCATTCCGGAGGAGCTTAGGAGAGGTGAGGCGTGAGGAGTGAAGAGTGAAGAATTCACCACAAAGGCACAAAGGACACAAGGGCTAGACAGCTTGCATCTTTCTTTGTGCCTTTGTGGTTGGTCTTGAAGTGCGATGGGTGAGACCTCAGGCGTTAAGCCTGAGGCATAAGCGGTGCCATGTGAGACCGGAGGCCTGACAGCTGAGGGCTCAAGCCTCACGCCCAAAGCCTAAAGGCTAAAGCCTGAAGCCTGTTAAGGATTCGAATCATGAACGCGACTGCGGTGTTGAACGGCTTGCGCGAGTTAGTGCGCAACGGATTGGGCGCGCCGGTCTTGGTGCTGGTGATGTTGTCCATGATGGTGGTGCCTCTGCCGCCGCTGATGCTGGACGCGCTGTTCACGTTCAACATCTCGCTCGCACTGGTGGTGCTGCTGGGCACCGTCTATGCCCGCCGGCCCCTGGAGATGGCCTCCTTTCCCACGGTTCTGCTGCTGGCCACCTTGCTGCGCCTGGCCTTGAACGTCGCGTCCACGCGCGTGGTGCTGCTGCGAGGCCACGAGGGCACGGACGCTGCGGGCCACGTGATTCAGTCCTTCGGCGATTTCGTGATCGGCGGCGACTACGCGGTGGGATTCGTCGTATTCGTGATCCTGATGGTCATCAACTTCGTGGTCGTGACCAAGGGCGCGTCGCGCATCTCCGAGGTCAGTGCCCGTTTCACCCTGGATGCCATGCCAGGCAAACAGATGGCTATCGATGCCGACCTGAACGCCGGATTGATTACCCAGGACGAAGCCAAGGCAAGGCGAGTGGAAGTTTCCCAGGAGGCGGACTTCTACGGAGCGATGGACGGTGCAAGTAAATTTGTGCGCGGCGACGCCGTCGCCGGCATCCTGATCCTGTTCATCAACCTGCTGGGCGGCTTGGCGGTCGGGGTGTTCCAGCACCACCTGGCCTTTGCCGACGCCGCCCGGATATATGGTCTGTTGACGATTGGCGACGGATTGGTTGCGCAGGTTCCGTCGTTGGTGCTGTCCACCGCCGCAGCCATCATGGTGACCCGGGTTTCGTCAACCCACGACATGGGCCAGCAGATCCTGAGCCAGCTCTTTGAAAAGCCGCGAGGACTGGCTGTTACCGCCGGCATCGTGGGCACCATGGGTCTGGTACCGGGCATGCCGAATCTGGCGTTTCTGTTTCTGGCGATCCTGGCGGGCGGTGGGGCGTGGCTCATTGCCCGACGCCGGCGCCGTCAGGCCGTGGCAGCGGTCCAGCCCGAGCCCGAGCCCGAGCCTGTACCCCGGGATCTGGGCTGGGAGGACGTGGAGCCGGTGGACATCCTCGGCCTGGAGATCGGCTACCGGCTCATCCCGATGGTGGACAAGGTTCAGGGCGGGCAGCTCATGGGACGGATCAAGGGCGTGCGCAAGAAGCTGTCCCAGGAGCTTGGCTTCCTGATTCCTGCGGTGCACATACGCGACAACCTGGACCTGCCGCCCACGGCATACCGGTTCACCTTGAGGGGCGTGGTGGTCGGCCAGGCCGAGGTGCATCCGGAGCGCGAGCTGGCCATCAACCCCGGTCAGGTCTACGGACAGCTCGAAGGCCAGGGATCCCGGGATCCGGTGTTCGGACTGGAGGCGATATGGATAGCCCCCGAGCAGCGGGATCAGGCCCAGACCTTCGGCTACACGGTCGTCGATGCAAGCACCGTCATCGCTACGCACCTCAACCAGCTGCTGCAGGATCACGCTCACGAGCTGCTGGGCTACGACGAGACCCAGCAGCTTCTAGAGCGCCTGGCACGCAAGGCGCCGAAGCTGGTGGAGGACCTCGTGCCGAAGATGTTGCCGCTGGGCACCGTGGTGAAGGTGCTGCAGAACCTGCTCGAGGAGCGGGTCCCGATACGCGACATCCGCGGCATTGCCGAAACCCTGGCGGAAAGCGCGGCGACGAGTCAAGAACCCGCCGCCCTCACGGCATCGGTGCGGGAAGATCAGAGCCGTCTGATTGTTCAGAATATCAATGAGTTACAGGATGAGCTCCAGGTAATTACGCTGAATCCACAACTGGAACAGTTATTGCTCAAGTCAATTCAGGGCGGCGCCGGAGCAGGAATGGGATTCGAGCCCGGCCTTGCCGACCGGCTGCAGAAGGCGATTGCGGACTCGGCGCAGCAGCAGGAAGCCATGGGCAGGACGCCCGTGCTGCTGGTGGCGCAGGAAATGCGGGCATTGCTGGCACGCTTCGTCCGTCATCTGGTGCCGTCCCTGCGGGTTCTGGCCTACAACGAGGTACCTGATGACAAGCAGGTGCGCATCGTCGCTACCGTAGGCGGGTGAGTGAGGGGGGCCTGATGCCCGGCGTCGCCGGCGTTGGAACAACAAGCAGGGGGTCCGGGTGAAGATCAAACGCTACTTCGCGCAGGACATGCGCCAGGCGATCCGCAAGGTCCGGGATGCGCAGGGTCCCGACGCGGTGATCCTCTCAAACCGCAAGGTCGACGGCGGGGTCGAGATCGTGGCGGCAGTGGACTACGACGAGTCGCTGTTTACCACTGCGCCCGAGGCGGCCGTGACCCCGAATCGCACAGACGCCGGTGCCCGGCCTGCCGCTGCCGGTGCCCCCGCGGTGTCGGCTCCGAAGGCGCGCCAGCCCGAGGTGGTGTGGTCCCAGGAGCCGGCGATAACCGCCATGCGCGAGGAGCTGCACTCGATCCGTGGCTTGCTGGAGAGCCAGCTGTCGGGCCTGGCGTGGGGCGAGCTGGGACGCCGTCAGCCCGAGCGTGCGGCCCTGCTGCGCCAGCTCATGGAGCTGGACCTGAGCCCGGCCCTGGCCCGCGAGATCGCGGCGCAGGTGCCCCGCGGCAAGAGCCTTGAGGAAGGCTGGCGCAAGGCCCTCGGCCTGCTCGCGCACCGGATCCGGGTGAGCGACGACGACATTGTCAACAACGGCGGCGTGGTGGCATTGGTGGGACCCACGGGGGTTGGCAAGACGACGACGGTGGCGAAGCTCGCCGCGCGCTTCACCCTGCGCCACGGCCCCGGCCAAGTAGCCCTGGTCACCACCGACAGCTACCGCGTCGGGGCGGTGGAGCAGCTCCGCACCTACGGCCGCATCATGGGGATCCCGGTGCGGGTTACCACGGGTCCGGAAGACTTGCACGCGGCCCTGGAGGACCTGTACGACCGGCGCCTGGTGCTGGTGGATACCGCCGGCATGAGCCAGCGCGACATCCGGCTCTCGGAGCAGTTGGCCATGATCCGGAGCGGCTCGCCCCTGGTCCAAAGCTATCTAGTGCTTGCGGCCACCGCTCAGACCCGGGGTCTGGAAGAGGTGGTCAAGGCCTTCCAGGGCATTAATCCCGATGGCTGCGTCATCACCAAGGTTGACGAGGCCGGGGATCTGGGGGGCGTGCTGTCGGTCGTGATCCAATACAACCTGCTGGTGGCGTACGTGAGCGAAGGCCAGCGGGTTCCCGAAGATCTGCGGCCGGCAAGGGCCCACAACCTGGTCAGCCAGGCCGTCACGGCCATGAAGAAGAGAGCACGGAGCTGCGACGATGAGACCCTGGAGCTTAGCTACGGAGCCATGGTAGCCGATGGACGCTTCTGAGCGACTGCTGGACCAGGCGTCCGGCCTGCGCCGCATACGGCAGGCCAGGCCCGTGCAGGTAATCGCCGTTACCAGCGGTAAAGGCGGAGTGGGCAAGACCAGCGTCTCGGTAAACCTGTCCGTGGCGCTCGCCCAGGCGGGCAAACAGGTCATGCTGATGGACGCCGATCTGGGTCTGGCCAACGTGGACGTGATGCTCGGTCTGCAAGCAGGTCCGAACCTGTCCCATGTCATAGATGGTCACTGCTCCCTGGAAGAAGTCATCCTGGCCGGCCCGGACAATCTGAGGGTTATTCCGGCCTCCTCGGGCGTGCAGCGCATGGCCGCGCTTTCCGCCAGGGAGCACGCCGGGCTGATCAATGCCTTCAGCGAGCTGGGCACGGATCTGGACATGCTCGTGATCGACACCGCGGCGGGGATCTCGGACAGCGTGGTGCAGTTTAGCCTGGCAGCCCAGGAAGTGGTCGTCGTGGTTTGCGACGAGCCTGCATCCATAACCGACGCATACGCTCTGATCAAGCTGTTGCACCGAGAGCACGGCCAGGAACGCTTCCGCATCCTGGTCAATATGGCGCGCACTGCGCAGGAAGGCCGGGAGCTGTTTGGCAAGCTGGTGCGAGTAAGCGACCGGTTCCTGAGCGTCTCGCTGAGCTTCCTCGGCGTCATTCCATTCGACGAATACCTGCGCAAGGCTGTGCAGAAGCAGACTGCGGTGGTGAACGCTTATCCCCGAAGCAAAGCCGCCATGGCATTCAAGAAATTGGCACAACACACCGATAAGTGGCCCATACCCGATCGCGCCCGCGGACATCTGGAGTTCTTCGTCGAGCGCCTCATTCAGGCCGGTTATCGGGAAGCGGAGACTCACCCATGAACGGTCTGGCAATGTACGTTGAGACGCAGGCGGGCCCCCAGGATCAAATGGTGCTGCGCCACGCACCCCTGGTCAAACGCATTGCTTATCACCTGATGAGTCGGCTGCCTCCCAGCGTGCAGGCCGATGACCTCATTCAGGCGGGGATGATCGGCCTGTTGGAGGCAGCCCGTAACTATGACGCCGCCCAGGGGGCGAGCTTCGAGACCTATGCCGGCATCCGCATCCGCGGTGCCATGCTCGACGAGATCCGCAAGAGTGACTGGACGCCCCGGTCGCTGCACCGCAAGGTCCGGCAGGTCAGTGAGGCCATCCGCGCGGTCGAAGCCCAGGAAGGGCGCGACGCCCGGGACGTGGAGGTGGCCGAAAGACTGGGCGTGTCGCTCCAGGAGTACCACCAGGTTCTGCAGGACGCATCAGGACACAAGATCTTCAGCTTCGAGGACCTGCCCGTAGGGGAGGAGTCGGTTACCGAAGGCTTCTCCGAAGGACCCTCCAGCCCGCTTGAGTCCCTGGAGATGGACAGGTTCAAGGAAGCGCTGGCCAAAGCGGTGGCCGGCCTGCCGGAGCGCGAGCGCATGGTGATGTCGTTGTATTACGACGAAGAGCTCAATCTCAGAGAGATAGGCGCGGTGCTCGGAGTGAGCGAGTCCCGGGTGTGCCAGATCCACGGTCAAGCACTGGTGCGTATCAAGTCCCGCATGGCGGACTGGCGTAAAGATTAGAACGACGTGTGCCGATGTTATGGCAAGTGGCTTGAACCGGCTGAGGCCGGACATGGCGGCGCTGGCTGCTGCGCCGGCGGAGTTGAGGAACTGATGCGGAGGTTGCTTTGGACAAGAACATGAAGATTCTCATCGTGGATGACTTTTCCACCATGCGGAGAATCATCAAGAACCTGCTTCGGGACCTGGGCTACAACAACACCGCCGAGGCGGACGATGGCACCACAGCCCTGCCTTTGCTGCAGACCGGCAACTTCGATTTCCTGGTCACGGACTGGAACATGCCGGCAATGCAAGGCATCGACCTGTTGCGAGCCGTCCGATCCGACAACAGACTCAAGGAGTTGCCCGTTCTGATGGTGACCGCCGAGGCGAAGCGGGACCAGATCGTGGAAGCTGCCCAGGCGGGCGTGAACGGGTATGTGGTCAAGCCGTTCACGGCCCAGACACTGAAGGAAAAGATCGAAAAGATCTTTGAACGCCTGGAAGGGGCGGCTTAGCAAGGGGGAGTCATGAATCAGGCCGTGAGTTCAGAATCAGCCGTTCCCGAGGGAGAGATCCTTGTCACCGCCAGGGAGCTGGTCGTGCAGCTCGAGTCGGGTAATGGTCCGGAGGTAAGCCGCCTGCTGGGCGAGCTGTCCAGGGTACGGGAATCGGACGTGTTTCGGGAAATGGGCAAGATTACCCGCCAGCTTCACGATGCTCTCAAGGGCTTCCAGATTGAGACCCATCTGGTCAACATCACCGCCCAGGAGATCCCCGAGGCCAAGGAGCGGCTGAGCTATGTGGTTTCGATGACAGAGCAGGCGGCCAACCAGACCCTGAGCGTGGTGGAGCAGACTCTGCCGGTGTCGGACAACCTGCGTCAGCGGGCCGCCGAGCTGGCGCAGCGCTGGCAGCGTTTTACCCGCCGGGAAATGCAGCCCGCTGAGTTCCGCAGCCTGAACCGAGAGGTGCAGGAGTTCTTCGGCACCGTCGTCAGCGACAGCGATCGCATTCACACCGGCCTGTCCGACGTGCTTATGGCCCAGGGCTTCCAGGACCTCACCGGACAGGTTCTCAAACGTGTGATCAGCTTGGTGCAGGACGTGGAGGAGAGTCTGGTAAACATCATCCGGGTTTCGGCCGAGGGCCTGGAAGAGCTGCGTGCAGTCCCCGCAGGCGTTGAGCCGCCAAAGCTGGAAGGCCCGCAGATAAGCCCCCAAAAGCGCAGCGACGTGGTCTCGGGACAGGACGAGGTCGACGACCTGCTCTCCAGCCTCGGCTTTTGAGGATGCGTGCCATGGCTATCGACCTGAATGACGAAATCGTACAGGACTTTCTGGTGGAGGCCGGCGAGATCCTCGAGCAATTGAGTGAGCAGCTCGTGGATTTGGAGAGTCGCCCGGACGACAAGGATCTGCTCAACGCGGTGTTCCGGGGTTTTCACACCATCAAAGGTGGAGCCGGATTCATCGGGCTGAGCACGCTGGTCGAAGTCTGTCACCGGGCCGAGGACGTGTTCAACCTGCTGCGCCAGGGCGACAGGCGGGTCGATGCCCGCCTGATGGATGTCGTGCTCCGGGCACTGGATGTGGTCAACGAGATGTTCGGTCAGGTGCGGGGCGGCATCGAGCCGGGTGAAGCGCCAGCGTCTCTGCTCGAAGAGCTGGGCGCTCTGCTCGCCGCCGAGGCCACCGTTGAGGAGGTCCCGACGCCGGAGCCGGCCCCGGTCGCGGCGGCGCCCGCCTCGGACGAGATCAGCGATGACGAGTTCGAGGCCCTGCTGGATGCTCTGGGCGGGCAGCGGCCAAAGGAGGCATCGACCGGCCGCCAGGCCGAAGCGGCCGAGGCGAGCGGTGCCGCGCCTGCTGGGGATGACATTACAGAGGATGAGTTCGAGGCGTTGCTGGACCAAATCCACGGCAAGGGCCACCACCCTGGTGCGCAGCTCGAGGAGTCGCCGCCGCCGGTGCAGCCTAAGCCCGCGCCGGCACCGGCGCCGGTCGCAGCGGAGCCCGCTGCTCCCCCGGGCAGGACCGGCTCCGTGCCGGCCAAGGCGCCCGGGGAACGCTCGGGATCCCAGGCCGAATCTACGGTTCGCGTGGATACCGAGGTGCTCGACCACATCATGAACATGGTGGGAGAGCTGGTACTTGCCCGCAATCGGCTGGTGGCGCTGGAGGCCGTCAACGCCGACGAGCATCTGGCCAAGGCCGTCAATAATCTGGACGTGGTCACCGCCGACCTGCAATCTGGCGTCATGCGCACCCGCATGCAGCCCATCAAGAAGGTGTTCGGGCGCTTCCCGCGGGTCATCCGGGATCTGGCGCGAACCCTGAACAAGGAAGTGGTCCTGGAAATGGAAGGCGAGGACACGGACTTGGACAAGAACCTGGTGGAGGCTCTCGCCGATCCGCTGGTGCACCTGGTGCGCAACTCCGTGGACCACGGCATCGAATCACCCGCCGTGCGCGAAGCCGCCGGCAAGCCGCGCCAGGGCCGGGTAGTGCTGTCGGCGGAGCAGGCGGGGGATCGTATCCTGCTGACCATCGCCGATGACGGTGCCGGCATGGATCCCGACCTACTGCGGCGCAAGGCGGTGGAGAAAGGGCTGATGGACGAGGCCACGGCAGCCAGGCTGGACGAGAGGGACTGCTACAACCTGATCTTCATGCCGGGATTCTCCACCAAGAGCGAGATCTCCGACGTCTCCGGTCGGGGCGTGGGCATGGACGTGGTCAAGACCCGCATCTCCCAGCTCAACGGCAGCATCGAGATAGATTCCATGGCGGGCAAGGGGACCACCATTCGCATCAAGGTTCCCCTGACGCTGGCCATCGTGCCGACGCTGATGGTGATGCTCGGCGCTCAGATCTTTGCCCTGCCGCTGGTCAACGTCAGCGAGATCTTCGACCTGCAGACCACCATGACCAATGTGGTGGACGGCCAACTGGTGGTGCGTGTGCGTGATCGACCGCTGCCCTTGTTCTATCTCAGCCACTGGCTGGTGAGTGGGCCCGGCTCCCAGTTCCGCGGCGATGGTACCCACGTGGTGGTCGTGCACGTGGGTACCCAGCAGGTGGGCTTCGTGGTCGACCACTTGCTCGGGCAGGAGGAAGTGGTGATCAAGCCACTCGGTGCCATGCTGCACGGTACCCGCGGGTTCGCCGGAGCCACCATTACCGGCGACGGGCGCATCGCCCTCATTTTGGATGTGCCGTCGCTGGTCAGGGCGCACGGCAGCCGATACTAAGGGGGCGGCGGGCTCCGTCGCCAACCCGGTTCCAGCAGCTGTCGAGGCACGCATGTCGTCAGACCACGGGTAGTTGGCCACGACCGCGTGCCCCGGCCATAAGGAAGAGACAAGGTAATGCCGGTTCGCGTGCTAGTGGTGGATGACTCGGGCTTTTTCAGGCGTCGTGTGTGCGACATGCTGAATGCCGATCCGCGCCTGCAGGTGATTGGCACTGCTGCGGACGGCGGTGAGGCCGTGTCCCGGGTAAGGGAACTCAGGCCCGACGTGGTGACCATGGACGTGGAGATGCCGGTGATGAACGGCATTGAGGCGGTGCGCCGGATCATGGCCAGCACGCCCACTCCCATCCTGATGTTCTCCTCCGTTACCCACGAGGGTGCCAGGTTCACCCTGGAGGCCCTGGAGGCGGGGGCGCTGGATTTTCTGCCCAAGTTCATGGACCAGCGGGCGCACAACGGCGAGGACCCGGGGCAGATCCTGCGTGAGCGCGTGCTCAGCCTCGCGCGTCCCGCCAGGGCCGAGACATCCCTCCGCGCTGCGCAGCCGGCCGGCGCGAGGCGGGCCGCGCCGGTGGCTCGGTCGGGTCGGCTGGAGCCGCGGCTTATCATCATCGGGACTTCCACCGGCGGACCGGTTGCGCTGCAACGGGTGTTGACCGCTTTGCCCGCAGGCTTCTCCCTGCCGCTCTTGCTGGTGCAGCACATGCCGCCAGGCTTCACTGCGCCGTTTGCTGCCCGCTTGAACCAGCTTGCAGCGCTCAGCGTGAGCGAGGCGCACGATGGTGATTCCCTGCGCCCCGGGCATGCTTTGGTGGCGCCAGGCGGCAAGCAGACGACAGTGCTTGTTCGTGGCGACGGTCCCGTGGTACGTGTCAGTGACAGTGGCCAGGAGCAGCGCTACCGGCCCTGTATCGACTTGACCTTCACCTCGGCCAGCGAGTGCCTGCCGGGCAGGGTGCTCGGGGTGGTCCTCACGGGCATGGGCGCGGACGGCAGGGAAGGTGCGCGGCTGCTCAAGCAGACGGGATCGTCCATCTGGGCGCAGGATGCGGCGACCTCGATCATCTATGGCATGCCCATGGCCGTGGCGGAGGCCGGGCTCGCGGATCGAATCCTGCCCCTGGATGAGATCGGAGTGCAGCTCAGCCGTATCCATTGAGCCGTGGACATCCTGAGCATCATCGGGATGGTGGTTGCCTTCGGTGCCATCCTCCTGGGGCAGCACCTGGAGGGTGGCCACATCGGCTCGCTCCTCAACGGCCCGGCGATTCTCATTGTCTTCGGCGGCAGCCTGGGGGCGGTCATGGTGCAGTCGCCTATCCCTGTCTTCATGCGGGCCCTTCGCATAGCCGTGTGGGTCGTGCGCCCGCCGGTGAAGTCCGGCGCGGCGATCATAGAGACCGTCACGTCCTGGAGTCAGATCGCCCGGCGCGAGGGACTCCTGGGACTGGAGGGAGCCAGCGATTCCGAGCCCGACGCTTTCGCGCGCAAGGCCCTGCAACTGCTGGTGGACGGCAACGAGCCCGAGACCATTCGCGCCACGCTGGAGGTGGAACTCTATGCCAGAGAGCATCGGGACACTCAGGCGGCCAAAGTGTTTGATGGCCTTGGCGGGTACAGTCCTACGGTGGGGATCCTGGGCGCCGTATTGGGTCTCATCCACGTGATGGGCAGCCTGGCCGATCCCAGTCAGCTCGGCGCCGGAATTGCCACGGCCTTTGTGGCCACGATCTACGGCGTGGGTATGGCCAATCTGTTGTTTCTTCCCGTGGGCAACAAGCTCAAGAGCTACATACACAGTCAATCCCAGTATCAGGAGATGCTGATCGAGGGCATCATCGGGATCGCCGAGGGCGAAAATCCCATGAACATCGAGCTGCGATTGCAGGGATATCTGGGCTGATGGGCCGCAGGCGCACCCAGGAAGAGCACGAGAACCATGAGCGCTGGCTGGTGTCCTATGCCGACTTCATTACCCTGCTGTTTGCCTTCTTCGTCGTGATGTACGCGGTGTCTTCCGTCAACGAAGGCAAGTATCGCGTGCTGTCGGACTCCATGGTGACGGCCTTCGGTGCGCCGGCACGCAGCCTTACCCCCATCCAGGTGGGAAAGCTGGTCCGCTCCGCTTATCGGGACGACATCTCTCCCATGACCATCGCCGAGCCGGTGGAAATCAGGCCGATCTTTGCGCCGGTGGACGAGACTCAAGCGGACACTGACGCCAAGGCGCAGTCTCCCGAAGAAGCCAAGAATGAGCCGGCTCCCGAGCCGCCGAAGGAGTCGGCTGCCGACGAGCAGGAGGATTCCCAGGACAAGGGGACACCCATGGCGGATCTGGA
>CAYWTP010000061.1:0-15679 GCA_964461215.1 uncultured Ectothiorhodospiraceae bacterium | reverse complement strand
GCTCCTACAAAGCGCGGCCGCGGCGGGCCTCGGCGACGCGCCGCCGGTGGTGACGGAAGATCAGCTTTTCCAGATAGTCCTGTACCGGCACGGCGAGCCCTTCAAGGCGCGCCATGACGCGAAAGCCGCCATCAACGGGGACCACGTCTTCGACCACAGCCGGCAGAGTCAGTCCTTTGGGCAGGCCGGAAAGCAGATAGGCCGTCAGCAGGCCCTGGCCGGACGGCGCCGGGGTCTGGGCGGTTTCCCAGGTGACGGTCTCGCTGCCCAGGCGCACGGGCACGGCGGGCCGCACAGGCTCCTGGCGGCTAAGCACCTCGCCCACCAACTCAAGCAGCAGGTTCAGCTTCGATTCCAGGCGCAGCAGCTCCGGAGCCCGGGCCTGACTTTCATCGGCGGACTCCGGCGGTCCCAGCTCGCCCCACGCCAGCACCGTCTGCAGCAGGCTCAGCGCACGCTGGTTGACATGCCACAGCTCATGAGAGGACAAGGGGCCGGCGAGTCCCTGCCAAACAATCGGCAGAACATCTTCGTAATGGAGCTCGCTGCTTGCCTCGGCGTCGTAGGTCATAGATTGGCACCGGCCACCGGCGGGACAATGATTGCGGTTGCGCGAAACGTCCTACAACAGGCCGCATGCAGCGGCCGCAGCCTACCACAGATCTCAGGCGGTATAAGCTGCACACGCGCGCCGCCCGCGCGTGAGCACCTTCAGCTCGCGCGCACATTCGTCCAGGGTCGAACGCCCTAGCGAGAGCAGGGCGCGGTCCTGCTCGAGAATCCTGCGTACGATCACCGCCAGGTCCGGGGCGTCGCCCGCGGGCACCGTCGCGTCGAAAGCCGCCGCGATGATGCGCGTGCGCGCGGCTTCCAGCTCGCCAACCCGCTCCCAGTCACTGCCGCGAGCCGCTGTCAGCATGTCCCCCGTCAGCGCCTCGACCGTCAGGAGCTTGCGTTCTCTGGACTCGGCATCCGTCATGCGCCTATGCCTCGCGTGAGCTTGGATTGCATCCCGGATCAGCGCTGCCCTACCCCGGCCGCCTGGGCACCCTGGTCCTGTACCAATGCCGGGATCCGGTCCCATCCATCCTTGATCTGTCCGAGCAATCGCCGGACTTCCTCCAGCGGCACAGGGTCATTGCGGCGGGTCGCCTCCAGCAGCCGCTCTTGCATATAGTCGTACAGGTGATCCAGATTCTCGGCAATCTCTCCGCCAAGGTCTCGATTCAAGCTGCTCTGCAAGCCGCCGATGATGGAGATGGCCGCGCCGATGCTCTCTCCCTTGGGTCCGATCTCGCCACGCCGCATGTGTCCTAGGGCAGTCGCGAGCTTGGCCATGGCTGCGTCCATCAGCATGGCGATAAGCCGGTGTGGACTCGCACCTTCCACGGCCGATTGTGTACCGACGCTACGATACCGGTTCAGTGCCTGCTGGAGACTGGAGCTCATGATTGACCTCTTGGGCAAGTTTGCTTAGGACGAGCTCGAGGATTTACCCGAGCTCAGGCTGCTCAGCGCGCTGAGCTGCTGAGTCAGAAAGCTGCTGGTGGACTGGAGCTGTCCGACCAGAGCGTCCATGGCCGTATACTGCTTTAACAGCCGGCTCTGCAAGGTATCCAAGCGCTGGCTCAAGGCGTCGCGCTGGGCCGTAATGTCTTTGATACCCTTGTTCAAGCCGTCGGTGCGGGCGGCTAAGCTTCCGTCCGAGGCAAGGTATCCGTCGAGCAGCGTCTGGAGGCGGTCGGCATAGCCGGATCCGACCAGCTCGCCTACGGCCGGCATGTCCTGCTCCAGCGCCGCGTTGAGCTTGGCCGTGTCCACGCCCAGCTTGCCATCGGCACCGGTGGTGATGCCGATCTCGGCCAGCGAGCTGAGCCCGGCGGGCTGATCGGAGAACCGGGTCCCGAGCACCTGCCGGATCTGAAAGTCGGCCCCGCGCACGAGCGCATCGCCAAATAGTACGCCGGCCTGCTTGGTACTTGCGTCATAGGTGGCGACCTGGCCCAGCAGGTCGACGAAGCGATTGAAGCTGGCCACGAAGCTGTTGATGGCGGACGTCGCCTGGGAGGTGTCGGTCGCGATCGACAGCGTATGCGTCTCACCGGGGTCAGCCTTGACGAGCTGCAGAGTGACGCCGTCGATGGCGTCACTGATGGTATTGTTGGAGCGGGTCACCGACTGGCCGTCGATCTTGACCTTGGCGTCGTCGGCCGCCTGAACTTCGGTCAAATTCTTGGTCTGACCTGCCGCCGGGTCGAATGCGAGCACCGACAGGCCGGCGGTATCCGTGTTATTGCCGTCGCCGTCGTTGACCGCAACCGTGATCTGGCCGTCGGCGCCCGTCTTGTCGCTGCGCAGCACGAGCTTGGACTCGGTGCCCCCGCTGCCATCGTCCACATTGACGATGGTCGCGCGCACACCGGTGTCTCCGGCGACCGCGTTGATGGCGTCGCGAATGCCCGAGAGCGTGCCGTTGGAATCGTCGACGCTGATCGTGGTCGAAGTGCCGTCCACCGTAATCGTCAGCGAGCCGGTGCCGACCGTGGCGTCTGCATTGGAGAAACCTGCGGATATCAGCTTGTGGTTCTGAGCTAGCTGCACCACCTCGACCGAGAAGGTTCCCGGATATGCATCACCCGTGGCGCTGGCGGTATACACGCTCGAGTCCGCGGAGGAGGCCGAGAGGGCGTCGAAACGCCCGCTGCTCTGCAGTCCGGCAAGAGACGACTGCAGGTCGGACAGGGCACCCTTGAGGGTACCCAGAGCGGAGAGCTTGGCCTGCGAGTCGGCCTCTTCTTTGTCCAGCCGGGTGGTGACCGGAGATCCCTCTGCGGCCACCAGTTGCGACACCAGGCTGTTGATATCCAGGCCGGAGCCGATTCCACTTGTGGTAATGCCAGCCACTGTATTTCTTCTGTGATCGTTGCGCTTGTGGACTCAGGCCTTTTCCTTGACCAAGCCGCCATGGTGAACGCCGAGCGTTTCGGCCATGGTCAGTACCTCCTCCGAAGGAATCTGCCGAATGACCTCATGCGTATCCGTATCTATCACGCTGATTACCGTCCTGCCACTTTGTCCGTCGATGGCGAACTTAAGCTCCCTGCGAACCATTTGGATCTGGGTGTTAAGCTGGGTCACCAGATCAGAAAGAGAACTCTTGCTCGCATTCTCGGGCTGCGACTGTGGGACTTCCTTGCCGAATCCCGCCTGCGCACCTGTCCTTGGGGTATTCGGCCCCGGAACAGGCAACACAGGGGCAGTTGGCTGAGAGGCCCTCACGGTCCGGGCGGCCGGCAGAAATGTCACTTCACCGGACATGCCACGTCACCTCCTGTTCAGCTTCCCGGTCGATGCCCGGGGCTTAACGGCCCCGGGCGCCGACTCCATGCGCTACTTCAGCAAGGCAAGCACGTTCTGCGGCAGCGCGTTGGCCTGGGACAGAATGGCCACGCCGGCCTGCTGCAGGATCTGGTTGCGCGTCAGGGCCGCCGTCTCCGCCGCGAAGTCAGCGTCCTGGATACGCGAGCGGGCTGCGCTCAGGTTCTCCGAGGTGGTGCTGAGGTTCGAGATGGTCGACTGGAAGCGGTTCTGGATAGCACCCAGATCGGCACGGATGCTGGACACCTGGCTCAGCGCACCGTCGAGCACGGAGATGGCCGAGTTGGCGCCGGCGACCGTCGAGATGTCCACCGAGGCGAGCTGGGTCAGGGCCGTGGAGGCTGACTGCAGGCCGGCCACCCCGGAATCGCTCTCGGAGAAGGTGAAGTTGCTCGCCGAGCTCAGGGTCAGGGTACCGCGGTTGTCTTTGGCAACTTTGTCCGCCGCCGCGGTTCCGTCCGTCACACCGCCGGAGATGTCTGCGACAGCCGCGTCGGTGAGTCCAGACTTGTCGACGGTCAGACCGGCATCGCCGTACAAAGCCTGGGTCAGCGAGAGGGTGCCACCGCTGTAACTGGCCGTCACCGTGGTATTGCCCGCTGAGCGCTGTGCCGTTATGGCGGTCACCAGGGCATTGCCGACCGCGTCCGTCTGGTCACCGGCGCCCAATGTGAGCGCCACGCCAATGTTGGAGCCGGTGTAGGTCTTGGTGGCGTCATAGAACTGGTAGGTGATCCCGTCGACCTTGAAGGTATCACCGCCGGCCCCGGTGGTGCCCACGACGACCTCGTTGGCTGCAACCGTATCGGTGGCAACGATTCCGTTCGTAGCGGCCAGGCCCACATCAAACGTTGCATGACCGCTGGCGTCATTTCCGCTATTGGCGTCCAGTCCCGTAGCGTTGAAGATGTCGCGCACGATATTCACGTCGTTCGCATTGCCGGCCTTGATCTGGATGTCCCGGCCGTCGGAGGCGGCCAGAGTCAGAGCGCCGGTGGACAGGTTCACCGTCGCCGCTACGCCGGTCTGGTTGGTGACCGCATTGATGGCATCGGCCGCATTCTGGCCCTGAGTGATTGCGCTGGCATCCTTGGCGATGGAGCCGACGGCGATGCCGTTGATCAGCAGATCGCCGTTGTTGAGTCCTATGCCTGCCACCGGGGCCGATCCGGTCACCGTATTGCTCGCCGTGGCGGTGACGCCGGTCTGGTTGGACACGCTATTGATGGCGGTCGCCTTGGCGGCGGCACTGGCGTCGGTCACGCCGGCGGCGGAGGTCTGCACCGAGGCAGAGACGTCCACCCCATTGATCGAGAAGTTGGTGCCGGAGAAGGCGGTGCTGCTTACCGCTAGGGCGCCGCTGGCCTGATACGCGCCCAGCTTGTTGGTGGAGGCGCCCTTGATGCCGAAGGAGATGACCTGGTTGGCGTTGGCACCCACCTGGAACTGCGAGGAGGCAAAGGTGCCGTCCAGGATCCCCTGGCCGTTGAACTGGGTGGTCTGGGCGATACGGTTCACCTCGGCCAGGAGCTGCGCGGCCTCGGCGTTGAGTGCGCCGCGGTCGGAGGCTGAGTTGGTGGAGTTGGCCGACTGCACCGCCAGCTCGCGGATGCGCTGCAAGCTGTTGCTGGTCTCGGCCAGTGCGCCCTCGGCCGTCTGCGCCAGGGAGATACCGTCGTTGGCGTTGCGGATGGCCTGGTTCAGACCGCGGATCTGGGTGGTGAACCGCTCGGAAATGGCCAGGCCCGCCGCGTCGTCCTTGGCGCTGTTGATACGAAGGCCGGAGGACAGACGGGTCAGGGACACCTGCAGGGCGCTCTGAGAGGTGTTCAGATTGCGCTGGGCGGTCAGGGACTGAATGTTGGTGTTGATGACTTGAGGCATGACTGGTCTCCTGTCACCCCGGCGCTGATCACGTGGGCGCGCCCGGGGCTTAGGTTGATACACAGCGGATATACTCGCATCGAGTATTCACCGCTTCCGGCAAGGGTAACGGCGTAGCGGGGGCATTCTTTAGCGGATCAGAGGGGCTTGTGGAGCGGGTGTGAGGAACTGTTAAGCGGGTCACATCAGGGATTCAGGCTTGAGGCTGTGGGCGAGGCATTGTCTCGCGCAGAGACGCAGAGGCGCGGAGATGGAAGAGCGGCAAGGCCGCACGTCGACACCAGGTCGCGCCAAAGCCCTTCGCGAGCAAGCTCGCTCCTACGGAGAATCCCGCGTAGGAGCCAGCTTGCTGGCGCAATGCAGCAGCGCAGGTACGGCGCAGATACCGTCTGTTGCTGGCACGAGACGTCTTCCTTGTAGGAGCGGCCGCAAGGCCGCGAACAAACGCCAAGCCGTGCAAGGACCCATTCGCGGGCTAACGCCCGCTCCTACTGGCGACTGGTGAGCACACAGCCCCTTTCCCCGGTCATGCCCGCCGCTTGTCGCCTTACGCTGCGACGCCAAGACAATGCTCTTGATCTCGGCGTCTCTGCGCGCGGTGCCAGGAAAATCTGCCTCACGGGCTGATGTAATTGAACAGCGACAACCCCTGAATCTTAACGAAGGCTTGCTGGGAAGCCTGCAGAGTCACGAGCTGAAGCTGGAAGCGGCTGCTCGCCTCGGCGTAGTCCAGGTCCTGGACCGAGGACAGGCTCTGCTGGGCGAAGAGCACAAAGCCCGAGTCCATCTGTTGCTGCGAGTCCACCGAGTTCAGCCGTGCGCCGACGGTGGCACGTACCCGCACCACATGCTCCAAGCCCTGGTCCAGGTTCTGGATTATCCGGCCCATAGCGTTGCTGAAGTGGGCGTTGGAAGCGGCGTCCCCGGTGCTCATCCCCATGGCGCTCACCAGATCCTGCACCGTAGCGAACAGATCCTGGTTCGGACTCGGGGCGACGGTGAAGGTGTCACCTGTCGCCGGGCTGCCCGTGATCGCCACCTGCGCACCGTTGAATGCGATGGCACCACCATCGGTATAGGTGCCGCCGGTCACCAGGTTGGCGCCCGAATCGCGCACCTCGTAGTCGGTGGGCGATGTGAACGTGATCGTATACGTATCGGGCACCCACGCCGCCGGGTCCACGATACTGCCGATCTGAATCACGCCACTGCCCGTGTTGGCGGCATTCTCGGAGCTCACGAAGGTGCCATTGCCCGCCCGTACGGTCTGGAACACATCGGCTCCGGAGTCGCTGACGCCTATCTGCAGGGTCTGGCCAACCTGCAGCTTGCGCTGCCCCTGATCGCCGGCGTAGACGAAGCTGCCCCCCGCCCCGCGGGCAAAGGGCTGGGTGTTGCCCTGGTAGCCCGAGAACAGATACTCGTTGCCGCTGTCGCGGGAATTGGCGATCTGCAGCAGCTCGTCGAGGAGATTGGAGACTTCCGCACCGATGGCGTCGCGATCGGTCGGGCCCAGCGTGGAGTTGGCTCCCTGAACCGCCAGCTCCCGCACCCGCTGCAGGACGTTGCCGGCGTTCTCCAATGCCGTCTCTTCGAAGCTGAGGCGGGTCTTGGCCGCATCCGCGTTCGTCTGGTACTGCTGATGCAGGGCGATGCTCTGGGTCAGATCCAGAATCTTCTTCGAGCCCGCCGGGTCGTCGGCCGGCGTGAGGATCTTGGTGCCGGAAGAGATCTGCTCCTGGGTCTTGGCCACACGGGCGTTGTTGTCCTGCATGGACTCGACGGACTGGCGGTAGAACTGCTGCGTGGCTATGCGCATCGCTTATCTCCCCACGGCGCCTAGCAGTGCGTCGAAAAGGGTGCCGGCCGTGGCGATGACCTGAGCACTGGCCTGGTAGGCCTGCTGGTAGCGCAACAGGTTGGCAGCCTCTTCGTCCAGATTCACCCCCGAGACCGTATCCCGGGCGTCGGTCGCCTGCTGCAGCAGCGTCTGCTGCGCTTGCAAGTTGACATTGGACTGCTGGGTGCGTGAACCCACGTCCACCACCAACGAGCCGTAGGCATCCTCGTAGGTCGCGGTACCCCCATCGAACAGGCCCTTGGTCTGAAGGTTGGCCAGGGCGAGGACATTGGTGCCGTCACCCACACCACCCACGTTGTCGGCGATCGTGAAGGTGTCCCCCGATTGGGGGACGCCGGACACCTCGAAGCTGGCATCCCCATAGCCCGCCAACGTGAACTGTTTGCCGCTTGCATCGGTGGCCGGATCGTAGGCCAGGGTGCCGCCCGGACCGCCGCTCACCGTAAATCCCGGGACGCCGGCGCCCAGGGCGTTCGGGCTATAGGTCAAGGTAATGGAGCCGCCGGCACCCGACAGGGGCAGATTGGTCGTGGCGGTCACGCTCACCGGGCCGATGGCCCCGCCGCCCAGGTTGGCAGTGGAGGCCTGGCTCTTCAGTGCGCCCGCGGCGGCAATGTCCTCGGGATTCTGGACGACCACGGACAGCTCGCGCGAAGCCTCGCGGGTCGGCTGTATCACGAAGGAATCGCCGTCGGCGATGGCTCCCGAAGAGAGGCTCAGGGTCACGCCGTCCACCGTCTCGGCGCCGCCGGGGAAGCTACTCAGGGTCGTGACCTGATTGTCCTGCAGCCGCGTCAGCGTGTAGCTGGCTCCCGTGCGCCGCAGCACGTAATTACTGGCGGTCAGGGCCGATGGATCGGTAATGCTGGCCGTCACGTCCGCTGCCGGAGAGCCCGTGTTAGCGGTATTGGCCAGCACCACGGTGCTGCTCGCGGCCACGTCGGAGAAGAAGTTGCCGCCCAGGGCTCCATTGAGAGTCACGCCCAAGGCGTGCTGATCATTGAAGCTGCTCGCCAGACCGACGGCCACGCGGCCCAATGCGTTATGGGCCGGCTCGAGCACCTGGCTGCGGAATTTCAAGACGCCGGCCAGCTCGCCCCCGCTGAGGTAATCTGAGATCGGAATGTTGCCGCTGGTGGACTGGTAGGCCACCTCGATTCGGCTGGTGTCGGCAGGGTTCTGGACGGCGGCCAATGACTTGGACTGGCTGCCGGCGACCAGCACCTGGCCCGTGCCCACGGCCACATTGATCGTGCCGTCGCTCTGCTCGAAGCTGGTGATGTTCACGAGCTGCGAGAGCTTGCGCAGCAGCTCGTCGCGCTGGTCCAGCAGGTCGTTCGGTTGCTGCCCGGAGCCGGCCGCGGAGTTGAAAATGATGTCGTGGTTCACCTGCGCCAGCGCACTGCTCAGCTGATTGACCTGACTCACCAGGGTGCTCACCCGGTCGTTGACGGCGCCATCCAGATCGCTCAGGCGCGAATCCAGGGATTGGAACCGCTGCACCAGAGTCTGCCCCTGACTCAGCATTACCTGGCGGGCCGAAGTGGACCCGGGGTCGTTGGCCACCTCGTGCACCGAGCTGAAGAAATCCTGGATGGCCGGTGCCAGGCCGGCGCTGGAATCGGCTAACAAATTGTTCACCGCCCCGGAAAGCTCGTTGAACGTGGTGGCATAGCCCACGTTTGAAGTGGCTGAGCGCACCTGGCCGGTTATGAAGGAATCGACGACGCGCTTCGTGGTGACCGCCGTCACGCCGGTGCCTTCGTACTGCCCCGCCTTGAGCTGCGGGGTTCGCGCTGCCAGATCCACCTGCTGGCGGCTGTAGCCATCGGTGTTGGCGTTGGCCACATTGTGGCCGATCGTAGTCAAGACCCGGTTTGACGCCAGCAGACCGGAGACGCTGATTCCCAATAGGTCGGCCATGTCCTGTTACCTCGTAGCCTGTAACGGCAACGCCTCGGCGAGCTTGACGCCGCCGGGCAAGTCCTCGCGCCAGAGCCGCAGCACTTTGTCGGCGTAATCGGGGTCGCTCGCATAGCCCGCCTGCTGAACGGAGCGGATGAAGGCTTCCGGGTCGGCGGCATTGTCCAATGCAGCCTGGTATCGGGGCGCTCCGCGCAGAAACGCCGCATAGTCCGCGAAGCTCTGGGCATAGGACCCGTAGGCCCGGAAGGGCTCCCGGCGGCGCACCGCCAGCCCTTCCTCATATTCCAGGGTGTCCTTGACCACCCGTGGCCCAGTCCATCCGCTGGCCGCCTTGATGCCGAACAGGTTGTGGGAACTCGTTCCGTCCGGGTACTGCATCACCGCACGCCCCCAGCCCGACTCCAGGGCCGCCTGCGCCAGCAGCAGATTGGGGTCCGTCCCCAGATCGGCGGCCGCCTGCTCAGCATAAGGCCGCAGGGTATCGATGAACGACTGCTTGTCGGGAAACTCCTCCCCGGCGGATGTCGTCCGGGAGGACGGGACGGCGGCATTGGCCGGCTCGACGGGCGCGGCGGGGGACGCCGGCGCGGTGCCCGCACCCGCTCCGCCGCCTAGTTGGCGCACGAGCATGTCGGCGATACCCAGGCCCGAGGTCTTGGCCAAATCCACGGAGAGCTGCTGGTCGAACATTTCGCGATAGAAGCGCGAGGAAGTGGAATCGAACAGGGGATCGCCGAAGCTGGCCTGGCGCATGCTCTTGAGCATCATCTGCACGAACAGCGACTCGAACTGTCTGGCTGCGACCTGGAGCGCCTGCGGTGAATCGTCCCGCGCCTGGGCACGCATCCGGGCAAAGCCTGAGAAGTCGGTGTATACGTCGGTAAAGTCGGCTGCGGGCAGCATCGATCGGCTCCGTGCTCAGATCACGATCAGCTCGGCGCGCAGTGCGCCGGCCTCCTTGAGTGCCTCCAGAATAGCGACCAGATCGCCCGGCGCGGCCCCTACCTGATTGATGGCGCGCACGATCTCCTGCAAGGAGACGCCCGGCCCGAACACGAACATGCGGTTGCTCTCCTGCTTCACGTCGATGGCCGAGTTGGGCACCGCGACGGTCTGGCCCTGCGACAGGGGCGCCGGCTGACTGATGGTGGGCGTGTTGCTGATGGTCACCGATAAGCTGCCGTGGGCCACCGCAGCGGCGCTGACCCGGACGTTCTGGCCGATCACGACGGTGCCGGTGCGCGCGTTTACGATCACCTTGGCCGCGGCCTGAGCCGGCTCCAGGGACAGGTTTTCGATAATGGAGACGTAAGACACCCGCTGCGACGGGTCCCGCGGGGCGTTCACCCGCACGGACATGGCATCGATGGGCTGGGCAACGCCCTCCCCTAAGGCCTTGTTCACGGCGTCGGCAATGCGCTTGGCCGTGGTGAAATCGGCCTGGTGCAGATCCAGTACCAGCGTATCCTCATCGCCGAACACGGTCGGCGCCGCCCGCTCCACGGTCGCCCCGTTGGGGATCCGCCCGGCCGTGGGCACGTTGACCGAGATGCTGTTGCCATCGCCGGAAGAGGCACCGAATCCACCGACGGTCAGATTGCCCTGGGCAATCGCGTAGATCTGGCCGTCGGCCCCGCGCAGCGGCGTCATCAACAGGCTGCCCCCGAGAAGGCTCTTGGCATTGCCGATGGTGTCCACATTAACGTCTATGGTCTGTCCGGGCTTGGAAAAAGGCGGCAAGGTGGCATGCACGGTCACTGCCGCCACGTTCTTGAGCTGCGGGGTTACGCTGTCGGGAATGGTGACGCCGAAGCGGCTGAGCATGCTCTTCAGGCTCTGGACCGTAAACGGCGTTTGCCCGGTCTGGTCTCCGGTGCCGTCCAGCCCCACTGCCAGACCGTAGCCGATAAGCTGGTTGTCGCGGACGCCCTGCAGCGATGCCAGATCCTTGATGCGGTCGGCCCGAGCGGGCAGGCCCGCCAGACAAACCAGCAACACAGCGATGATCCGCAGCAGCAACCTCTTGTGAGCCATGATCAATAGTCCCGTAGGTGTCTGCCTGGGATAATGCACGCCTTGTGCCATCGGCACGCCCCGCCGTGGTCCGCCGCCTCCCGGCACCCTGGCGCACGCCTCCAGGCCGCTTGCGGCAAGCGCCGCCACCCAGCGGCGGCAAAGTCTTGCCGGTTCGATGCAGCCCGGATGGAGCGAAGCGCAATCCGGGGGCAGCGTCAGGCTTGAGGCTTGGGTGTTGAGGCCTGGGCCTTGTTCGCGAGCAAGCTCGCTCCTACGTAGCCGAAGAATGTAGCCCGATGAAGCGTAGCGCAATCCGGGACAGCGCGGTCCAGAACCACCCCGGATTCCGCTGTGTTCCATCCGGGCTACCTGTACAGCGGAGAGCGAACAGCTATCCGCTCTCAGAACGGCATCAGCACGCTCAGGAAGAACCGGCCCAGCCAGCCCAGCACATTGGAGTTTGCGACCTCGCCTTCACCGGAGTAGACGATGGTGGCGTTGGCTACCTTGGTCGAAGGTACCGTGTTATCGGGTCCCACGTCGGCGCTACGCACAATGCCGGAGAAGCGCACCTGCTCGTGCCCGCGGTTCAGCGTAAGGATTTTCTCCCCCTGTACCATCAGGTTGCCATTGGGCAGAACCTCGGCCACGCTGACCGTGATTGCACCGCTCAGGCTGTTGCTCTGCGAGCTGTCGCCCGAGCCCGCGAAGCTCTTGTCGGAAGCGAATGCGTTGTCCAGCGTGAAGCGCCCTCCGTCGCTCCTGGGCAGACCGAACCGCGGCGTGTTGCCCAGCACGGTCGGGCTCGTATTGCTGAAATCGGTGCTCTGATCAATGTTCGTCTCTGCCGTCTTGCTCGCGGCTGTTGCTTCCACCAGCTTGATGGTCAGGATATCCCCGACCTGATGCGCCTTCTGATCGGAGAAAAGAGCGACGTCCAGCACCGGCGCGGCATGGCTCTGCGCCTGGAAGATGGCGCCATTACGCTGGGCCGGTGTGGGACGCTCGGGCGGACGTACGGGGGCGAAGGCCGGATCGCGCGTCGGCGCCGTCTGACACCCGGCGATCAGCGCCAGGCACGCGCCGAGGGTGTAGAGCCGTAGCTGCGTTGTGCGCGATTTCATGGCGGTTTCCGTCCTGTCGAGGTCCGTCAGCGTGTGCCGGAAGGAGCGACTCAGGCTCCGTCTCAGAGGTTGTTGCTCACGAAGGCCAGCATCTGGTCCGTGGTGGCAATGGCCTTAGAATTCATCTCGTAGGCCCGCTGGGTCTCAATCATGTTGACCAGCTCCTCCACCACGTTGACGTTGGAGCTCTCCAGTGAGCCCTGTACCAGGGTGCCCAGACCCGAGAGCCCGGGGTTGGCGGTCTGCGGGCTCCCGCTGGAGGCGGTCTCCAGGAACAGATTGTCGCCGATGGGCTGCAGCCCCGCTGGGTTGATGAAATCCGCGAGCTGAAGGGTGCCGATCTGGGTGGGCGCCGTATTGCCGGCGACCAGAGCCGAGACGGTGCCGTCGGCACCGACCGTCAGGCTGGTGGTGTTCTGCGGTACCGTGATCCCGGGCTGCAAGGTATAGCCATCCGGAGTAACGATCAGCCCCTGCGAGTCCATTTGAAATGAGCCGTCCCGGGTGTAGGCGAGCGTGCCATCGGGCTGCAGGATCTGAAAGAATCCCCGTCCGCTGATAGCCAGGTCCAGCGAGTTGTCCGTCTTGATCATGTTGCCCTGGGTGAAGAGCTTCTCCGTGGCAACCGTGCGTACCCGGTGCCAAGCATCAGGCCCGAGGGAAGCTGGGTGTTCTGGGAGGACTGCGCGCCGGGCTGGCGTACGTTCTGATACAGCAGATCGGCAAAAACCCCCCGCCCGCGCTTGAAACCTGTGGTGTTGACGTTGGCCAGGTTGTTGGAGATGACCGCCATACGTGTCTGCTGGCCGTCGAGTCCGGTCTTGGCGATCCAAAGTGCGGGGTTCATGTGGCTCTCCTAGGATTTGCCGTCGGGGTGGCGCCGGGATGACTGGCACCGTCATCCGGAAAGACGCAGTAGCTGGGTCGCGGCGCTGGCGTTGTCCTCGGCCGTACGCATCATCTTTACCTGCATCTCGAACTGACGGGCGAGCGAGATCATGTTCACCATCTGTTCCACGGGGTTGACGTTGCTGCCCTCCAGAGCGCCGGAGACCAGCCGCACCGATGCGTCGGCAGGCGCTGCCGCGCCGCTGCGAAGCCGGAACAAGCCGTCCTCCCCCTTCTCCAATTGGTCCAGCGGGGGCTTGACCAGCTTGACGCGATCAATCTGTGCCAGGGTCTTGGCACTTTGGCCCAGCGGTCGAATGCTGATGGTGCCGTCGGCACCGATGTCCAGCTTCTCCGCGGGAGGAATGGAGACCGGCCCGCCGTTGCCAAGAACGTAATGCCCGGCGCCGGTTTCCAGCAGCCCGTTGACGGTGAGGTGCAGATCGCCCGCGCGAGTATAGGCCTCGCTGCCGTCGGCGGCCTGTACCGCGATCCAGCCGTCTCCGTCCACGGCCATGTCCAGGTCGTTGCCGGTGGCCTGAATGGCTCCCGGTCGCAGGTCCACCCCGGGCCTTTCGGCCATGGCGTAGACCCTCGAAGGCATGCCGTCGCCGTAGACCGGCATGCTCCGAAACTGCGACAGATCGGCCTTGAATCCCGTAGTGCTGGCATTGGCCAGGTTGTGGGAGTTGGCCGCCTGTGCCGTAAGCGTCTGCGCGGCACCGGTCATCGCCACATAAAGCATCCGATCCATACTTGTTCCCCTGCTCGACTACCCGTGCCTGCGGCTAGCGGATGTTGATGATCGTCTGGGTGACCTCATCCTCGGTCTTGATCACCTGGGCGTTGGCCTGGAAATTGCGCTGGGCCACGATCATGTTCACCAGCTGCTCGGCCAGCTCCACGTTGGACTCCTCCAGCGCGCCCGACTGAACCACGCCCAGGCTCGAGGTGCCGGGGGCTCCCAGCAGCGCCGCGCCGGAGTCATTGGTCTCGGCCCAGTTGGAGTCGCCCAGTGGCTGCAGGCCTTGGGGATTGGAGAAGTTGGCCATCAGCACCTGGCCCTGCGCCGAGGACTGGCCGTTGGAGAAGCGGGCCAGCACGACACCTTGGCTGTCGATGTTGACGCCTGACAGCCGGCCGGTGGTATAGCCGTCCTGGGACAATGCGTTGACGCCAAAGTCGGCGCCGAACTGGGTGGTACCGGTGAAATCCACGTTGAGCTGCACCGGATCGGCACCGTTGGGCGGCGTGTAAGTGCCGAAGCCCACGGGGGTGCTCGAGGTGAGATTCCCGGAGTTGTCGAAGGTCAGGGTCGTGGACGAGGTTCCGGTCGGGATGGCGTCGTCCACCCGCAGATGCACGTCCCACTGATTGGCGCCGGTCTTGGCGAAATACATGGTGGCCAGGTGCTGCTCGCCAAGTGAATCGTAGACCGTGAGCGAGTTCGAGTTGTTGTACATGTCCGGCGTGGGCACGCCCAGGGACGCGTCGAAAGCAGTCGCCGGCGCGGACGCCGCCGCATCGAGGTTGACCTGGGCGGACACACTGCTGCTGGCCTGGGGCGCCAGGTTGCTTGAGGAGATCTGCAACGGACCGACGGCCCCCGTGACCGTGCCGTTCGTTGCCTGGAAACCCAGCAGCTGCTGTCCGGTGGCATTCACCACGTAGCCGTTCTTGTCGATGCCAAAGGCGCCGGAGCGGGTGTACGAACGGCCCTCGTTGTCCTCGAGGACGAAGAAGCCCTCTCCGTTGATGGCCATATCCAGGCTGTTGTTGGTGAAGGAGACGTTACCCTGGGTAAACTGCTGCGCCACCGCGGCAAGCTTCACGCCCTGGCCGATGGCGTCCTGATTGGTCCCCAGGTTGGATGCCGCGTACAGATCGGCGAACTCAGCCCGTGACGCCTTGAAGCCGGTGGTGTTGGCGTTGGCGATGTTGTTGCCCGTGACATCCAGGTCGGCCGTGGCCGCCTTGATGCCGCTGACTGCGATGCGAAATGCCATTTTACTTTCCTCCCAATAGAAAGCCGGCTTACAGCAGCTCTCGTACCTTGCTTAGATCCACCGAATTCGAACCGGCCAGGTTGAGCTGCATCCCGGCTCCGGCGCGGCCCAGGGTGACGCTGTCCACCTTGGCCGCGACCAGTGTTCCGAGGGCATACGGCTGGCCATCTACCTGCGCCTGGGCACCGATGGCGTACGTACCCGCCGGTGCACGCTCGCCGTTATCCATGAGCCCGTCCCATTGGAAACGCAGCAGGCCGGCAGGCTGGGTACCCAGGCTCATCCGCCGCACCACATCACCCTGGGCGTCGTAAACATCGACCTCTACATCCGCGCTGCTCTGCGGCACGTCCAGGGCGCCGCTGACGCTGCCGTCGGCGGACAGCGCAGCCGTGTTGCCTTCCACCAGCACGTCACGTCCCACGAGTGTGGAGGCCTGCAGCGCCTGGCTGGACTGCAGGGCAGTGGACAGATCGGAGAAGGTGCTCTGCATGTTCTGGATGCCATTGACCGTGGCGTACTGGGCCATCTGGCCGAGAAACTCATTGCTGTCCAGGGGCTTGAGCGGGTCCTGGTGCTTGAGCTGCTCGACCATC
>CAYWTP010000060.1:0-15760 GCA_964461215.1 uncultured Ectothiorhodospiraceae bacterium | reverse complement strand
TGATCGCGTCCGCTGCGTCCCGAAACACCACCGACATCCGGCCCCGCTTCTGCTGCGGCCTCCGCAGCCGCGAGCTGGCGGTCGGCCCCACTACCACCCCCCGCCCCCCCTCCTTGCCCAATCGCGGCAGCGCCCGCACCCGATGAAGCCGGTGCGGCTTCGCCACCCGCCCTGTCCGCCGGCAGCGGAGGTGCTGCTCTGGTCGAGCGGCCTGTAGCCGTTGCCAGCACCCAGATTCCGCAGCCGGCCATGGCGCCGCCCGGCGGACTCCCGCTCGGAGCAGTCCGGGCGATCCCAGGGCCAGCCAGTCCCGCGCCGTCGGCACCGCCCGTGTTGTCCCTGAACCCGGGCCTGAGTGCCGGAGTCGTGCTCGTGGTGACCCCGTCCGGCGCCGGGACCGGAGTCTTATTGGACAAGGAAGGTTACATTCTTACCAATTGGCACCTGGTTGCCGACTATCCCTACCTGTCGGTGCTCTTTGCTCATCCCGGGACCGACCACGTGGACACGACCCTGAGTCGTGCCGGGCGTATGGTCCAGAGCAACCGCCTCACGGACCTGGCTCTGGTCAAGGTGGATTCACTGCCGTCCGATGCCAGGCCTATCCGGGCGGCGCCTTCCGCAGTCGTTTCTCCGGGCCAGGTCGTCTACTCCCTGAGCTATTCCACGGCGGGGAATCTCGACGCGACGGCGGGAACCGTGTCCAAGGTCGCCGCGGACCAGCTCTGGTACGCGGGACACAACGTGATCCACCGTGCCAGCGTGATTCAGGTCCAGGGTGGGTCGCAGCCCATCAGCACCGGCGGCCCCCTGCTTAACGGCGCCTTCGAGCTGGTGGGCATCATTACCTATGGAGGGCGGGGTCGTCCCGTACACCATGCGCTGGCCCTGGAGACTGTTGCGGCCTTCCTGCGGGCCGGGGACCCTCGGCGGGCCGCACTGCTGCCGTAGCCCGGATCTCTCTCGCCGGTCCGGCGCTACAGTGGGGAACCCGGCCGGCCTGCACCGGCCGGGTACGGACCAACCTACCTGTTGGCGCGGTTCTCGACCAAATGATCGACCACGCTCGGATCTGCCAGGGTGCTGGTGTCACCGAGGCTGTCAAGCTCGTTGGCGGCAATCTTGCGCAGGATGCGGCGCATGATCTTGCCGGAGCGGGTCTTGGGCAGGCCGGGAGCCCACTGGATTACGTCCGGCGTGGCGATGGGACCGATCTCACTGCGCACCAGGGTGATGAGATCCTTGCGCAGCCCTTCGCTGGGCTCGACCCCCTCCATCAGGGTGACGTAGGCATAAATACCTTGACCCTTGATGTCGTGGGGATAGCCTACGACGGCGGCTTCGGCCACGGACTCGTGCAGCACCAGTGCGCTCTCCACCTCGGCGGTGCCCATGCGGTGGCCCGACACGTTCAGCACGTCATCCACCCGTCCCGTGATCCAGTAGTAACCGTCTTCGTCCCGGCGGCAGCCGTCGCCCGTGAAATACATGCCCGGATACGTCTTGAAGTAGGTGTCGAGAAAGCGCTGGTGGTCGCCGTATACCGTGCGCATCTGCCCCGGCCACGGGTGAGTGATCACGAGATTACCTGACGCCGGGCCTTCCAGGATCTTGCCTTCATTATCCACGATGGCCGGCTGTACGCCGAAGAAGGGCCGAGTGGCCGAGCCTGGCTTCAGCCGGGTCGCCCCCGGGAGCGGCGTAATCAGGATGCCGCCGGTTTCGGTCTGCCACCAGGTGTCCACGATGGGCACGCGGTGGTCGCCCACGACCCGGTGGTACCATTCCCACGCCTCCGGATTGATGGGCTCGCCGACGCTGCCGAGCAGCTTCAGGGAGGCGCGGCTGGTCTTCTTTACCGGCTCGTCGCCCAGGCGCATCAAGGCCCTGAGCGCTGTCGGGGCGGTGTAGAAGATGTTCACTTGGTGCTTGTCGACCACCTCCCAAAACCGGCTTCCGTCCGGGTAGGTGGGCACGCCCTCGAACATCAGGGAAGTCGCACCGTTGGCCAGGGGGCCGTAGACGATGTAGGTATGGCCGGTGATCCAGCCTACGTCGGCCGTGCACCAGTAGATGTCCCCGTCGTGGTAGTCGAACACGTGCTTGTGGGTGATGGCGGCATAGAGCAGGTAGCCGGCGGTGGTGTGAAGCACCCCTTTGGGCTTGCCCGTTGACCCGGAGGTGTAGAGGATGAACAGCGGATCTTCGGCATCCATCGCCTCCGGCGGACAATCGGCCGGGACCTGGTCCATCATGTCCTGATACCAGACATCCCGCTGGTCGTGCCATTGCACGCTTCCCCCCGTATGTCGGACTACCACGACCGTGTGCACGTCCGGACACGAAAGCAGCGCCTTGTCGGCATTGCTCTTGAGGGGCACCGGACGTCCGCCCCGCACCCCTTCGTCGGCGGTAATCACTACCCGGCAATCGGAATCCAGGATCCGGTCCTTCAGGGCTTCGGGCGAGAAGCCGCCAAACACCACGGAGTGAATGGCGCCGATGCGGCTGCAGGCGAGCATGGCCACGGCTGCTTCCGGGATCATCGGCATATAGATACTGACACGGTCGCCCTTCTTGACGCCGCGGGCCTTGAGCACGTTGGCGAAACGCGACACCTGCGCGTGCAGCTCCTTATAGGTCAGCTTCTTGTCCACCGCGGGGTCGTCGCCCTCCCAGATCAGGGCCACTTGATCGCCGCGTGTGTCCAGATGACGGTCCAGGCAGTTGTAGCTGACGTTGAGGTTGGCGCCCGCAAACCAGCGAATCTGGGCGGTGTGGAAATCCCACTCCAGGACCTTGCTCCATGGCTTATACCAGGACACGAACTCCTCGGCCTGCTCGGCCCAGAATCCTTCCGGATCGGCCACCGAGCGTGCGTACATCTCCTGGTACTGGGCGTCGTTGACATGGGCGCGGGCGGCGGTCTCCGCCGGGATCTCGTAGACCTTTTCGTCAGACATGGGGTGCTCCTGAGGTTATACGTTATTGAGAAACGGGCTGAGCGGTGGCATAAGAGATACGGCGTTGGACACTAGCTCGTTGGCGATGTCTGCCGCAGACGGGTGTAACATACTACACCCACTGGAGGGACGTCATGCCCTCGGCATCACTCAGATTTCGTGTACCCGGAGACGCGCCGCCCGGCACGTTCGGCATAGGAGGCATCGTCGTTGCTACGCCATAGGGGATCTTCCGCAGCCATGATCGCTGGGCTTGCGCTGCTGCCGTATGCTCTTGTCCTTGCTGAGGCTCTGCCGCACGGAGCCGCTGGGGTCAACGTTGGTGACCCGTGGTCTCTGGTGGCAGAGCGCTATCCCTTCCACAGCCTCAGCGAGCCGGTAACGGATTCGGATCGCGCAAGCTACGCGTGCGGTGCGCGCAACGTGCTGGCGGATCTGGGGGTGGGGACGCTGCAGGTCCAGGTGCAGGACTTTGTGGTGACGGCGGTTACCCACATTACGCCCATTCCTAAAGGTGCCGACCTGCTCACGCTGCGAGAGCAGGCCGTTCAGCGTTACGGGCCCCCGGCCGCAGAAGTTCGGCGCGACGCCTACGGCGCGCAGGTAAGCCGCCGGGAGGCAGTGAACTACGTGCAGCTCAGCTACACCGCCGAGGATCCGGTGCGCATCGAGTTCAGCGGACCGGCCCTGTGGCGGTCCCAGGTCGAAATACATTATCGCGACGAGCGGTTGCACCAGAACAAGACTCAGCTCTGTGTGCGCAGCCGGCAGGCCGCTGGCGGCTCTTAAGCAAGCCAGGGCCGCGATAGGGCACGAGGCGAAGACAGCACTCTGCTCCGATCACCCACCCCGGTTCAGGGGTTCCAGAAGCCGCTGAGCGACCGCCATTGGCCTGCTGCCGACCGGGCGGGAGGTGCGCGTCAGCGCTGGACCCGCACCGCCAGCACGTCACAAGGGGCGGAATGCAGAACGGCATTGGCGGTTGAGCCCAGTAGCAATTCCAAGCCGTGAACCCCGTGACTGCCCAGGACGATCAGGTCCGCCTGGCGGTCGGTGGCGGCCTGGATGATGCCGACCTTGGGCGTGCCCAGCTCCACTACGCAGGTTGCCTCCGGTGCGCCCAGCCGGCGCGCCATGTCTTCCAGCGACCGGCGGGCGTTCTCGACAAGCTGTTGCTCGATATCCGGCGGCAGCGAGGACATCAGGTCGTAGACGGGCTCCTGATACAGATCGGCCACCACGTGCATGATGGTCAGTCTGGCGGCGCAGCGTTGCGCCAGGTCCAGCGCGCGTCGGCCGATTAACTCACTGTCCTTGGAAAAATCCACCGCAAGCAGAATGTGCTGGTAGTCCGCCATGTCGCCCCCTTGCATTTATGGTGCAGTGTCGCCTGCCACGCTTTGACGGCAGCTTACTGAGTGTGCCGGTCCGGGTAAACGGTTGTCGGTGGTGATCTCACCTAGGCTTGAGCCGCGCGCTAGGCTGGCCTACAATTTGTCTGGCTTTTCTTGGAAGCGGAAAGCTGGCGGTCAGGACGCCCCCAGGCTCTGGGGATTCGATCGCGTTTCGCATGTCTGCATGCCCGGACGACCCGGGCCGGCGCACCCAGGGACGATTGCCATGGAGCAGGAAAAGGATCCGCACTTCCTCTGTTTCGTCCTTCCTCGCTGCATTCCCTGGGCTGAACGCCACCGCCACTGCCGTGGTTGGCGCTTGGCCCGCGCCTGCTTGTGTCCGGGGCCCTTGAGTCTTATCACGGAAAAAGGAGAATCCGCATGTCCGTATGTAAGCTGTTTTGCCTCGTTTCCATCCTCCTAAGCATGGCGGGGACGGCTCCGGCCGCCACCGTCGCAGTCACTGAGTTCCTGGCCGACGCCAACGGCTCGGACAGTAATCGGGAGTGGGTCGAGCTGTTCAATTACGGTACCCAGCCGGTCAATTTGAGCGGATGGGTGTTGGGCGACCAGGACAGCAACGCGGCAACCCTGCCGGCAGTCAGCATCCCGTCCGGGGGATACCTCGTGGTGACAACCTCCCCGGCACAATTCCAGGCCGATTGGCTGGGCGGGGCCGCCGATCCCAGGGTGATTGCGCCGATCGGAGGCGGGTTTGTCCTGTCCAATACCAGTGACGAGATCGTGCTCAAGGACGGAGGCGGTTCCGTACAGTGGAGCCTGGCCTACGGCTCCACCCCCGGCAGCGGCATGGCGGCCGCTTTGCCTGACGGGCACGATTTCCACTACAGCTCTTTCGGAAGCAAGGGCGCGCCCGGCGTGGTCTATGGTGGCCTCGATGCCAACGGTACCACCGGCTACGAGGCCATCGCGGATCTTCTGGCGGCGCAGGGGCTCTCGGCCCCCGAATCGATTGAGGGGGACCTGGGTACACCGCTCACGGGCGGCTATGCGGTGCTGTCCACCCCGCTGCCGTCTAGTGCCTGGATGTTGGGGCTGGGGCTGCTCTTCCTCCTATCACGCCGCAGGCGTTGGGATACCTCCGCGCTGCCGCGGTGCCGGCGGGCGTACGTCCCCGGCTGAGCGGACGCCGTTCGGCCCTTTGGGGGGATTGAGCCAGCCTGTAGGAGTGATTACAGTGGGGTGCCTGCCGCGTGGGCAGGCACCGAATCTCGCAACTTGGCCGACATTATCCAACGACCCGAACGCAATCTCCGGTACGGCAGGCTGTGGCTGCTGCTCGGATGGGGGTGGGCGGCGATCATCGTCTACCTGTCCCTGGTGCCGTCGGCGCCCAGCCTGCCGGTGGAAGGCGGAGACAAGCTGGAGCACTTCGCGGCCTACGCACTGCTGATGTTGTGGTTCGTGCAGCTCTACCGCAACGGGTCAAGGCTGGCGTTCGCTCTGGGCTTCGTGGCGATGGGAGTTGGTCTGGAGTTTGTTCAGGAGCTCACGCCGACGCGCACCTTCGAGGTACGCGACATGCTGGCGGACGCCGTAGGGGTCGTCGTTGCCTGGATGCTGGGATACACGCCCATGGCCGAGGTGCTGCACCACTTCGAGACCTGGCTGGGTCGCTTCGAACGCTAGCCGGCGTAGCGCCTCTTCAGGCGTACGTACCGGGCGGCCGCATACTCCAGGTAGTCCAGCTCCTCCGGCTCCAGGAGGCGGATGCGCTTGGCCGGCCGTCCCAGCCATAGATGTCCCCCCTCCAGCTCCTTGCCCGGGGTAACAAGGCTTCCGGCCCCAAGCATGACCTGGGAATGAAGCACGGCGCCGTCCATGATTAGCGATCCCATGCCGATGAGACAGCGGTTGCCGACCGTGCATCCGTGCAGGACCACATGATGGCCGACGGTTACCTCATCGCCGAGCACCAGGGGATGGCCGCCGGGGTTATAGCGGCTGTCGTGGGTCACGTGCAGCACCGAGCCGTCCTGGATGTTGGTGCGGGCACCGATCCGGATGGAGTGTATGTCGCCCCGTACCACGGCCATCGGCCACACCGAGGCGTCTTGCCCCAGATGCACGTCGCCGATCACCACGGCCGACCCGTCCACGTAGACCCCGGCGGCGATCACAGGACAGCGGTCTTCGAAGCAGCGCACGTTCACGAGCCAAGAGTCTAGCGCACGGGATGGGCTGGCAGAAGGCCCTGCGTCGGCAGGGTGGTTCCGGGACGCTGGTTGTGAAAAGATCCCGCTCCGGCTTCCGATCCGGGAGCGCAGCGACCTACCCAGCGTTCCAGCGGTCCGGGACCCAATCAGTGAGGCGCGGTCGGCCAGGCCGGTGGAGCCCCGGGCGCCGCGATTGACTTCCACACCAGTGAGGTAAGGGCATGTACGGTTTCGAGATCCAGGTTTCTGGGCAGTTTGACGACGTGATCGCCAGGACCGTCGCCGCGCTCAAGGATGAGGGCTTCGGCATTCTCGCCGACATCGACGTAAAGGCTACGCTCAAGGCCAAGCTAGGGGTAGAGGGACGCCCTTACCGTATTCTGGGAGCCTGCAACCCGCCTCTGGCCCATCAGGCGGTGGAGGCCGAGCCGAACATCGGTTTGCTGCTGCCCTGCAACGTGGTGGTACGGCAGGCCGAAGATGGCTCCAACGTGGTGGCCTTCATGGATCCCGCCGCCGTGTTGGGACTGGTTCAGCGCGAGGAGCTCGAAGCCCTGGGCGAGCAGGTCAAGGCCAAGCTGGAGCGCGTGCGCGACGCATTGCTGGCCGGCTGAGCGCCGGCGGCTTGCGCTATCCTGGGGCGGGTGGTTCAGGCAGCGAACGACGGGCGACGGAGCATACCCGCCTGGAGTGCCCCCCGGTGGACGGCTCACCGCCTCCCGCGGTCGTCCTTACTTAAGCTGCCTGTGGGGCCCCGACCACGGACACTCATAGGTTAGTTCTAAAGCCGAGTACGAGGTGTCCATGTGAGGTTTGCAGGACCGTTAGCAGCAGGGATGCTGCGATCGAGCCCACAGGGAGGTGTTTACGCGGCGTGTCCTGCGGACCTCACATGGACGCCACGGCGTGAAGATCCTCCCTATGAGGGCTGGACCGTCTACTCCAGGGCGATGGCCAAGAGGGGATGGGTCACACGAAGCCAGTCGCAGGCTTCGCAGGTACAGCCCTTGGAGTCGTGCCCCCACTCCGTAACCCGGGCGTCCACGTACTCATAGCAGTACTGAAGCGCCTGCCTCAGGGCTTCAGTGGACTTGGCTTCCAGATCCACGCTCTCGTCGTGGCTGAACAGCCAGCTACACTCAAGCCCATAGTAGCAGTCGTCACAGCCCTGGTCGTCGGGATCGAAATTGCCCCCGTGCGCGCAGTTGTCCAGATCCAGGTTGTCCTGCATCAGTTTGCGCGGATACCTCAGGGCGTGGATGATGCGGGTCCTCACAGGCGATGTTCTCCGCGAACCGTTGCCCGGGTCTGGGGGTCACCGGTACGGCGCAACCGCGTTCAGCCCGCGCTGCGCCCCGCGATGGGCGCTTTGGTGGATGACATCACGGTACGGTCCAGCCCCATGACTGTCCTGTCTTCTTCGTTGGAACCGTCGCCGGGGGACAGGGTAAAGCGAAGCTGGACATCACCCACCTCCACTAAGTCGCCTTCGGCCAGCGAAGCGCTCTTCACTTGGCGGTCGTTGACGAATACCCCATTCAAGGAGTCCAGGTCAGTGATGGTGAAGCTGCCATCGCGCTTGCGGTGGATCTCGGCGTGGTGCCGGGATACCGATGGATCATCCAGAGCCAGGTCGTTGTCGCGGTGCCGGCCGATGCGCAGGGCCGTCGTCGTCACCCCAAAAGCCTGAGCGCCGGGACGGGCAGGAAACTCGAGGTAGGCATGGGGCGCCTCCTTGTTCTCCCTGCCTGGCGTGGTGCGCCGCCGGTGCTTGGTGGGCCACAACAGCGTGGCCAGCAACACCAGCAGCAGGACCCCGCCAATCACCAAGGTGTAGTCCAGAGCCGACGGCGCCGGTGCAGACAAGCGTGGTGGGCGCTTGCGTACCGGTGCCGGCTGGGCCGCGAGGGCAGGAGCTGGAACGAGGGGGGCCTGGACTGGCATTTCCTCCCGTGGTGGCGTCGGCTGCGGCAGGTCGACGGGCAGGGATGCCAAGAGCGCACCCTGGGCCGTGTTCACGGTAATGCTCATGGTGTGGCTTCCCCTCATGCCGCCGTCGGCCAGTGATTTCAGGTCGACGTCCAGACGCCCGCCGCTGTCCATGGCGGCAAAGGGGTCAGCGGTGAACTCACGGGGGAGATTACCGCCCTCCTCGGCGGCTACGAACAGACCGCCCGTCTCCTCGCTGAGGCGACGCAGCGTTTGCAGGGCGACGGAAAGACTCGGTGAGCGGGGATAGCCCAGCCCGTAGATGACGACCCCTCCCTCGCGGGCGGCCCGAATCACGTCCTGATGGAAATAAGCTTGATCCTCGGCCAGCCCGTCGGACATCAGAAACAAGGCCCTGCGGTCCGCCGGCTGCGAGCCCAGATACCTGACCGCCTGCAAGGCATTGCGGTAGAGCTCGGTGGTCTTGCCTGTGGCCTTGATGCGCTTGGCCGCTTCCAACACTTCCGAGACCGGTGAGCCCAAGGGGGCCAGCATTCGGAGATTGCTGTCGAAGGTCGCCAGGGCGAAGCGCTGATGGGGACGCGCGGCCTCGAGCATTGCGTCGATGTCCTGGATGTTGCGCTGTATCACCGGCTCCCTTGCTGGGTCGCTGGTGTCGACCAGGATCATGATGATGCTGGCGGCGTGATCGTAAGGGTACGGCGCCACCGCCACCCCGTGCACCGGCGTCCCATCCACGGCCACGGCGACTTGCTCGCCGACCGCGGGGTGGATCAGCCGGTAGTCACAGCTAACCCGGGCGGGCTGCGGCTGCTTGCAGGTGATCTGCAGGCTGTCGGTGAGGGCTGTCCGGACTTCAAGGGGGGCGCTGGCGCCGCTTGCCGCAGATCCGAAAAATGCCAGCAGGAGGAGCAGGGAACGGATTCGGCGCATGATGAGGAGTCTCGTCAACTGGTTGAGCATAGATTCAAAGTGCCGGAGTTTCCAGCCGTGCGCACGGCTGAGCGCTTAGCGCAGCACTCTTTCCTTATACTTGCCGTCGGTCCAGCACCGGGGCAGAGCCTCGCCGGATGGGAACACCAGATCGCCCTTGTCGAACCCGCCCGGGTCCGGCATCTCTTCGCCGGCGTGGAAGCGGCCGTTAACCTGCTGTGCAAATGGATCGAACAGGGTGGGCAGGTCGAGGATCTCGACGAGGTCACCCGTGGCGGTATGTTTGAGGTACATAAGCGGTTTCTCCTATAGTCCGGGCCCCAGCACTCTGAGGCCTTCTCGCTCTAAATTCGTATACCCTGGCGGCGCTGTTTGCAATCCCGCGCGAGGAGGGCTTACTTGCTCTGTGCGCCCAGGCGATCCAGGCGTAGCCGGTGCCGCTCGTCGAACAGTCGGCGTCCTCCCAGCCAGACGGCGGCCATGGTGCCGAAACCGCTGCCCGCGGCAATCAGAAACATGATGAGTATTTGATACTTTACCGCATCCACCGGCAGCGTGCCGGCGAGGATCTGGCCGGTCATCATACCGGGTAGGCTGACCACCCCGGCTGCCGCCATTGCGTTGAGGATAGGGACCATGCCGTTGCGAGTGCTTTCGCGGCGCAGGCTCGCGATGGCCTCGTGCCAGGGATGCCCCAGCATGAGCCGAGCCTCGATCTCCCTGCGTTGCTGCCACGCACCCTGAGTGAGGCGGTCCACGCCCAGGGACACGCCGTTCATGGTGTTTCCCAGCAGCATGCCCAGCAGTGGTATGGAGTATTGGGGCCGATACCAGGGTGTGGGCCCGATGACAACCGTCAGGGCGAGCACAGTGACTGCGAAGGCCGACACGAACATTGACACGGTGCCTACACCGTAGCCCCACCAGCCGAGAAATCGCCGGTGCTGCCTGGCCGTCACTTCGCGCCCGGCAACCAGGAGCATGACACCGGCCATGAGCGCGACCCAGGCCAGGTCAGCGTGGGCGAACAGCGCCTTAAGCACCGTACCCACCAGTAGAAGCTGGATCCCTGTGCGGGCTGCCGAGATCAGGATGCGTCCGCGCAGACCAAGGTCCAGACGGTCGGACAGGCCGGCCAGCGCCAGGACCAGCAGGGCGGCCAGAGCCAGGTCCAGGGGCGAGAGGAGAATCAGCCTCATGCGCTCGTGGTCTGGGTCACCAGACGGCCTTGGGCAAGCTGCAGCGAGCGGGACGCGACCCGCTGAATCTGCTCGGTGTCATGGCTGACCCAGAGGGCGGCGGCCCGGGTTTCCCGCAAGTACCGGGTGACCACTTCCTCCACGCGTCGGGTGTTGGCGGGGTCCAGGTTGGCGGTGGGCTCATCGAGTAGCAGCACCCGCGGGCGGTTTCCCAGCAGCCGGGCCAGGGCCAGGCGCTGGCGTTCGCCGCTCGACAGGCGGCTTACGGGCCAGCCCATGACCGCAGGGGGCAGGGCGAGAGCGGTCAGAATTTCGGCCGTGCCGTCGGGAAAGTGAGCGCCCACCCGCTCTTCCCACCAGGCACTCTCCGGAGGCAGCAGTCCCACGAGGCGCCGCCACTGCGGTCCCGGGTATTGCTCCCGGCTGCCGTCGGCCAGTCGGACCTGCCCCGGGTGCGGGTCCAGGTCGGCGACGGCGCGCAGGAGCAGACTCTTGCCGGCGCCGGAAGGTCCGGACAGACACACGCACTCGGACGGGTCCAGCGATAGGCTCACGGGGCCCAGGCTCCGGTTGCACAGGTCGCGAACCTGCAACAGGGGCGGGGTCTGGGTACCGGGACGGGGCAGGGGGTCGCCGGAAGGATACAACGGGCAAGCTCCTATGCGCGATCGGGCTGGGGCGACGGCATCGTAACACGGTCGCGGAGTCGCGGCTCCACGCCGCCGGCGGGCCCGTGTGTTAGACTGAAATCCCGGCGGCTGCGAGCTCCGCACGACCTTCACTTGAGGAGGTAATATGCAAAAGACATGGGTGTTGGTGGCTGATACCACCCGGGCGAGGGTGTTCCTGGCGGAGAAGCCTCTGGGACCGCTGCAGGAGGTGGACACACTGGTGCACACGGAAAGCCGGCTGCACGAGCAGGACCTGACCAGTGACAGTCGCCCCGGGCGCACCAAGGGCAGCTTCGAGGGCGCCCATTCCATGGGACATGAGACGGACCCCAAGAAGCAGGAGGTCTCTCGCTTCGCCAAGCAGATCTGCGACTATCTGGAGAGCGCCCAGGGCGAGAAGCGTTTTGACAAGCTTTACGTGGTGGCGGCCCCGTCTTTCCTGGGGGAGCTGCGCCAGAACGTCTGCAAGGGCGTGTCCCAGGCCGTAGCCGCGGAAATTGCCAAGAACGTTACCCGCATGGAGCCGGCGGTGATCCGGCAGCACCTGCCGGAACGCCTGTAACGCGACTAGTTGACGTGGGAGAGTGCGGACGTGGTGTCGGAAAGCCGCTCGATGAGCACTTTCACGAACACCTTCAAGAAGCGTAGCTGAGCGTCCAGCGATGCCCGGTCAATCGTGTTGGCATTGATCTTCATGATGGAGACGTCTGTCTTTGCCACCACCGTTGCCGAGCGGCGGGTCCGCGCCAGGTAACCCATCTCCCCGAAGCAGTCCCCCTGCTGGAGGCTGTGAATGCTCTTGCCGTTCTTGTCGATGTCCACCACGCCGGACAGGATGATGTAGAAGGACTGGTCCAGCTCCCCTTCCCGGATGATGACGGACTGCCTGGGATAGGTGTGCCAATCACTGGCTCGGATGAGTTCCCAGATTTCCGAGGCGCTGAATTCCTTGAAGAAGCCGAGCCGGCGTATGGTTTCGAACTTCGCTTTGAGCGCGTCCTCGTCGTGGATAGCCTCCAGGTCCTCGAAGACCACCGCCAGATCCGCGGCCAGGTCTAGTCCCGTGGCATAGCGGGCCTCGGGGTTCTTCTTCAGCATCCGCCGCAGGACGTAGTCCAGCCCTTCGGGCAGGTCGTGGCGCAGATCCTGGATCGGCGGGGGCTGCTCGTGCGTGATCTTGCGGTTGATCGCGTTCAGATTGTCGGCCAGGAATGGCTGCCGGCCCGTGAGCAGGAGATACATTACCGCGCCCAGGGAGAAGATGTCCGAGGCGTTGGTAATGGCGGCCTCATTGATCTGCTCCGGAGACATATACAGTGGGGACCCCAGAAAGCCCGTGAACTGGGTCTGCTTGACGTCTTTACGTGTGATCAGCGCGATGCTGAAATCCGCCAGCTTCACGTCGCGCTCCAGCGTCAGCAGGATGTTGCTGGGCTTGATGTCCCTGTGGATGATTCCCTGCCGGTGCGCGTAGTCCAGCGCCTTGGCCATCTTGTAGATGATGGCCACGACTTCTCGGATCGGCAGCAGACGATCGGGCTTGCAGTAGGGCTCCAAGGTCTGCGCCCCCTCGACGAACTCGATGACGAGATAGCAGAATTGTCCCTCCATGCCCGCGTCATAGACGTGCAAGATATTGGGGTGGTCCAGCAGACCAGCGGCGTGGGCTTCGTTGAAGAACAGCTTGCGGAAACGCTCGCCGGCTTCACCTCCTTCGAGGAACTCCGGATGGGCGACCTTTATGGCGATCTTGCGCTGGGAGAACGGGTCGTGTGCGGACAACACCGTGCCCATGCTGCCTCGCCCTATCTCCGCGATGACCTCATACTTGCCGAACTGACGGGGAAACTGTGTCATGGCGTGTCCGGGCGTGCCGCTGGGTGGACCGTCCCCCACGGCAGGGCGTGCCGCCGGAGCTAATGACGTGACCTCGGTAGATGATGGTATAGCCTCCCATCCATGGCAAGAATTTCCACCGGCCTGCCGCTATGATGACTCAAGTGCGACTTGTCCGGTCTTGCTGTGAGGCCGGCTCGTCATCTACGACAGGCCATTGTATCGTGTCCAACGGAGACTCTGACCGCGACTCCGGCCCCTTCGGCCCTTCCGCCTCCTCCCGGGCGTCTTGGTTACGGTCGATGTCGGGGGCGCCCGCTGGGCCGCCACTTCCTCTCGCGGGCAGAATGGGAAAGTTCGAGGTACTGCGCGAGATTGCCCGGGGCGGTATGAGCACCGTCTATTTGGGGCGTGACCCGTTCGCGGATCGGCTGGTGGCGCTCAAGGTGAGTCACGGCTTCAGCTTTGCTGACGACGTGCAGCGTACCTTGTATGAGCACGTGTTCTTCAATGAGCTGCGGGTTGCCAGCCTGCTGCACCACCCCTATATCGTGGAGGTCTACGATGCTGGCATAGAGGCAGGCTCTTATTATATCGCCATGGAGCATGTGGCCGGCGGTGGCAGTCTGCAGAGCCACTGCTCCCCCGGGCACCTGCTGGCGCTGGAAACGATTGCCGAGATCATATTCAGGTGCGCCGAGGCGCTGGATTACGCGCACCGCAAGGGAGTGGTTCACCGGGACATCAAGCCGGCCAACATCCTGGTGGGCGGAGGGATGCGCGTCAAGCTGGCTGACTTCGGTGCCTCCCTGCTTGCGCCGTCTCCCCTGGAGGATACCCAGCCCATGGGCCTGATGGGCTCTCCCCTGTACATGTCCCCTGAGCAGCTGCGGGACGAGCCGCTCACCCAGCAGACGGATCTGTTCTCCCTGGGCGTGGTCATGTACGAACTCATAGCGGGCCGCCATCCCTTCGCCGCCGACAGTCTCGGCAAGCTGGCGAACAGGATTCTGCACGAGGGGCCTCCCCCCATCTGGCGCTTCCGCCCCGAGGTGCCTGCGTTCCTGGAGCACATTCTCGAGCGGGCCCTGGCCAGAGACTGCGCTCAGCGTTACCGGACGGCTCTGGACCTCGCGGCCGACCTGAGTATGGCGTTCGCGTGCATCGAGTCACCGCAGGATGGGCTGGAAACCGAGAGCCGGGTGGACTTGCTCAAGCGGCTTTCCTTCTTCCAGGAGTTTCCCACGGCCGAAGTCTGGGAGCTGCTGCGGTGGGCCAAGTGGCATGACTACCCGGACGGCGAGCTGATTATCGAGGAGGGAACCCAGGGCGATGCTTTCTTCATCATCATCTCCGGCCAAGTGCAGGTGAGAAAAGAGGGGCAAATCATCACCAGCTTGAAGCAGGGGGACTTTTTCGGGGAGATTGGCTACCTGGCAAAGGGCGAGCACGCGGCTAGCATCATCGCCGACGGCCCGGTCTCGGCGCTCTCCCTGAATGCCGCAATCGTGGACAGGGCCTCCGAGGGTTGTCAGATCACGTTCCAGCGGGTCTTCATCAGCACTTTGATTGAGCGCTTGATCAACACCACGCACCTGCTGGCCAAGGCCGGCTTCCGCCGTAGCGAGACCTGAGGCCTAAGGGCGGGCCGGCGTTTCAAGCCTCAGTCCTCACGCCTCGAACCCGCTACGTGTTGCACTGCGGGGTAATCAGTACTAAAATCGTCCTATATGTATTAGCTGATATACGGATTTACTAATGCTCCGGCTGAGCAAGCTGACCGACTATGGGATTGTCGTCATGACGTATCTGGCGCGGGAGCCTGAACGCGTGCATGCAGCGAACGAGGTTGCCGCTGGCACGCGGATCTCGCTGCCGACGGTGAGTAAGGTGTTGAAGCTCCTGTCGCGGGGGGGACTGGTCCTGTCCTGCCGCGGTGCCAAAGGTGGCTATCGCCTGGCCCGCGCGGCCGAGGCGATCTCCGTGGCCGAGGTGATCGATGCCATGGAGGGGCCGGTTGCGGTCACCGAGTGCAGCAGTGCTGCGGGTACCTGCGTGCAGGAGTCGCACTGCTCTATCCGCGCCAATTGGCAGCGCATCAACGACGCCATCCGGGTTGCCCTGCATGGAGTCAGTCTCGCAGAGATGGTGGTTCCCATGACCTCTCACCGGGTGAATGTCGGCGGGCTCGGCTTATCCGCCGGAGCCTTTTAGCGATTCAGTGGAGTGCATGGCCGACTAATGTTGACTGGGTTGGTTGGGTATTGATGTCCTCCAAAGAAACCGAGTAAGCTTATCAACAATTGATTGGTACCTTAACCGAGACAGGAGGCAGATAAATGGCCGCCACCACCGAGCACGTCGCCGAGCTGGTGAAGAAGCAATACAAGCACGGTTTCGTAACGGAGATCGATACTGATACCGTGCCACCGGGCCTGAGCGAAGACGTGATCCGGTTGATTTCGGCCAAGAAGGGCGAGCCGGAGTTCATGCTGGACTGGCGCCTGAAGGCTTACCGCCACTGGCTTACCTTGCGCGAGCCGCAGTGGGCGCATGTCCACCACTCGCCGGTGGACTACCAGGCGATCTCCTATTACTCGGCACCCAAGAGCAAGGATGACGGCCCCAAGAGCCTGT
>CAYWTP010000059.1:0-16238 GCA_964461215.1 uncultured Ectothiorhodospiraceae bacterium | reverse complement strand
GGATCTGGATAACGTGGCCAGACAGATGCAGGCGTCGCTGCAGGGGCTCATCGACGAGAATCTGATTGCGGTGCGCAGGCAGGGCACCTGGCTGGAGGTGGAGATCAACACCAGCATTCTGTTTCCCAGCGGCAGCGCCCGTCTGGGGGAGGAGGCAATTCCGGTACTGGAGAAGCTGGCGGAGATCCTGCGGGAGTTTCCCAATCCCATACAGGTGGAGGGCTTCACCGACAACGTGCCGATCCACACCGAGACTTTTCCTTCCAACTGGGAGCTCTCGGCGGCCCGCGCCGCCAGCGTAGTGCACGTGTTCATGAAATACGACGTCCGGCCCCAGCGCATGGTGGCCATAGGCTATGGGGAATACCGCCCCGTGGCGGACAACAGTACCCCGGAAGGGCGCAACCAGAACCGCCGGGTGGTGATAGTGATTCCGGCCGGACCGCCAGCCCGCCAGCAGCTCGACCTGATGCAACCGCAGGAGCAGGGGGCCGCGGCGACCCCAGCGGCTGCCGCCGGTACCGCAACCCAGCAGGCGGGCCCATGAAGATCTGGGCCGTCGCCAATCAGAAGGGCGGGGTCGGCAAGACCACGACCGCCGTCACGCTGGGGGGGTTAATCTCCGGACAGGGCGGCAGCGTCCTGCTGGTGGATCTCGATCCCCATGGATCGATGACCAGCTACTTCGGTCTGGACCCGGACCGCGTCGAAGACGGCGTCTACCGTCTGTTTCAGCGCGGGTCCGGTGGCGGCAACGTGCCTCTGGCATCCGTGCTGCACCGTACCGAGCTGACCGGTCTGACTTTGTTCCCCGCCTCCACGGTACTGGCCACGCTGGACCGCCAGCTCGCCGGACAGGACGGCATGGGCCTGGTGTTGGCCCGCAGCCTGGCACAGTGTGCCGGCCAGTTCTCCCATGTGTTCATTGACTGTCCTCCCGTGATGGGCGTGCTGATGGTCAATGCTCTGGCCGCGTGTCAGGCGCTGCTCATTCCGGTACAGACCGAGTTTCTTGCCCTCAAAGGGCTTGAGCGCATGCTCCATACGCTGGCCATGGTGCAGCGCGCGCGCAAGTCGCCGCTGCCCTACCACATCGTTCCGACGCTGTACGACCAGCGCACGCGGGCCTCCCGCGATACCCTGGCCGTGCTGCGCGAGCGCTACCGGCCCAGCTTGTGGCCAGGGCTGATCCCCATCGACACCCGCTTCCGCGAGGCGAGCCGCGTCGGCCGACCGCTGTCGTTGATGGTGCCCGGCGCGCGCGGCGTGCATGCTTATCGTGAGCTGCTGGAGTACCTGCTCAGCACCTCGGCGCGGGTTCCGGTGCGCGAGGCGTCTGCATGAGCCCCCAACGCCCCTGCAAGACGCTTAGCGATGCGCCCTTGGCGCTGTCTCTATTCCTGGAGGCGATGTTTAGGGGCACTTCTGCCAGCGACCGACCCGCGACCGTCACCCTGCCACAGGCGGCGCACGCGGCGGACGCGAAAGCGGTCCGAAGCGGGAATTTGGTTCCGGCGTGGGGCCGTTCGGCTTTCGACGCGCTTGAGATAGACCTGGACCTGCTCAAGCTCGCGCTGCCGCTGTCGGGATTGACCCGCATTCTCGCCTGGCCACCGGAGCTGGTACGGCTGCCCGGGCAGCCCCCGTGGCTTCTGGGTGCGCTGACCCACCAGGGGCGGAACGTCAAGGTCGTGGACACCGGCGTGCTGGTGGCCCCAGCGGGGCAGGCGCGTACGGCGGCGCCTGCCTACCGCCATATCGCAGTGCTTGAGGCCAACGTCTGGGGTCTGGCCTGCTGCTCGGTGGCGGAAGTCTTCAGGCTGGAGCCTGCCCGAATACGCTGGTCAAGACGCTCCCCGGGGCGGCCGTGGCTTGCCGGCATGCTGGTCGATCGGCTGAGCGGTCTGTTGGATTGCCAGGCCTTCATCCAGTGGCTGGAGGCCGGTGCCGGGGCTGCGGTCCTGCCGGGCCATCCTGGCACGAAGAATGCCTCATATGCTGGTAGTGCGTCGGAATGACGGGATCTTGACGCGCAAGACAACCCTAACACGAGGACGGCGGAATGAAGAGCAACGCGAAAATGGTCGCCCAGAAGCAGGGGAATCCCATGACCCAATGGGTGACCTTCTCCCTGGATGAGGAAACCTATGGCATCAACGTGATGCAGGTACAGGAGGTGCTCAAGTTGCCCGAGATCGCTCCGGTGCCGGGATCTCCGGACTATGTAATCGGCATCATCAATCTGCGGGGCAACGTCGTCACGGTCGTCGACACCCGCAAGCGCTTCGGCCTGATGCCACGGGAAGCCGATGATTCAACCCGCATCGTGATCATCGAAGCCAACCGGCAGGTGGTAGGGATGCTGGTGGACAGCGTGGCCGAAGTCGTGGAGCTGGATGCGTCCATTGTCGAGACCGCCCCTACCGTGGGCAATGACGAGAGCTCGAAGTACATACAGGGCGTGTTCAGCCGGGAGGACAGGCTCATCATCCTGGTGGATCTGAACAAATTCCTCTCCGAAGAGGAGTGGGGCGAAATGGGTGGAATTTGAGAGCTGGCGTAGCCCGCACGGAAAATGCGAAGCAAGTCCTTGGATCTGAACCATGTTTCCGCCCCATGGCCCGCGCAGCCGGTGGCGCCGGCGGAGGCCGACCGGGAGTCGCGAGAGCGGCGTTCCGGGGCGCGTGCCGAAGGGAAGAATGAGGCCGGCAAGGGTCCTGCCGATGGCGAAGCCGATCCTTCCGGGTCCCATGTGGACGAGTATGCGTGAGGGTGGCGTATGTACGGGCCATGGTTCCCTTATCTAATCAGCAGCCTGCTGGCATTCGCCCTGGCATTGGTGGCGGCTGTGGCGATGGTGCGTATCCGCCGCCTGCGAGCCCGCATCGCCAGCCAAAATGCTCTGCTGGAATCTTTGGAGCGCAACATGCAAGCGGTGTGTCTGGGGGCCAAGGGCATGGGCGATGCCGTCGCGCGCCTGGAGCACAAGCTTAAGAAGCTGACCGAGCGCCAGGACCAGATCGACATGCGGGACCCCGACGCCCGCGTGTACCACCATGCGATCGCCCTGGTGGGCAAAGGGGCCGGGGTCGGAGACCTGGTCTCCACCTGCGGACTCAGCCGCGAGGAGGCCGAGCTGGTACATCTGCTGCACCAGCAGGTCCGGTCCGCGTCGGAGCGCTCGCCGGCCGGCGCAGCAGGGCGCTAGGAATCTGCGCGGCAGAACACTTTCGAGCGCGGACTTACATCCCTCGATCCAATCACTCGCCGGTACCAGCGGACCGGCAGGAGTCAGACGGAACACCTCCCCCATTGCCTGATTAGCCACTCCCGAAGCGAGATTCCCCAAGCCTGCGCCAGCAGGTCAAGTCGGTGTCAGCGCGCTCGCCGGTCCGCACCGCGGCGCGCTAGCCAGTGATTGCGCAATCAGCCGCGCGGTGATCGATTACCGGCTCTGCGCTGGATAAGCCGAGCACCTGACGACGCCGCCCGGCCGCAGCCTGAGGGTTCGCCGTTCCTCGACCCGCTGAGACCGGTAATCCACCCACCTTCAAGCCCGCCGGTCGCTGACACGCGGCGCAAGCCTACAGCCCACCGCCTGCAACCTATAGAATACGCCCCCTATGGCCCGCCGGCAGAAAGTTCGTAGAAAGTCCCCGCCGCGCCGGCGGGCCGCTCCGAAACGACGTTTGCTGCCGTGGCGGCGCTGGCTGGCAGGCGCCTTCGGCATCCTGCTGGTGGCAGGGCTTGGCTACACGGCCTGGCTGGACCACGTCATCCACAGCCGCTTCGAGGGTCGGCGCTGGGCGCTGCCGGCCCGCATCTATGGCCGGGCGCTGGAGCTGTATCCTGGCATGGTGCTCGCGCGTGGGGAGCTCGAGGATGAGCTCAAGCTGCTGGGCTATCGCGCCAGCTCCGGGGTACAGACACCGGGAACGTACCGGCGCAAGGGCGAGGTCCTGGAGGTCCACACCCGCGGCTTCAGCTTCTGGGATGGCCGGGAGCGGCCGCGGATCCTGCGCCTGGATTTCGAGACGGGGCGTCTTGCGGCGGTGAGTGCGACTGACAAGGCCCAGGCGGAGCTGGTCCGACTCGAGCCTCCTCTGATCGGACGCATCTATCCCGCCGACAACGAGGATCGAGTGCTGGTGCGCCTGGAAGACGTGCCCGACCTGTTGCGCAAGGCACTGATTGCCTCCGAGGACCACGATTTCTACCAGCATATCGGTATCGATCCCCGTGGCATTGCCCGCGCCCTGTGGATGAACCTGCGGGCAGGCAGGGCAGTGCAGGGGGGCAGTACCCTGACCCAGCAGCTCGTGAAGAACTACTTCCTCAGCGACGAACGCACCCTGACCCGCAAGATCAATGAAGCCCTCATGGCGCTGCTGCTGGAGCGGCGCTACAGCAAGAACGAGATCCTGCAGGCCTACATGAATGAGATTTACATGGGTCAGCAGGGCTCGCGGGCGGTGCACGGCTTCGGGCTGGCCGCGGAGTTCTACTTCGGCCGGCCGCTCAATGAGCTCAGGCTCCCGGATCTCGCCCTACTGGTGGCCCTGGTGCGCGGGGCCAACTACTACAATCCCCGCCGACATCCGCAACGTGCGCTTGCCCGCCGCAACCTGGTGCTGGATCTGATGCAGGACCAGAAGCTGGTGAGCGGATCGCGGGCGGCAGCGGCCAGGAAGGCGCCGCTGGGGGTCACCCGAGAGCCGCCGCCGGCCGCGTCCCCCTACCCGGCGTTTATCGATCTGGTGCGGCGGCAGCTACGCCGGGACTACCAGGAGGAGGACCTGCACAGCGAGGGGCTTCAGATCTTCACCACTCTCGATCCCAGGGTCCAGGCTCTGGCGGAGAAGGCGGTCACGCGGCGGCTGCCGCTGCTGGAGCAGGCTGCCGGTCTCCCCGCCGGGAGCCTGCAGGCGGCGCTGGTGGTCACCGACGTACAGAGCGGCGAGGTCCAGGCCGTGGTCGGTGATCGCAGCCCCCGCATGGACGGATTCAACCGAGCCCTGGATGCGCAGAGGCTCATCGGCTCACTGGTCAAGCCGGCCATCTACCTCACGGCGCTGGGCCCCGGCGGGGGTTATACTGCCGCCAGCCTGCTGCGCGACGAGCCCATCCAGGTGCGCGGCGCGCGCGGTGTCGTCTGGTCGCCCAAGAACTACGACAAGCGCGCGCACGGTCAGGTCCCCCTGCACCGGGCGCTGGCCGAGTCGTACAATCTGGCCACTGTGCGCCTCGGTATGAATCTGGGGCTGCCGAAGATCGTACGCACTCTCCACCGCCTGGGAGTGGAGCAGGACCTGCCCGCCTACCCCTCGGTTCTGCTGGGAGCCGTCTCTCTGAGTCCGCTGGACGTCTCCCAGATGTACCAGACCCTGGCAGGGCTGGGGTTCCAAACGCCGTTGCGGGCGATCCGGGAGGTTACCGGTCCGGACAGCAAGCCGCTGCGACGCTACCGGCTGACGGTGGAGCAGGCCGCCGGGGCAGAGGCGGTCTACGTGCTGGACTGGATCCTTCAGGAGGCCCTGCGGGAGGGTACGGGGCGCAGCGTTTACGCGCGACTTCCGGGCCACCCTGCCCTGGCAGGAAAGACCGGCACCACGGACGATCTGCGCGACAGCTGGTATGCGGGATTCGGTCAGGACCGTGCGGCGGTGGTCTGGGTCGGTCGCGACGACAATCGGCCGGCAGGCCTGAGCGGGGCGCAGGGCGCCTTGCAGGTGTGGGGTGATCTGATGCAGGCGCTGCACCCTGCGGCGTGGGCACCTCCGGTGCCCGACGGCATACGGTGGCAGTGGGTCGATTCGACCAGTGGAGCCGCCACGGATGCCGGCTGCCCTGGCTCCCTGCGCATGCCCTTCGTTGAAGGGACGGTTCCGGAGTACCGCGCCTGCCGCTTGGCAGTGCCTTGAGCTTCACCACGTACACGGTCGGCATCCGACGGCGGGACCGCGCCGAAGAGGTCTTATGCTGTTGAGCAAGAGTCTTGCGAAATCGAATCCCGGGCCGCTGCTGGTTGCCTGCATGGTCCTGGCATTGGCCGGCTGCGCCACGTCGCAGCGCTCCGGCCGCGGTGCTCCGCCGGTAGAGGATCGGGGCGTGGAGCGCCAGCCCTCCACCGCGCTGTCCCCGAGGCCCGGGGCGGGCGTCCCGGTGGCCACGGCGCAGTTCAATCCAGGCGTGATTGCCCTGCTCAACCGCGCCAACGAGCAATCCAGGGCGGGTGACCTGGATCAGGCCGGAGCAAGCCTGGAGCGAGCGCTGCGTATTGATCCCGACAACCCCTGGCTGTGGCACCGTCTGGCCTTGGTGCGGCTGTTCCAGAAGCAGAACGAGCAGGCGGTGAGCATGGCGGGCAAGTCCAATGCGCTGGCTCCGGGAAACCGGCGGCTGCAGGCGGACAACTGGCGTTTGATTGCCCAGGCCAGGGAGCGCATGGGACAGCTTGCCGGGGCCCGCTCGGCTGCCGCCCGTGCCGCGGAGCTGTCGGCGCCACGGCAGTAAGGCAGGCTGTAGACCGTAGGCTGTGGGCTTAAGGGGTGGTTTGCCGTGCGCACGGGACGAGGCAGAGATTCGGGGGGAACGGATGAGCCTGACCGTAGCCACTCTTGAGCCTACAGCCTGAAGCCTACTGCCTACGGCCCAGTCTTCCCCGACAGGGCATAAGCGAAGGCAATGACCTGTGCCACCGCCAGATACAGCTCAGGCGGGATCTCGTCGCCCAGATCCACCTGGGCCAGCAGCTGGACCAGGGCGTCGTCCTCCCGGATGGGGATACGATGCTCCTGGGCCACCTCCACGATCCGCCGGGCCACGTCGCCGCGGCCCTTGGCGGTGACTTTGGGGGCACTCTTACCGTCGTAGCGCAACGCCACCGCCGTGGCCGGGGGATGAGGCCCTCCGGTCATGCGGTTACGCTGAGTAATCCCGCGGCCCGATCGCCAGCCGGTGGGGATGGTGCGGGGCCCGGGTGGCAGAGAATGTCGCCCACCTCCAGGCCCACGGTTACGAGGGTCTGCCGCAGCGCCGCGCTGTGCTCCTGCAGCAGCTCCAGGGTGGCTGGGGACTCGGCCCAGAAGCTGGCCGAGACCCGCTGCCCGAGCAGTGTGACCCGGGCCTGTACGCTGCCGATACGCTCGAGGTTGAAAGCCAGACTGACCGACCAGCAGCGCGGGCGACTCTCCGTGGCGGCCGCGGCATCCTGCTCGATCTGCAGGGTCCAGACATCCATCCGCTCGCCGTTGCGGACGGGGATCTCCGCGATCCAGGCGGCTGCCGCGCCCGGCTCGGTCGTTACCGAGTTGAGCTGCCCGAGCTGGATCCGGGACAGGGCACTTTCGACCTGGCTCCGCAGCTCCCGGAGCACTTGCGGGGGGGAATCGCCGGGGCTCAGGGTAGGCAAGGCGGGAGGCGGAGGTGGGGCCGGTGCTCCCCGCATGGGAGGCGGCTGGTGGTCAGCGGCCGGCGCTGCCGGTCCCGCGGACCCGGTCTTGCTGGTCAGCAGCTCCGAGAGTCGGAGCAGGGCGGCTTTGAGATCCTGCGCGATCGAGGCTGGCGGCGTGGGGCTTGCCGCGAGAGCTTCCAGGAACAGGCCCGAGTGAGCCACGGCCTGGCGCAGCCCCTCGGCATCGGTGATCTGGGCAGGCGTGGGCAGGCTTTGGATCAGCTCCCGGACCGCGGGCAGCACGTCCGCCAGGGCGCCGGCCCGTGCAGGTGCCGGGTTCGCGGCCAGTTGCTGGAGATTGGCCAGCAGTGGCCCCGGTGCCGCTTGCCGGGGCAGGGCGGTGCGCATGGCATCGGCATGCACCTGGGGCAGGGAAGCGGGGCGCTGCACGATCCGCAGCACGGTGGTCTGCGTGCCGTGCTCGACCTGTACCCTGAGATTTTCGCCGCTATGCAAGGGCACGGCGGTCTCGGCCTGGACCCGGGTGCCGGCGACCGACAGCTCGGCGCGGCCGCCGGGGCGGGTCGCGATCACCAGGGCCTGGAGCAGTTGTCCAGTCTGCCAGGCCCGGATCTCGGCCGGACCCGTGGGCGTTACGCCCGCGACCGAAGTCAGGCGGGGCTCGGCGCCGGTCGGGAGCGGAAGGAATTTTCCCACGTCGGTAGTCACTGGGTCCCACCTGCCGTTCGCCGCGGCCTTGAGAAACTGCGCCGCCTTGCCGCTAACATTGTGGTCAGTATGCATATCGGCAACATGGGTCATGTCTGAAGCCGAACAACCGCCTCGCCAGCTTTGGTATGTGCGCAGGGACGAACGTGTGCTGGGGCCTTATCCGTCGCGCCAAGTCGTTCGCTACCTGATCCTCGGAAGGCTGCGAATTGCCGATGAGGTTAGCCTTGACCAGATCGGCTGGGCCCCGATGCAGGAAGTCCCGGGTCTGCTGCCGGACGAGCTTCGCCACGGGGCGGATGAGCAAGCACTGTCGCTCCTGAGGCTACGTGAGGACGAGCGCCGGGCGGGAGACCGGCGGGACGGGCAGGACGAGGTTCCTCCCGAGATTGCCGAACGGCGCAGCGGCCAGGAGCGGCGCCGGCCGGAAGCCCCCCTGCTGGTGCGCCATCGCAAGAGCCGCACGGAGCTGCTGCGGCTACGCCGGGCCGCACGGGAGAGCTATCGATGGCGCTGGGCTGGCCTGGCTGGGGCGGTACTGCTGATCCTGGGGTTCGGGATCTGGCTGGTCCCGCCGCCCAAGCGCGATCTTCCCCGTTGCGACGCCCCCCCGGGTCCACGGGTGAACTGGAGCAACTGTCGCCTGGAAAGCCTGCGCCTGGGGCGTGCTGATCTTACGGCAGCCAGGATCCGCAATGCCGATCTGCGGGAGGCCGACCTGTTTGCCGCCAAGCTAGCCGGTGCGGACCTTGCCTATACCGATTTGGCCGAGGCGAAGATGGGGTATGCCAATCTCACGGCCGCCGATCTGATGGGAGCCAACCTGCACAAGGCCGATCTCGCCTACGCCAACCTGGCCAAAGCGGACCTCTCCTATGCCGATCTCACCGGGGCGGTACTGGGCGGGGCCATCCTGGACGGTACCCGCCTGGACAATGCCGTGTGGATCGACGGGCGCGTGTGCAAGGCCCCTTCCGTGGGTCGCTGCAACTAGTCCTACTCTATCGTACTTTTCAAGCAGGCTCCGACATGCCGGAGGGTCAGTCATGGCCCGAGGGCACGCTCAGGGCCGTGTAGCGCCAAGCCTTGCGGTCGGCGCCGGTGTCGAGGCTGTCGATGCCGGCCTTGAGCTTCAGGTGGACAAGGAACTGCGCCGGATCCGGCAGCGACTCCCACACCGATGGCAGAAAGGTTGCCCGGCGGCTGCCCTTGGCGATCACCAGCCCGTCTACGCCCGGCCGCAGTTTCGCCACCAGATCGGCCTCATCGGCGAAGGGTAGTGGCGTGTGCGGGCTGAGGACGGAGATGTGAATGTCCACCCGCGCAAGCTCCTCCCGGCTCAACGCCGGGAACCGTGGGTCCTGGAAGGCGGCCGCGTAAGCATGCTGCGCCACGTCCTCCGCCAGGGGCAGCCGGGCTTCCAACGTACCGATGCAGCCCCGCAGCCGGCCGGCGATCTGCAAGGTGACGAAGGTGCCACGGATCGCCTGCAAGGCCGGGTCGTGATCCGTGGCTCGCACCGGCAATGGCTGACCGTGGTCCAGACCGTAGGCGATCGAGTCGCGGGCGGTATGCAGCAGCACCCGCTCCTGCTCCGGCGTCAAGCCCTCAGGCGATGGCATAAGCACCATAGCCCACCACCCGGTCCCGGGGCCCGGCCGTATCTCCGGAGCTGCGCAGATCCAGCACCGTGGCGTGCAGTCCCCGCTCTCGCGCGGCCCTCAGCAGGCCGTTGATGGGCCGGCAGCCGCAGGCGTGCTCGCCGTCGATCTCCGTGGGCGACAGAGATTGGATCAGGTGGGACGTCTCTCCGTCCATCGCCCGGGCCGTGGCGTAGTCATGGTAATGGCTGAGATCCGAGCTGATCACGATCAGCGTCTCGGCACCGCCCCAGAGCTTGTCGAGCACCTCCGCTACTTCCTCCGGGGTGGCCTCACCCACCACCAGCGGTACCAGCTTGAAGCTGTCCAGGACTCTTTGCAGGAACGGCAGATGAACCTCCAGGCTGTGCTCCATGGCATGTGCGGCGTCCAGCTCATGCACCTGCTTCAGGGAGCGGATGGTGGCGATGGCTTCTTGATCCAGGGCAATTGAGCCCAGGGGCGTGACGAAGGCCTCGGCCTGGCTGAGGGCCAGTCCCTGGAACGGTACCCGGTGACTCGGTCCCAGCAGGACCACCCGGTTGATGGTGGCACGGGCCGGTGCCAGCTGGGCGTACGCGCTGGCGGCAATGGGGCCGGAGTAGATGTACCCGGCGTGGGGAGCGATCAGGGCCTTGGGAGCCCCCGTGCCCATCCTGGCCAGGGCCAGATAGCCGTCGATCATGCTCGTGAGAGTTGCCGGGTCGTCGGGATAGAACATGCCGGCGACCGCTGGGGTGCGAATTGTGCTCATGCCTGAACATCCCCCTGTATTTGCCTACTAACATTATAGGACCAGCGCATCAGCGCACCGACCGGGAGGAACCCATGGCCGCCCCTCAGGAACACATCTCCTTGCACGACCCCAGCGTCGTTCGCACCCGATACTGGCAGCGGCTGGAGGACGGGCGCATCCAGTGCGACCTGTGCCCGCGCTATTGCAAGCTGCACGAAGGCCAGCGGGGGCTGTGCTTCGTGCGGGCACGTGTGCAGGACCAGGTCGTGATGACGAGCTACGGCCGCTCCAGCGGCTTCTGCATTGATCCTATTGAGAAGAAGCCTCTGAACCACTTCTTGCCCGGGACGCCCATACTGTCCTTTGGTACCGCCGGCTGCAACCTGGCGTGCAAGTTCTGCCAGAACTGGGACATGAGCAAGTCGCGGGAGATGGACACGCTGATGGATTCCGCCGGTCCCGGGACACTGGCGGCGGCCGCCGCCAGCCTGGGGTGCCGAAGCGTGGCGTACACGTACAACGATCCGGTGATCTTCATGGAGTATGCTATCGACGTGGCCCAAGCGTGCCGGGAGCACGGCATCAAGTCGGTGGCGGTGACGGCCGGCTACGTGTGCGACGAGCCGCGGCGCGAGTTCTATAAGTACATGGATGCCGCCAACGTGGACCTCAAGGCCTTCACCGAGGATTTCTACCACAAGATCTGCGGGGGACATCTACAGCCGGTGCTCGATACGCTGACCTATCTCAAGCATGAGACCGACGTCTGGTTCGAGCTGACGACGCTGCTGATTCCCGGCGAGAACGACTCTGACGCCGAGATAGACCGGATGACGGGCTGGGTGGTGGACAGTCTGGGACCCGGCGTTCCCATGCACTTCACGGCCTTCCATCCCGACTGGAAGATGATGGACAAGCCTCCTACGCCGGCCTCTACCCTGACCAGGGCACGGCAGATTGCCCTGCGCAACGGCGTGCGCTACGCCTACACGGGCAATGTTCATGACCCCGGGGGCAGCAGCACCTACTGCCATAGCTGCGGCCAGACTCTGATCGGCCGGGATTGGTACGTGCTGTCTACCTGGAGCCTGACCGACGATGGCCACTGCAAGTCCTGTGGTGCCCGCTGCGCCGGGGTTTTTGACGGTCCTGCGGGGCAATGGGGCGCCAGGCGCCAGCCGGTGCATTTGCACAACTTTACCGCCGCTTGATCACGGCGGGCCAGGCTTGGGCCGAATGCCTGCGCGGAGGGGCGTGGGGCTCAGACGAAGCGGCCGGCCTTGAGCAGCTCCACCAGATGCCTGCGGTTACGCAGCAGCACATGAAGGATCTTCGCCTGGGCGAGTCCGTCCGGGCTGTCGGCTGTCTGCAGCTCGCTCAAACGCGACTCCAGCTCGTGGATGTTGTCGCTCAGATCTTGCTCGGTCACGTGGGGCACGTAGCCCAGGGAGTGGCGCGGATTGTCCATGGGTCTCCAGTTGCGGCAGCGTTGATAGGCTTACCTGATACGGACACGATCCTAGGGGGCAATGGCGGCCGTCTGAGCTCTAAAGGGAGCAGGCGGGGTGGCCGATGGTGGCGGAAAGCTGGCGGGCGGGCCCCCACTCACCGGCGTATTCCAAGCTAGGCAAGTTGTTATTCTACCATCTTGGGGAGGCCGCAAGAGGAGGCATGGGCCTCACAAATGATAACCTGCGCTACAATGGACTCGGCGGTCGGCAGGGGCGCACGGACAGTACGGGAGACAGCCGAAGGTGGAATCGATTGCTCAGCAACTGAAGGTCGAAGGGGTGCCGCCCCATGTGAGTAGTTGGAGCGTGGCGGGTATCCATGGCTTCGTTCTCGCGGTGCTCAACCGCTGGCAGCGCGAGCATGGCGAGCTTCCCGCCCAGTTTCAGATGGTGATGTGTCCGCAGGTCGAAATCAACGCCATGGGCGGGCTGCCGCCCAGGGTTCACGAGCTGACAGATCCGCGCCTGCGCTGCCGGCATTTCACCGGCTGCAACCGGCCCTATTTCGTGGTCCTGTTCACCGGGGCGGACGCAGAGCACCGGGCACGGGAGGCTCAGGAGCTGCTGTCGTGGTCGGAGCGCTACGCCGTTACCCGGGACCCGCACGGCGTTTGCCTGGCGTTCGCCGGGGCCACGGAAGATTTGCTTGACGAGGAGCGCGAGGAGACACCGGCGAGGACTCTTCAGATGCTGCTGGCTTCCGGCGAGCTGGTGAGCATTCTGGGCTAGAGCGGATCCGGCACGCCGGCCCGTGGGCTCTCACCGGCCGCGGTCCAGGCCCGGGGACCAATTGCGGCCGCACCGCCTTGTCCGCGGGCCCTGTGCAGGCCCGGCGGGTCCCGGGCGCGCGTGCTGGCCTCGGCCTTGAATGTACCCCGCAGAGGGGTTAGTATTCGCGGCTCAGATGCGGGGTGGAGCAGTCTGGCAGCTCGTCGGGCTCATAACCCGAAGGTCGCAGGTTCAAATCCTGCCCCCGCTACCATTCTCGTAAGGAATGCCCCGAAGTCGGGGTTTTTTTTGGCCGGCAGCGGGGGCGAATTCGCGAGAAGACCCAGGTTGCGCAAGCGGCTACGTGGTTTCGCACGAAGTGGGCCTCGCGCCCACTTTTTGTTTTCGGGTGGATGATGCGACGCCAGCAGGAACGCGTGCAGACCATCATAGAGCCATCGGTGTTGGCGATGGGCTACGAGCTGGTGGGTGTGGAATATCTCCCGCGCGGTGACGGTGGGCTGCTTCGGGTATACATCGACAGTCCGGACGGCATCACCGTGGATGACTGTGAGCGTGTCAGCCGCCAGGTCAGCGGCGTGCTGGATGTGGAGGACCCTATCAAAGGCGCCTACACCCTGGAAGTGTCCTCGCCCGGGCTTGCACGGCCATTGTTTACGCCGGAGCATTTCAGGCGCTTTTCGGGACACACGGTGCGGATAAGACTGGATCTGCCGATCGACGGTAGGCGCAATATCACGGGAGTCCTGGTGGGCTGTGAGGACGGGGATGTGCTCGTTCAGGAAGACGGGAACGAAAAGCGTCTGCCGCTGGCGGCGATCGGTAAGGCACAACTGGTTCCGGATCTCGACCTCCGGAAGCGATGACGGGACGGTGGCATGAGTAAAGAGATCTTGATGGTAGTGGACGCCGTCGCGAACGAGAAAGGCGTCGCCAAGGACATAATCTTCGAGGCCATTGAGGCAGCGCTGGCCAGTGCCACTAAGAAGAAGCACGGCAGCGAGATTGATGTGCGCGTCAGCATCGATCGGGAGACCGGCGACTACGCCACCTTCCGGCGGTGGGAGGTGGTGACCGAGGATCAGGAGGACCAGGAGGTCCAGGAGGTCCAGGAGGGCGAGGAGGAGCGCCAATTTGGTCCCGAAAGGCAGATCCTGGTGGACGAGGCCCGCAAGACCCAGCCTGACATCCGGCCCGGCGAGTTCATCGAAGAGCCCATGGAATCGGTTGCCTTCGGCCGCATCGCCGCCCAGACCGCCAAGCAGGTGATCGTCCAGAAGGTGCGCGAGGCCGAGCGCGCTCAAATCGTCGAAGCCTATCAAGGCCGCATGGGCGAGCTGGTGACCGGCGTCGTGAAGCGCCTGGAGCGGGGTAGCGTCATCATGGATCTGGGCGGTAATGCGGAAGCCATTATCCTCAAGGACGAGCTGATTCCCCGAGAGGCCATCCGTCCCGGGGACCGCGTCCGGGGATATCTGCGCGAGGTACGCTCGGAGCCCCGCGGCCCGCAGCTATTCGTAAGCCGTACCGCGCCCGAGCTGCTGGTGGAGCTGTTCAAGCTGGAGGTGCCGGAGATCGGCGAAGGTCTCATCGACATCGTCGCGGCCGCCCGTGATCCCGGGTCCCGGGCAAAGATCGCCGTGCGTACCAACGAGCCGCGCATCGATCCGGTGGGTGCTTGCGTAGGCATGCGAGGGTCCCGCGTGCAGGCCGTGTCCAACGAGCTGGCGGGGGAGCGCGTCGACATCATCCTGTGGGACGAGAATCCGGCCCGCTTCGTGGTCAACGCAATGTCGCCCGCCGAGGTGATATCCATCGTCGTCGACGAGGACACCAAGAGCATGGACGTGGCGGTGTCCGAAGAGCAGCTCTCCCAGGCCATCGGCCGGGGCGGGCAAAACGTGCGCCTGGCGAGCGAGCTGACCGGCTGGGAGCTCAACGTCATGACCGAGGCCCAGGCCGACGAGAAGAGCGAGGCCGAGTCCGACTCCTTGCAGAAGATGTTCATGGAGCATCTCGACGTGGACGAGGAGCTGGCCGCGATTCTGGTCCAGGAAGGCTTCTCTACCATCGAGGAGGTGGCCTACGTCCCGGCCAAGGAAATGCTGGAGATCGAGGAATTCGATGAGAGCATCGTGGAGGAGCTGCGTTCGCGCGCCCGGGACGTGCTGGTGACCCGGGCCATAGCCACCGAAGAGGTGGTGGGAGAGATCTCCTCCGATCTGGCTGATATGGAGGGCATGGACGACGAGCTCGCCCGGAACCTTGCCAGCCACAACATCAGCACCAAGGACGATCTGGGGGAGCTGGCGGTGGACGAGCTGGTGGAGCTCGTGGGGATCGATGCGGGTCGGGCTGCGGAGCTGATCATGGCGGCACGCGCGTCCTGGTTTGAGAATGCGCAGGAGGAGTAGGCGGACGAGGGTATGGCTATGGCTAACGTGACGGTGAAGCAGTTCGCAGAGGTGCTCGGTGTTCCGGTCGACCGCCTGCTGAGTCAATTGGGCGAAGCGGGTCTGGCCCACAAGGACGTGGCTGACCAGATCAATGACGAGGAGAAGATGCGGCTCCTCAGCCACCTTCGTCACCGTCACGGTAGGGCAGAAGGCGAAGCCGAGGCGGCGCCGAGGAAGATTACCGTCAAGCGCAAGGTAGTCAGTGAGCTTGCCCTGCCGACGGACAAGAAAGCCCGGGGTCCGGTCGCGCGTAAGACGGTTACGGTCGAGGTGCGCAAGAAGCGCACCTACGTGAAGCGTGACGCCACGCCCGGCGAGATGGAGCGGACCGTGACCGAGTCCGAGCAGCAGCGTCAGATGGAGGTGGCGAAGCAAGCGCTGGCCGACGAGGCCAAGCGCCGCCACGGCGAGCTCGACGAAAAGCTGCGCATCGAGGAAGTTGAGCGCCAGGAGGCCGAGGCCCGTCGGCGTCAGGACGAAGAGATCCGCCGGCGGGAAGAGGAGGCGCGGCGCTTGGAGGAAGAGGCCAGGCTCCAGGCCGAGGCCGAGGCGGCACGTCAGGTCGCCGAGGAGGAGGCAGCGCGCAAGGCCCAGGAAGAGGCGGCGCAGGCCGCCAAGGCCAAGGAGACCGCGGCGGTGACCCCCAAGACCGAGCGGCCGGCCAGGCCGGGCAAAGAACGGCGGTCCCCGGCGGACAGGGGAGACAAATCCACCCGTTATGGCCGCACGGAGCTGCACGTCGCCAGCGACAAGAGTGGCCGCAGGCGCAAGAAGCCCAGGATGCGCGGCGGCGTCATTGCGCCGGCCGGCAGGCACGGCTTCGAGCGGCCGACCCAGCCGATCGTACGTGAGGTCAGTATCCCGGAAACTATCACCGTGGCGGAGCTGGCCCAGAAGATGTCGGTCAAGGCCACCGAGGTCATAAAGATAATGATGAACATGGGTACCATGGTCACGATCAACCAAGTCATCGACCAGGACACGGCCGCGATCGTGGTCGAGGAAGTAGGCCACAAGCCCAAGCTGCTCAAGGAGAACGCCCTG
>CAYWTP010000058.1:0-16332 GCA_964461215.1 uncultured Ectothiorhodospiraceae bacterium | reverse complement strand
CGGGGTGGCCACCGCACCGGTCGCCGCCCGCATGGGACTGGAATGCGTGGTCTACCTGGGCGCGGAGGACATCCAGCGCCAGTCCATCAATGTCTACCGGATGCGACTGCTGGGCGCCGAAGTGGTCTCGGTGAGCTCCGGATCGAAGACCTTGAAGGACGCCCTGAACGAGGCGATGCGCGACTGGGTGACCAACGTGGACAACACCTTCTACATCATCGGCACCGTGGCGGGGCCCCATCCGTATCCGGCCATGGTGCGGGATTTCCAGGCCGTCATCGGCCGCGAGGCCCGGGAGCAGGTGCTGGCACAGGCGGGCCGGCTGCCGGATGCCCTGGTGGCCTGCGTAGGGGGTGGATCCAACGCCATCGGCCTGTTCTACCCGTTTCTCGACGACCCGGACGTGGCCTTATATGGGGTCGAGGCGGCTGGCGAGGGACTACAGACCGGGCACCACGCGGCGCCGCTGTGCGCCGGCCGGCCGGGGGTCCTGCACGGCAATCGCACCTATCTGATGGAAGACGACGGCGGCCAGATCATCGAGACGCACTCCATCTCGGCCGGCCTGGATTACCCGGGCGTGGGTCCCGAGCATGCGTGGCTCAAGGACAGTGGCCGTGCCACCTACGTCTCGGCTACGGACGCCGAGGCTCTGGAAGGCTTCCATGCGCTGACCCGGACCGAGGGCATCATCCCGGCCCTGGAGTCCAGCCACGCGCTGGCGTATGCGGCCAGGCTCGCGCCGACCATGTCGCCTGACCAGATCATCGTGGTCAACCTCTCGGGTCGCGGCGACAAGGATATCCACACGGTGGCGGCCCACGAAGGAATCAGGATATGAGCCGGATTGAAGAGCGCTTCCACGTCCTGGCCACGGCCGGGCGCAAGGCCCTGGTGAGCTTCATCACGGCCGGCGATCCCGAGCCGTCGGTGACGGTACCCCTGATGCACGCCATGGTGCGCTCCGGCGTGGACATCCTGGAGCTGGGGGTGCCGTTCTCCGATCCCATGGCGGATGGCCCGGTCATCCAGCGTGCCAGTGAGCGGGCGCTGGCCAGGGGCATGAGCCTGAAGCGGGTGCTGGAGATGGTGCGTGAGTTCCGCCGCGCGGATCCGGACACGCCGGTGGTCCTCATGGGCTATCTGAATCCGGTGGAGGTGATGGGCTACGAGGCCTTTGCCGCGGCGGCGGCCCAAGCCGGCGCCGACGGCGTGCTCACCGTGGATTTACCGCCGGAGGAAGCCGATGATCTGGTGGCCGCCCTGCGCCGCCACGGGGTGGATCCCATCTTCCTGCTGGCCCCCACCAGCACCCCGGAGCGGATTCGGATCATCTGCGATCACGCCAGCGGTTTCGTCTACTATGTGTCGCTGAAGGGCGTCACCGGCAGCAGCCGGCTCGATGTGGCCGCGGTGCAGGACAAGCTGCGCCGTATTCGTGAGCTAACGGACCTGCCCATCGGCGTGGGGTTCGGGATCCGGGATGCCGAATCTGCGGCCCGGCTCGCGCGGGTGGCCGATGCGGTGGTGGTGGGCAGCGTCCTCGTGAGAACAATGGAAGAGCTGGCGGCACGGCCCGAGCGGATCCCAGAAGCGGTGGCCGCTCAGCTTTCCAGCATGCGCACGGCCATGGACGCAGATCTGGGAGCTACCGAAGGCTTATGAGCTGGTTCGAGAAGCTGCTTCCCTACCGGATCCGCACCGAAGGCGGCAACAAGCGGAACGTACCCGAGGGCCTGTGGAGCAAGTGTCCGCGGTGCAGCGCGGTTCTCTACAAGGCCGAGCTGGAGCGCAATCTGGAGGTCTGCCCGAAGTGCGACTTCCACATGCGCATCGGGGCGCGCCGCCGGCTGCAGGCCTTCTTGGATCCCGAGCCGCACATCGAGATCGGCGCCGAGCTGTCCCCCGTGGATGTGCTCAAGTTCAAGGACGGCAAGAAGTACAAGGACCGCCTGTCCGCGGCCCAGAAGGCCACCGGGGAGAAGGACTCCCTGGTAATGATGCGCGGTGAGGTGAAGGGCATCGCGCTGGTGGCCGGCGCCTTCGAGTTCCAGTTCATGGGCGGCTCCATGGGCTCCGTGGCGGGGGAGCGCTTCGTGCGCGGGGTGGACGCCTGCCTGGAGCAGGGAATTCCTCTGGTGTGCTTTGCCGCCAGCGGTGGCGCCAGGATGCAGGAAGCGCTGTTCTCTCTCATGCAGATGGCCAAGACCAGCGCCGCCCTGGCGCGGATGCGCAAGCAGGGGCTGCCCTTCGTCTCGGTGCTGACGGATCCCACCATGGGTGGCGTTTCCGCCAGCTTTGCCATGTTGGGCGACATCAACATCGGGGAGCCCGATGCCCTCATCGGCTTCGCCGGGCCACGGGTCATCGAGCAGACCGTCAGGGAGACCCTGCCCGAGGGCTTTCAGCGCAGCGAGTTCCTGCTCGAGCACGGTGCCATCGACATGATCGTGGACCGCCGGGAGATGCGCAGCCGAGTCTCATCGCTGCTGGCAATGCTCACCCACCAGCCTGCGCCCGTCCACCACCCCGTGCCCGGAGCCGTCAACAGTGCAGCCGAGGAAGAGCCGCAGGCGCCGGACGTGTAGGGAAGGAGGGGGAGCGCGGTCTGCTGTCCCGATCCATGATACCGAAGACCCTGGAGCAGTGGCTGGCCTGGCAGGAGACCCTGCACCCTGCCGCCATCGCCCTGGGGCTGGAACGCTGCCACGAAGTGGTGGGCCGGCTGCACTGGCCGGCGCCGCCGTTTGCCGTGTTCGCGGTGGCGGGCACCAACGGCAAGGGCTCGGTGGTGGCCATGCTGGAGTCCATCCTGCTCGCGGCCGGCTATCGCACCTGCGCCTATACCTCGCCGCATCTGCTGCGATACAACGAGCGCGTCCGGCTCAATGGCCGGGACGCAGCCGACCAAGTGCTGTGTGAGGCCTTCTCCCGGGTAGAAGAGGCCAGAGGCGGGGTTCCCCTGACCTACTTCGAGTATGGGACCCTCGCCGCCCTCGACGTCTTCTTCCGAACCCGCCCCGACGCCGCGATCCTGGAAGTGGGGCTCGGCGGGCGCCTGGACGCCGTGAATGTGCTGGATGCCGACGCGGCCGTGGTCACCACGGTGGCGATGGACCACATGCAGTGGCTGGGCAACGATCGCGAGGCCATCGGCCGCGAGAAGGCCGGGATCTTTCGCCGTGATCGGCCGGCGGTGATCGCCGAGCCCGACCCGCCGGCAAGCCTTCTGGCCGCCGCCCGCGACGTCGGAGCCCTGCCCCTGATAGCGGGCCGGGATTTCCGGGCGGTCCCCGGGCCGGGCGAGTGGGCCTGGTACGCCGGGGATGTGTGCCAGGAGCATCTACCCTTGCCCGGTATCGCCGGGGACTTCCAGATCCAAAATGCCGGTGCCGTGCTGGCGGCGCTGTGGGGCGTGCGGACACGGCTTCCGGTCGCGGAGCATGCCCTGCGTCAGGGGCTGGCGGATGCCCGCCTGGCGGGGCGGCTCCAGATTCTGGGCGGGCCGGTGGAGCGCATTCTGGACGTGGCCCACAATCCCCAGGCAGCCGCTGCCCTGGGTGGCTTTCTGCGTCGCCGTCGCTGTGCCGGCCGTACCCGTGCGGTGGTGGGCATGCTGGCCGACAAGGACCTCGAGGGCGTGTTGGGTGCGGTGGGCCGGGAGGTGGACCGATGGCATCCAGCCGCACTGGCTGTGCCGAGGGGTGCGCCGGCACAGCAGCTTGCAGCCGCGCTCAGCCATGCCGGGCTCGGCGATGCTCTGGCCGCCTGCGCCGACGGCGTGCCCGAGGCATATGCAAGCGCGCTGGAAGCGTCCGTGCCCGGGGATCGCGTGGTGGTCTTCGGGTCGTTCCATACCGTGGCCGCCGTCCTTGCGCTTGAAAGTTCGTAGCCAAGTCGGGGACACTCTAGCCCATGGATGAGCCGTTGAAGAAGCGACTGGTGGGCGCCGCGGTCCTGGTGGCCGCGATCGTGATCTTCGCGCCCATGGTGCTGGACCAAGGCTCGGATTTGAGCGATGAGATCGTATCGAGCAACATCCCGGAGCGGCCGGCGGACGTTTTCCAGTCCCGCATCGTTCCGCTGAAGGACTCCGACGTGCTGCTGGAGAGCCCTTCCGGTACCCCGGAAACGGGAAGCCGGCAGCCGGTCCAGGCTGCGCTTCCCGCCCGGGCGCCTGTCCCCGCCTCAGCCCCCTCTTCCCTTCCGGCGAGCCGGCAGGCGGCGACCGAGGCGGGACGCGAGAGCGTGCGCGTGGGCCTCACCGCTTGGGCCGTCCAGCTCGGCAGCTTCTCCAATGCCGACAACGCGACCGCCCTGCGCGAGCGGCTTCGCAGCCAGGGCTTCACGGCCTTCACCGACTCGGTGTACCTGAACAACGAGAAGACCACCCGGGTGTATGTAGGCCCGGAGCTTCTCCGCAGCAAGGCCGATGCTGCAGCGAAGCGGTTGGAGAGCGAGCTCAAGCTGAAGGGCCTGGTAGTGCGTTACCCGGGAGGGTGAGGCTTTGTTTGCCTGTAGACCGTAGGCCGTGGACCGTGGGGGTGGTTTGCTCAGGCGCAGGGGCTGGCACATACGCATCGGAGTGCGCACCGCCGCCCGATCTGCCCGCTTCTTCGCCTACAGCCCACGGCCTAAGGCCTAAGGCCTAAGGCGCGTTTCAGTTAGCCGCCGCCCTCTGCTATGCTTGCGCTGTTCTTTTGCCTGGGCGACTGCATGTTGCGCCGCGGTGCTACCCTACAATGACCTGGGTCGACTACGCCATCGTGGCGGTCATTGTCCTGTCGGCCATTATCAGCGTGATCCGGGGCTTCGTGCGCGAAGCCCTGTCTCTGGCGGGCTGGATCCTGGCGTTCTGGGTGGGCCTCACCTTCACCAGGGATCTTGCGATGCACCTGGAAAGCCGGATCAGCGTCCCTTCGGTGCGCATGGCGGTGGCTTTCTTTGCCTTGTTCTTCGTGACCCTGCTCCTTACCGCTCTGGTCAATTTCCTGGCCGTGCAGCTTGTGGAGAAGACCGGGCTCTCCGGCACGGACCGCATGCTGGGGGTGATTTTCGGAACTGCCCGGGGTGGCGTGATTGTCGCGATACTTGTGCTGCTCGCCGGCTTCACTGCGCTGCCCCGTGATCCCTGGTGGCGCGATTCGGCGCTGCTCCACCATTTTCAGGATCTGGCGCTCTGGATACGCAGCTTTCTGCCTCCGGACATTGCCTCGCAAATCAAGTATTGAGCGTTCCGTGGGTTCAATTCCGGTATCCCGGTCGAGGTAAACGGTATGTGTGGGATCGTCGGCATCTTCGCCAGGGACAGCGTTAACCAGGCCATCTACGACGCGCTGATGGTGCTGCAGCATCGCGGACAGGACGCGGCAGGCATCGTCACCTGCGACAACGACCGCCTGTATCTGCGCAAGGAGCAGGGACTGGCCCGGGACGTCTTCCAGACGGGACACATGGTCAATCTCAGAGGCAACATGGGGATCGGCCACGTACGCTATCCTACCGCAGGCTTCACCACCTCGGCCGAGGCCCAGCCGTTCTACGTCAACTCGCCCTATGGCATTACCCTGGCCCACAACGGTAACCTGACCAACGCCGAGGATCTGAAGCGGGATCTGTTTCGAGAGGATCTGCGGCACATCAACACCGACTCCGATTCCGAGATCCTCCTCAACGTGCTGGCCCACGAGCTGGGCAAGCAGGGCAAGCTCAACATCACCGAGGATGAGATTTTCCAGGCGGTGGCCGGCGTGCACCGCCGCTGCCGGGGCGGCTACGCGGCGGTGGCCATGATCATAGGCTACGGCATGGTGGCCTTCCGCGACCCCTACGGGATCCGCCCCGTGGTCTTCGGCAAACGCGAGACCCCGGCAGGCACCGAGTACATGATTGCCTCCGAGAGCGTGGCCATGGACGTGCTCGGATTCCAGCTCATCCGCGATGTCGCCCCGGGCGAGGCCCTTTACGTCGATGTGGATGGGAACCTGCATACCCGCCAGTGTGCCGAGCACCCGCGGCTGAATCCGTGCATCTTCGAGTTCGTGTATCTGGCCCGTCCGGACTCCATCATGGACAACGTGTCGGTGTACAAGGCGCGCCTGCGTATGGGCGAGAAGCTGGCCGACAAGATCATCAGGGACTGGCCGGACCACGACATCGACGTGGTCGTGCCGATCCCGGACACCAGCCGCACCGCGGCCCTGCCCCTGGCCTATCGCCTGGGTGTGAAGTACCGGGAAGGCTTCATCAAGAACCGGTACATCGGCCGCACCTTCATCATGCCCGGACAGAAAGAGCGCAAGAAGTCCGTGCGTCAGAAGCTCAACGCCATTCCCCTGGAGTTCCGCCGCAAGAACGTGCTGTTGGTGGACGACTCCATCGTGCGCGGCACCACCTCCAAGCAGATCATTCAGATGGCCCGGGACGCCGGCGCGCGCAAGGTGTACTTCGCCTCGGCCGCGCCGCCGGTGCGCTACCCCAACGTCTACGGCATCGACATGCCGGCGGCGACCGAGCTGGTCGCCCACGAACGCTCGGTCCAAGAAGTGGCCCGCGTCATAGGGGCAGACCGACTCATCTACCAGAACCTCGACGATCTCGTCAAGGCAGTGAGCAGGGGCAACCCGGCCATCACCGGCTTCGACACCTCAGTGTTCACCGGCGAATACGTGACCGGCGACGTCAGCCTGTCCTACCTGGCCCAGCTCGAGCAGGCCCGCAACGACGACGCCAAGGAGCAGAAGCGCGGGTTCGTTGGGGACGTCATTGAGCTTCACAATGCCTCGTGAGGCGCTGCATTGCCGACGTTCGAGCGACGGGTCCCCGCCGGAATTGACTTGATGGAGCGGCTCACTTACCCTTCGCACTGCAGCGCCGATTTGAGCTTCAGCTTGCGGGCGCTATAGAAATTCGGCTAAAGCGATGCAAGACCTGCTTTAGCGCAAGCTGAAAGCGGGTTTTTTGTTGCCCGGGTGCCGGGCTCGTGGGGAGTGATGCGAGATGAACCAGGAAGCAACCGATCGCTACGCCTTCGACACGCGCGCGGTGCGCGCCGGTCAGGTGCGCACCGGGGAGGGCGAGCATGGCGAGCCCATCTTCACCACTTCCAGCTATGTCTTCGCCAGCGCCGCGCAGGCGGCGGCCCGCTTCGCCGGGGAGGAGCCCGGCAACATCTACTCGCGCTTCACCAATCCGACGGTGCGCACCTTCGAGCGGCGGCTCGCGGCTCTGGAGGGGGGGGAGGCGTGCGTAGCAACCGCCTCGGGCATGGCGGCCATCCTGAGCACCTGCATGGGGCTGCTGCGGGCCGGGGACCACATCGTGGCCTCGCGCAGCGTCTTCGGTACCACGGTGGTGCTGCTGGGCAACATCCTGGCGCGCTTCGGCCTCAAGACCACCTTTGTTTCCCAGACCGACCCGGGCGAGTGGGCGCGGGCCATCCGGGCCGAGACCCGGCTGCTGTTCCTGGAGACGCCTTCCAACCCGTTGGCCGAAGTAGCTGACATTTCCGCCCTGGCCGATCTGGCCCACGCCCACGGGGCGCTGCTGGTGGTGGACAACTGCTTCTGCACCCCGGCCTTGCAGCGCCCGCTCGCGCTGGGGGCGGACATCGTGGTGCACTCGGCCACCAAGTATCTGGATGGCCAGGGACGCTGCGTAGGCGGCGCCGTGGTGGGCAGCCCCGAGCTGGTGGGCGGCCAGGTCTTCGGCTTTCTGCGCAGTGCCGGGCCCACCATGAGCCCCTTCAACGCCTGGGTGTTCCTCAAAGGCCTGGAGACTCTGCGCCTGCGCATGCGGGCCCACAGTGCCGGTGCCCTGGAGCTGGCGCGCTGGCTGGAGGCTCATCCGGCGGTGGCGCGGGTCTACTACCCGGGGCTGCCGGCCCATCCCCAGCATGCGCTGGCGGCGCGCCAGCAGAGCGCCTTCGGGGGCATCCTGTCCTTCGACGTACGCGGGGGTCGCGCGTCGGCCTGGCAGGTGGTTGATGCCACTGAGCTGATCTCCATCACCGCCAACCTGGGCGACGCCAAGACCACGATTACGCATCCGGCCACTACCACCCACGGGCGGCTGTCCGCCGGTGAGCGGGCCGAGGCCGGCATTGGCGACGGGCTACTGCGGGTGGCGGTAGGTCTGGAGGACGTGGCTGATCTGAGGCGCGACCTGGCCCGCGGCCTGGACGCTCTGGGGGGCTGAATGAACGGTCCGTACAGTGCTCGAAGCCTAAGCAGGCGCCGCACCGTGGGCGCGCGGGTGCTACTGCTGTTGGCCCCTTTGCTGCTGGGGCTTTCCGGCGCCGGCCGGGCGCAGACCTGGGTCCTGAGCCGGGGCGTGGATCTGGAGCGGGGCCTGCGCCAGCCGGCATGGGTGCTGCATGATCCAGACCGACGGCTGCTGTACGTGAGTAACCTGAACGGCGAGCCCCGGCAGCGGGAGATCCAGGGCTACATCTCCCGCGTCTCCATGCAGGGTCGGGTGGTCGATCCGGCCTGGGTCACCGGACTGCGGGATCCCCGGGGCATGGCCCTGGGGAAGGGGCGTCTCTACGTGGCGACTGAGCACACCCTGGTGGCGGTCGATCCGGACCGAGGCACGGTGGTCGCGCGCTACCCGGCGCCCGCCGCCCGCCAGCTCCGCGGGGTGGCGGTCGACGGCACGGGCCGGGTCTACGTGAGCGACACGCTTACCAACGCCATCTACCGCCTGCACGACGGCGCGCTGCGTTTATGGCTGCGGAGCCCTGCGCTGGAATCACCCACCGGCCTGCTGGCCGAAGACGGGCACTTGCTGGTGGCGACCTGGGGCGCGCGTACCCTGGGCTTTCAGACCCGCACTGCCGGCCACTTGAAGACGGTGGACCTGCATACCCGCCGCATCGCTACCCTGGGCGATGGAACCCCGTTGGGCCATCTGGAGGGACTGTGCCCGGATGGCCGCGGCGGCTATTACGTCACCGACCGGGCAGACGGCACGCTCCTGGACATCGCTGCGGATGGCAGGCCCACCACCCTGCTGGATCTGGCTCCCGGAAGTGCCGGGCTGGAGTATGTACCGGCGCTCTCGCTGCTCCTGATCCCTATGGAGTCCAGTGACCGGGTGATTACCTACCTCAGTCACTGAGGCCGTGATGGGCGAGGACCAGGGATCCGCGCAGCACCGCAGACGGATGCTGGAGGTGTTCCGGGAAGCGCTGGCGGCGGTGAACGGACGCACTCGCGTGAAGGCTTATCTGGAGGCCAATCCAGTCGCCGGATCGGTGTACGTTGTGGCCATCGGCAAGGCTGCCGCTGCCATGGCCGCAGGCGCTTGCGATGCCCTGGGTGAGGGGCTGGCCCAGGCGTTGATCATCACCAAGACGGGCCACTGCCTGGAATCACGGCCGTCCAGGTGCCGGCTGCACTGCCTGGAGTCCGCCCATCCGGTGCCGGATCCCAGCAGCCTGGCTGCCGGTGCGGCGCTGCTGGCGTTTCTGGAGTCCGCCCCGGCCCGCGGTACCCTGCTGTTCCTGATCTCCGGTGGTGCCTCCAGCCTGGTGGAGGTGCTGCCGGAGCACCTGGGCTCGCCGGACCTGAGCCGCATCAATCGGTGGCTGCTCGGCTCCGGCCTGTCCATCCACGCTATGAACCGGGTGCGCAAGCGGCTCTCGCGGATCAAGGCCGGCCGCCTGGCGGCTTTTCTGGGTGATCGCCCGGCGGTGAACCTGATGGTCTCCGATGTGCCCGGAGACGACCCGCGCAGCATCGGCTCAGGACTGCTGGTGCCCCACGGCGACGCGGACCTGAGCGTGGCGGATCTCAAGCTGCCCGACTGGCTGGTCGGTCTGTTGAGGCATGCGCCTGGATTGCCGGAGCCAGCGGCGCTCGATCGGGTGACGACCCGGATCATCGCCTCACCCGCCCACGCCCGGGCTGCCGCGGGGGATGCCGCCGGACGTCTTGGCTATGCCGTACATGTCTCGGACACCCTGTTGACCGGCGACGCGGTCGATACCGGCCACCGGCTGGCCGCAGATCTGGGTGCGGCGCCGGCGGGTCTGCACATCTGGGGCGGCGAGACCACGGTGCGCCTGCCGCCGGAGCCAGGACGCGGCGGACGCTGCCAGAGCCTGGCGCTGGCCGCCGCCCTCGGCATCGCCGGGCGCCAGGACATCCTGCTGCTGGCCGCGGGCAGTGACGGCAGCGACGGCCCCGGACAGGATGCTGGGGCCCTGGTGGATGGTGGCACCGTGGGGCGGGGAGGCGTGGCCGGCCTGGATCCCGGGAGCTGCCTGGACCGGGCCGACGCCGGCAGCTTCCTGGAGGCCAGCGGGGATCTGCTCTACACGGGTCCCACGGGGACCAACGTCATGGACCTGGTCCTGGGCCTGAAGCTGACCTGAGCGGCTCGGTGACCCCTCATTCCCCCGGCTTTGGCAATGAGGACGGGTCCGTGTCCCGGAGGCTCGTGCCGGTCAGGCGGGCAGCGCCAAAATCCTCAACCAGCTGCGGATGTCCCCGTGGGCTGAGGAGAACGGCGCGGGAGGGCGAGCGACAGCGGCTATACTTATGTTTAATAGCAGTCGTCGCGCCGTTAGTAAGCATCTACCGTCTCCCGTGCGCATAGGACTGCGGCAGCAAGGGGGTGGAATAGTACGACAAATGGCAGCGTTCGTGCGCGAGCACTACATCCGTGGTGAGCTGGTCTTTGGCTGGGAGGGTCCGCGTGAGGCGGGTATCCGGTGGGGGCAGGCGCCGTGATTCGTAAGAAGATCGTACGCCTGCTCGGCATGGCGGCGCTGGCGGTGGCCGTGGTCGCGCTCGTGGCTTACCGCCAGGAGATCGACGTGGAGGCCGTGCACGCCTGGATCCGGAGCCGGGGGATCTGGGCTCCAGTGGTGTTCATGCTGGCTTACGCCGTGGGCACGGTGCTGTTTCTGCCGGGATCGCTGATGAGCTTGGTCGGGGGTGCGGTATTCGGCCCGGGGTGGGGGATCCTGTACAACTTAACGGGCGCCACCCTGGGGGCGGTGGTGGCTTTCCTGCTTGCCCGCTACGTGGCCTCGAGCTGGGTGGCCCGCCGCAGCGGCACCCGCCTCAAGCATCTGATCCAGGGCGTCGAGACCGAAGGCTGGCGCTTCGTGGCCTTCGCGCGACTGGTGCCGCTGTTCCCCTTCAACCTGCTCAATCACGCCCTGGGCCTGACCCAGATCCGGCTGTCGCATTACTTTCTGGCCACTTTCGTCTGCATGATCCCCGGGGCCGTAGCCTACACCTATCTGGGCTACGCCGGCAGCGAGGCGGTGGGCGGCGCTGATAGTCTTGCCCACAAGGCGCTCCTGGGCCTGGGTCTGCTCGCGCTGGTGGTCTTCCTGCCCCACTTCCTGCGCCGGCTACGGGGCCCCAACGTGGTTACCGTCGACCAAGTCAGGCGCTGCCTGGAAGCGGGTCACCAGGTCATCGTGCTGGACGTGCGCGAGAGCGTGGAGTTCAACGGGCCCAAGGGCCATCTGTCGGGTGCCGTGAACATTCCCCTGCGCAGCCTCCAGCACCGGTTGGCACAGATCAACATGCCCCGGGACTGCCCTGTCATGGTGATGTCCGGCAGCGACCGGACCTCCTCCATGGCGGTGGAGGTGCTCGCCCGCAGCGGGTTCGATGCCCGCGTGGTCAAGGGCGGCATCGATCAGTGGCACAGCGCCGGCTGGCCCCTGGAGCGCGCCCTCCCATAGCCGCCCGGTTCCGGGCGGCTTTCAGTTTGGATTCGGTCAAGCCTGCCGGGTTGCGCAGCTTCTATATTTGTCGCCACCACGCTGATGTGCCGGCGCGGAGTTTCGGCCAACCTGATGAGCCGGGGGGGTGGTAAAGTTGTCCGCCTCACGCCTCGGGCGCGAAGCCTGCATCCCCGGGCCTCTTTGACAGCGAGCCCCGGGGGCGCTATAAACTGCGATCCTCGCTGGCCCCCGTCTGGTTCTGGCGCTCTTCCTCCGGCCGCCGGCTTCCTGCTCTTCCGAAAGACAAGAGGGAACGTTTCGTTGAGCCTGTCGCTCGCCGCAGTGGCGGTCCTGCTGGCCCTGCTATCCGCCGCGCTGTCTCTGGGTGCCCGGCGCTACCCCGGTGCGCTGCGGGTCGTGGCCTTTCCCCTGCTTGGCCTGGCCGCGGCGGCTGCAATCCTGGGCGGCGGCGGCGCCCTGCTCGGGGGCGGGACGGTCGCCGCACAGCTTCCACTGGGGCTGCCCTGGCTGCCCTGGCACCTGCGCCTGGACGCCCTGTCCGGGCTGCTGCTGGTGATTATCGGGCTGGTTCTGGGGGCGGTGTCGCTCTATGGACCCGGCTACGTGCGGGAGTATGAGCACGGACGCGAGTCCTTGCCCGCCCTGGGCGGCTTCACCGGCCTGTTCGTGGCCGGCATGCTGCTGGTGGTGATGGCCGACGACGCTTTTGCCTTCATGGTGGCGTGGGAGCTGATGTCCTTGTCGTCCTACTTTCTGGTGGCCTTCCAGCACGAGCATCCAGCCAACCGGCGCGCGGCGTTTCTGTACCTGTTGATGGCCCACGTGGGGGCCCTGGCGATCCTGCTGGGCTTCGGCGTACTGGCCTCTTTCGGTGGTGGCTTCACCTTCGATGCCATGCGGGACGCGGCGCTTCCGCCCCTGTGGGCCGGGATCGCCTTCGCCCTGGCCTTCACCGGCTTTGGCATGAAGGCTGGTCTCATCCCCTTGCACGCCTGGCTGCCCGAGGCCCATCCCGTGGCCCCGTCGCACATCTCCGCCCTGATGTCCGGGGTCATGCTCAAGGTGGCGGTGTACGGACTGGTACGCTTCACCTTCGATCTGCTGGGGCAAGTGCACTGGGGCTGGGGCGTAGCGGCGCTTGTGGTGGGCAGCGCCTCGGCCCTGGGCGGCGTTCTCTACTCCTTGATGCAGCATGATCTCAAGCGTTTGCTGGCGTACTCGTCCGTAGAGAACGTAGGGATCATCTTCATTGCCCTGGGCCTGGCCATGGTGTTCTATGGCACCGACCACCCGACCCTGGGCAGCCTGGGTCTGGTCGCCGCCCTCTATCACGCGGTGAACCACGCCCTGTTCAAGAGCCTGCTGTTTCTGGGTGCGGGAGCCGTGTTGCAACAGTCTCACGAGCGGGACCTGGAGCGCATGGGCGGCCTGCTCATGCGCATGCCGTGGACGGGGGTTTCGTTTCTGGTGGGCTGCCTTGGCATCTCGGCCCTGCCGCCGCTCAATGGCTTCGTGTCCGAGTGGCTGACCTTTCAGACGGCGTTGCAGGTGTGGGCCCTGGACAGCGGCGTGCTGCGGGTCGTGATCCCGGTGGCGGCGGCGGCCCTGGCCCTGACCGGGGCGCTGGGTGCCGCCGGGTTCGTGCGGGTTTACGGGATTGCGTTCCTGGGCCGGCCGCGGACGCGGCGCGCGCGCTTCGCCCGCCGGGCGAGCTTCGGCATGCGCTTCTCCCAGGCCCTGCTGGCATTCCTGTGTCTGCTGTTTGGGGTCCTCGCCGCCCCCGTGGTCAGCGTGCTGAGTGAGATCCCCCGGCAGCTGCTGGGCGTCGGTCTGCCCCAGGCCACGGCCCACGGCTGGCTTTGGCTGACCCCGGTGTCGCCGGATACGGCCAGCTACGGTGCGCCCCTGGTGCTTCTGGCCATCGCCGGGCTCTGGCTGGGTGGCTACCTGGCGCTGCACCTGGGGCCGGGCCGGCGCGCGGTACGCCGGGACGCGCCCTGGGACTGCGGCTTCGGGCCCCTGAGCCCACGCATGCAGTACACCGCCGGTGCCTTCGCCATGCCCATGCGGCGGGTGTTCCGCCCCGTATTCCAGATCGACGAGCGGCTGGAGGGCGAGGGCGGGCTGCGCTACCGGCTACAGATTGCCGATCGCTCCTGGGCGCTGCTCTACGTCCCCGTGGCGCGCGCGGTACAGGCCGCGGCCCGGCGGGTGGGACGCCTGCAGTCGGGTAGCGTGCGCGCCTACCTGGGCTACTCCCTGGGCACGGTCCTGGTGCTGCTATGGCTGATCACCTGAGCCTGGCCGGCTGGCTACTGGCGCTGGGCGAGACCCTGCTGTTCGTGGCCGGGGCCCCCCTGGTCACGGCCTGGATCCGGCTGGTCAAGGCCCGGCTCCAGAACCGCCACGGGCCCTCCATGGCTCAGCCTTACCGGGATCTGCGCAAGCTTTTCGGCAAGGAGGTGGTGCTGGCCCACTCGGCCTCGCCCATCTTCCGGGCTGCTCCTTACATCGTCTTCGGCTCCATGGTCATGGTGGCCGCAGTGGTGCCGCTGGCGGCGGCCCGTCTGCCCACGGCGGCGATCGCCGATGTGATCGTGCTGGTGGGCTTCCTGGCCCTGGGGCGGTTCTTCCTCGCCCTCGCCGGCATGGACGTGGGCACGGCCTTCGGCGGTATGGGTGCGTCCCGCGAGATGCTGGTCTCCTCCCTGGCCGAGCCGGCCATGCTGATGGCGGTGTTCACCCTGGCCATGACGGCCCATACCACCAACCTGTCCAGCGTGGTCGATCACGTGCTGGGCGCCGGCATCGTGCTGCGCCCCTCGTTCCTGTTCGCCATGCTGGCCCTGGCGCTGGTGGCGGTGGCGGTGACCGGGCGTATTCCGGTGGACAACCCGACCACCCACCTGGAGCTGACCATGATCCACGAGGCGATGATCCTGGAGTACACGGGCCGCCACCTGGCGCTGATGGAGTGGGCCTCGCAGATCAAGTTCATGACCTACGGCGTGCTCATCGCCAACATCTTCTTTCCCTGGGGGATTGCGACCGAGCTGACCCCGGCGGCCCTGGGCGTGGGGGTGGCGGCCATCGCCGCCAAGCTGGCCCTGCTGGGGATCGTGCTGGCGGTGTCCGAGACGGTGCTGGCCAAGATGCGGCTGTTCCGCGTGCCCCAGTATCTGAACTTCGCCTTTCTGCTGGCCCTGCTGGGCATGCTCAGCCACGTGATCCTGGAGTCGGCGGCGTGAGCCTGCCTCAGCTCTCCCTGGCCCAGCAGGCACTGTTCGTGCTGGCGGCCCTGGCGATGTTCTCCTCGTTTGCGCTGCTGGCCCAGACCCGCATCCTGTCCGCCATTCACGCCTTCGCCTGGCAAGGGGTGCTCGTGGCCGGGGCCACCGCCTTGGTGGCGCTGGTGTCGGGGCGCCACCACCTGTACCTGTCGGCGGTGCTGACCCTGGGGCTGAAGGGCCTGCTGATCCCGTGGATGCTGCACCGGCTGGTGCGACGGCTGGGGATCCCGCGGGAGGTGGCCAGCGTGGTGCGTCCGGCCCTGACCCTGCTGGCCGGGGCGGTGCTGGTGGTGTTCAGCTACTATGTTTCACTGCCGATCGAGCGTCTGGACCTGGGCGAGTCCCGCAACGCCATCGCGGTGAGCCTGGCCGTGGTGCTGCTGGGCCTGCTGATGATGGTGACGCGCAAGCAGGCCGTGACCCAGGTCATCGGCTTCATGTCGATGGAGAACGGTCTGTTCCTGGCGGCGGTGGTGGCCACCTACGGCATGCCCATGGTGGTGGAGCTGGGGGTGGCTTTCGACGTGCTGGTAGCGGCTGTACTCTTCGGCGTGTTCTTCTTCCAGATCCGTGAGAGCATCGAGTCGCTGGATGTGGATCGCCTGAACCGGCTGGCCGAGACCGCCGAAGGCGCGGAGATCGTCCTGCCGCCGCCATCGGACGGCACGGTGGAGCCGGAGGCGCTATGACGGCCCTGTATCTCGCGGTCTTCCTGCCGCTGGCGGGAGCACTGGTACTGGCCGTTCTGCGTCCACCCCGGCTCGCCGGCTGGCTCAACGTGGGTGTGTGCCTGGGCTCGCTCACCGCCTCCCTGGTGCTGTCGGTGCAGGTGCTGGAGCAGGGTGCTCTGCTTACCGCGAGCGAAGGCTTTCACGTGGACGCCTTCAACGTGTATCTGGTGGTGCTCACTGCCTTCGTGGGTCTGACCACCGCCATCTTCTCCCGCCCCTACATGGTCCACGTGGCGGCCGAAGGCCGGGTCAGTGCGCGCGGCTTGCGTCTGTACCACGCCATGTATCAGGGCTTCTTGTTCACCATGCTGCTGGCGCTGACCACCAACAACCTGGGCGTGCTGTGGGTGGCGGTGGAGGGCGCCACGCTGGCCACTGTCCTGCTGGTCAGCTTGTACCGCACGCCGGAGTCGGTGGAGGCCGCCTGGAAGTACTTCATCCTGTGCGGCGTGGGCATCGCCCTGGCCTTGTTCGGCACCGTGCTGGTGTACTTCGCGGCGGCCCACGTGCTGGCCGCGCCGGAGGAGGGGCTGCTGTGGACCCGCCTGCACCCGGTGGCCGGTCGGCTCGACCCGGCGGTGATGTCCATTGCCTTCGTGTT
>CAYWTP010000057.1:0-16348 GCA_964461215.1 uncultured Ectothiorhodospiraceae bacterium | reverse complement strand
CCGGGCCGGTCCAGGGCCCCCTCGCCCTCGGGTTCGGCTGCCACTTCGGTCTCGGCCTCTTTCGCCCTTCTTCTGTCCAGCCAACTCATTAAACGGCCTGATAGCGTCTGGAGTCAAACCTCTTTGACAGGGAGGACAATGATGGGGCCACAACAATTCGGCGGGGTGTGGACGGAGAAGAAGCTCGAGGCGCTAGAGCGATGCTTATCCCGTGAGGCACCGCGCGGAGGTTCAACTATGGCCACTCAATCACGCATCGAGTGGACGGAGCAGACATGGAATCCGACCACCGGGTGCACCAAGATATCACCGGGGTGCAAGCACTGCTATGCAGAGGCCATGGCACATCGGTTGCTCGCGATGGGTGCTCCAGGCTACGAGGATGGCTTCCGGCTTTCATTGCACGCCGGGAGGCTGTCACAGCCGTTCCACCGAAAGAAGCCCACTGTCTATTTCGTGAACTCGATGTCGGACTTGTTCCATGAGGAGATTTCCGACCACTTCCTGGATCGGGTGATGAAGGTAATTCGCGCAACCCCGCACCACACCTATCAGATTCTGACCAAGCGCGCCGAGCGCCTCCCGGTCTATTTCGCCCGCCGGGATTGTCCCCGTAATGTCTGGCTGGGGGTGTCCGTGGAGGACCGCCGCTACGGGCTGCCGCGCGTTGACCTGCTCCGCCAAGTCGATGCCCGCGTCCGATTCCTTTCAGTGGAGCCGCTGCTCGAAAATTTGGGGACGATGAACTTCAATGGCATCCATTGGGTGATCGTGGGTGGCGAATCGGGTCCAAAGGCGCGCCCGATGCTTTCTGCGTGGGTGGACAACGTCCAGCGCCAAGCCGAGGTGGCCGGCGCTGCTTTCTTCTTCAAGCAATGGGGCGCGTGGGGTTCGGACGGACGCAAGCGTGGCAAGAAGGCCAACGGCCGGGTCTTCAAGGGCAGGACGTGGGATGAGACACCCCACACTGTGGTACCGATGTGAGTCGTGGGCTCCATGCGGTACGCTGGAGGGAAGAACCTCAACGGGGTGTATCAGCGCCTCATCAATCAGATCCCGCCGCACAGGGTCTATATCGAGACCCATCTGGGCAGCGGGGCCATCATGCGTTATAAGCGACGCGCAAGGGTGAATATCGGTGTCGAACTCGACAGCGACGTCCTGAAGGTATGGCGAGACACAAAAGGAATAGAACTCTTCCACGCCGATGCCACCGCGTTCCTGACTGGTTTCCGATTCCAGGGCGACGAATTCGTCTATGTCGATCCCCCCTACCTGGCAGCAACGCGCCGATCGGATCGGGCACCGTACCGATGCGACTACACCGAAGCCCAGCACATTGAGTTGCTCGAGAACCTTCTAGAGCTGCCTTGCAACGTCATGGTCTCAGGTTACTTCTCGCGTCTCTACGCGCAATACCTCGGAAAGTGGCGAACGCTGTCATTCCTTGCGCGCACAAGATCGGGCAGGTCATCCGAGGAGTGGGTCTGGATGAATTACGCTGAGCCAGAGGAGCTGCACGACTACCGCTATCTCGGCGACTCATTCAGAGAGCGCGAGCGTATTCGCCGACGGATTGCGCGATGGAAGGTACGTCTTGCCCATCTACCACCTCTCGAGCGAAAGGCCTTGTTGGCAGAAATCGGCTCCTCACGATAGCTCTCGTCTCCGACGCAATGCAGGCCGCCCGTAGGTCCTGCGGCGCAGCCACAATCGATTCCTCGGCGCGTCGTTGCCAGCATGGGAATGGAAGGCCAGCCAATGAACGAGGAGTGGTTGCAGATGATAACAGCTCTATCACATTCCGATGGCTTTTTAGAGCACGACTTGTCCATAGCAACGACCGCGCGCTTTGCGATGTACGGCAACGACCTGCCCCCGCTCGAAGAGGCCGTGCGCATCGGCGAGCTGCTGCGGGAAGCCGCGATCAGCCTCGCGGGCCAGGCGTTCGGCCAGGATAGGGTTCCGCCGATCCTCTCCGGTCATGGGCTGCCTCGGCACAGCCGCCATGGGCACGCATTCTTCATCCCGGAGGACGCCGACGGTGACGGACACATTGACCACCTCTTGGTTCACGCGGTGGGTGGACTGGGATCTGAATCAGTCCAGACCCTGGGGCATCTCACCCGGTTGTGGAGCCGGAGGGAACAACAGTGGCAGGTGATACTTGAAGATGTCGGAGCAAGTGCGCTGCTCGCGCCGGTGAGCGCTCTCTGCCAGTGTGCTACGACCTGGGGCTCCGCCGTCCCCTACCTGCATCCCTGGTACTCAAAGAAGCGGTTCACGGTCGAAGACCAGATCCGCCGCGAATGCCGCGAGCGCGGCCTCCCTGAGCCCAGCGCGCTGGAACGTCTTGAGACCATTCCCGTCGGCTCCCGCCAACGCCGGCCCATTGATTTCCACCGCTTTCGCAGCAAGCGCGGCCTCACGCAGCCCGATCGCCAGGGCAGCTTCTGGCGGCTGACGTTTTCCGGGCCGGTCCAGGGCCCCCTCGCCCTCGGGTTCGGCTGCCACTTCGGTCTCGGGCTATTCAAGCCGGTCACGGAAAACTGACAGACCGTAGTGATGCGCATGCACAATCCCCCCCATCCAGGGGAAGTCCTTAAGGACGGCGTTCTTGATGATGGCGGCATCACCGTCACGGAGGCGGCGCGGCAGCTCGGTGTTTCCCGTGTACAGCTATCGCGCCTGCTCAATGGGCGGGCTGGCGTATCGGCGGACATGGCCATGCGCCTTGCCCTCTGGCTGGGCGGCAGCGCCGAGTCGCGGTTGCGCATGCAGACCGATTACGATCTGTGGCAGGCCGAGAAACGGGGTCGTCCTCGCGTGGAACCGTTTCATCGGGCAGCCTGAAACGCACCAACCCCTGGATCAGGGACCGCTCGGTCACCCGGTTCCACTAGCCCGCATTCATACTCCCCGACGGCGGAGAAGAATTATCTACCAGCATACTACGCATCAGTCATACGTAGGATCTTTAGGCCGTGGCGTCCATGTGAGGTCCGCAGGACACGCCGTAAACACCTCCCTGTGGGCTCGATCGCAGCATCCCTGCTGCTAACGGTCCTGCAAACCTCACATGGACACCGCGTACTTGGCTTAAGAACTAACCTATGACGCATCAGTAGTAGAGCGTCGTCCCCCGCCGAACATCTCGAGTTAGCTGACGGCGGTCGGCCGATTCCGTCTGTCGTGCATTTCCCACAAATTGGCTGGCTAAGACGTCGGCCCCATTGAAGAATTGGCAGGACATGAATAACCAGCTGTTTTTTTCAGTAATTTACCCGGCCTAGCGCCGGGGCCTCATTTGACTACGCCCCCTGGATATCTGATTAGGAGCAACACAAATGAAGCTCGATATCTCCACTTTGAAAAACGCGGTTCGCGGATCGGCCGCGGCTTTCCGCTGTGTCACAAACTACCAACCCGCCGGCGGTCCCGGCGACAAGGTCTTTCCACCCACCTACGAGGGAGGCCGCTACGCCACTGAGGAGCGCGTCGATCCCGTTACGGGTGAGGTGCGCCAGTGCGTGTTGCTGGACTCGGTGCAGTCTCAGGCCAACCGCATGGAGCTGGTCCTCTTGGAAGCTCACCGGCAGAAGAAAGTCCAGATTCCTCTTGTAACCACCCGTTTCGATCAGGAGGAATTGCTGAAGAAGTTCACCGTCACCAGCCTGGAGGCACCGCACCGGGTCGCCGATGCCCTGTTCCGCGACAGCCTCTTCGACGGCGTGATCTTCCGGAAGTCCGAAAAGGGCCGAATCCTCGACACGGCGGATGTACGCAACGCCACCAGCCTCTTCGGCCTCTGCCCGACGGCGCTGGTTTTCGGCCTGTGGGATTCCACCGGCCCACGCGGCGGTCTCGGCGCCAAGTTCCAGCGTGCGGTGGTCTCCGAGATAGTGGGCTATGACGCGGTAGAGGGCAGAAAGACCTCCAGCCGGATCGACCCTGCTCAAATCATGCTCGGTGCCGGCCCCCTATACAGCCGCAAAGTTTCAGATGACGCCGCACCCGACTGGACTATCGACGAGAAGTCCGGCGGCAAGAAGCTCGGTAAAGACGGCAAACCGTCGGAGGCGAACCACGGCAATGTAACTCCCGGCGTTGTCGATGGCGGCTTCACCATCTCCAGGGGTATCCAAACCACCGTCCTTTCGCTGAGCGCCCTGCGCCGCCTGCGCTTCCCGCTGAACGGCAGCGCCGATTCCGACCCCGAGGTCGATGCCGTCGCCCACACCACCTTGGCCGCCCTCGGCCTGGCCGCGGCCACCCTGGCCAGAGGCGACGCCGACCTGCGCTCACGCTGTCAATTGTTCCCCGAGAACGCCCCCACCTGGCAGTTGTTGGACCGCCCAGGCGAAGGCGCGACCGAGTATGAACTTGGCGCGGAGGACGCCCTTACGCTTTTGAACGAGGCCATCGCCGAGGCCAGGGAGGCCGGCCTGCCCTGGGAGGGTGAGATCGCCCTTACGCCGGCGCCTGAGTTGGTCGAACTCGTGCGCCGCAGTCAGGAACTGGCGAGTGAGTCGGGCGCGGAGGAAGCGTGATGCTCAGCCTGGCCATCCGTTATTTGAACGGCTGGGCCATGGCGGCGGCAGACGGTGCGAAGAAAGAGCAGGCCGAGTGGCCGCCTCACCCGGATCGGGTGTTCATGGCCCTGGCCGCCGCCTGGTTCGAGACCGGTGAGGACCCGGCCGAGGGCGCCGCGCTGCGCTGGCTGGAGGCCCAGCCCGCCCCGGCCATAGTCGCCTCGGACTTCAGCCACCGCCGCGTCGTAACCAGCTATGTGCCGGTCAATGATGCCGTCACCAGCCGCAAGCCACCGGCCGAACACGATCTCACTACGCTCAAGGGCGCTGGCCTTGATGTATTACCGGAGTTCCGGTCGCGCCAGCCGCGCGCCTTCCCCGTAGCCATCCCGCACGATCCCACTGTCCGCTTGGTCTGGGACGAACCGATTCCCGATGAACATCGCACGCCCTTCGAGCACCTGTTGAGCAAGGTGACGCATGTCGGACACTCCGCCTCACTGGTGCAGGCCTGGATCGACGACGGAGAGATAGAGCCCACTTGGGTTCCGACTTCAGGTCTCGCCGAACACCGTCTGCGGGTCTCGCACCGGGGGCGGCTGGAAATGCTGAAGCTACAGATGAACCGTGACGCATGGCTGCGGTACCACGACCTGAAGGCGGGCATCGACTACGCGAAATCGGAACTCAAGGAAATGGTCCAACCACCCAGGGCCGACTGGAACGGTTTTCCCGACGTGCTCATATTGGCGAACGAAACGGATGTCAAACAGAATCCCGCCTACCGTGCCGCCAAGTCCGGTGACGCCCACGCCGCCGCTGCATTGATAGGCGATCTGGTAACAAATGATTCTCTTGAGTCGGTTCGACGGCTTGTAGCGGCAACCTGCGAGGCAGGCATGCCCACACTGGTCGCGGCGCACGCCTATGAACACCAGGGCGTTAACGCCATCCCCTCGGCACTGGCGGAGGTACTCAGCGAGTATCTCCGGTGCGATTACGCCGAAGGCGTGGTGCAGACCAACGTCGTCTTCCATACCGGAGCCGACGGCTATGGCCGCCTGGCCCGGCAGGCCGTCTTCGACGGGAAGGTGGAGAAGGGTCGCGACTATCTCCTGGTGGACGACTTCGTCGGCCAGGGCGGCACCTTGGCCAACCTGCGCGGTCACATCATCAAGAAGGGCGGACGCGTAGCCGCAGCCGTGGTGCTCTCGGGCAAACCCTATTCTGCTAAACTTTCACTCACCACGAAGCAACTCGATGCACTCAGACAAAGGCATGGTCGATCACTCGAACAATGGTGGAAGGAGCACTTCGGACACTCCTTCAACCGACTTACTCAATCGGAGGCTCGGTATCTCACCCGTTCCCCGGATGCTGAGCAAATCCGAGATCGAATTGCTGCGGCAAAGCGCCCGGGAGATAGCGGCGGTCATGCAAGAAGCCCTAAGGAACAAAAGAGCTACCTAAAGCAGCTCGAGGCGCAGTTCGCCGCCGATTTCCCCCACGGCATCCCCGCCAGCCAACGCCCTGGCCCCGGCCGATGGCAGGGCTATGGACGCCCTCAACTGCGCAATGCGGTTGAGCCATCGGGGAATCTGTTCGACCCCCGATTGGTGGTCCTGCGCTTGACCGGCAAGCGCCTGTCTCTACCCGCCTGCCTCAAGCTGACCGCCGCCTTGCGCGGCGCCCTGATGAAGGCCTGTCCCGATCAGCCGCCGCCGGAGTGGTTCAGCGGCCATACGCCGGACGGTAAACCCAGCCGCGCCCCCCATCTGGCCCTTGTCCCGCTGCCTTTCGTCGGCGCGCCGCATGCCGACGGCCGCATCATGGGCGTCGCCCTCGCCTTGCCGGCGGGCCTGGACAGCCAGGAGGCCGCCCGGTGCCTGGCGCCCTTCCTGGTCGACCGACACGGCCTGCCGGCGGCCGAACGGCTGTTCGACGGCCAATGGTTCGAGTGCGGGATTGAGCTGGAGAACCGTGAAAGACCGCCGGAGAGCCTGCGCGCGGCCCGCTGGACCCGCGCTTCGCGTACGTGGGCCAGCGTTACGCCGGTGGTCCTGGACCGCCACCACGACGGTAACGACAAATGGGAACGTGCCGCCGAAGAGGTCAAGGGTGCATGCGAACGCATCGGCCTGCCACGGCCACGGAAAGTCATGCTGCATCCGGTCTCACTGGCCGAAGGCGCACCACACGCCCGCGACTTTCCCCACCTCATCCGCAAGTCGGACGGAGGACGCCGCCATCACAGCCATGCCGTGTTGATCTTCGACGAGCCCGTGCGCGGGCCGGTGACGATCGGGGCAGGCCGCTTCCGCGGCTATGGCCTCTGCCTCCCCGTGGACGACGGGAGTCCCGAATATGACTGACCTCACCGCCGGCCACTTCACTGACTTTTTCATTGCGCTCTGGAAAAAACCACCCTTTGCCTGGCAACGGGCACTCGCGGAGCGTGCCCTTACGCATGACGAGGCCCCCTGGCCCGAGGCGATTGCGTTGCCCACCGCCGCCGGCAAGACCGCCTGCATCGACATCGCCGTCTTTGCCCTTGCCGCCCAGGTCCAACGTTTGGCGCGAGGCGAAGCGATCACGGCGCCGCGGCGCATCTTCTTCGTCGTCGACCGCCGCATCATCGTAGACGAGGCCTTTGCACGCGCCGGATACCTGGCCAACGAGCTGCACAAAGCGACGGATGGGATACTCAAGTCCGTCGCCGACGCCCTGCGCCTCATTGCCCGCGGCGAACCCGAGGGCAGCGCGGACGAAACGCCGCTGACCGTCCACACCTTGCGTGGCGCCAGCTATCGCTCCGAGTCCTGGGCGCGCAGTCCGCTCCAGCCGGCGATCATCGCCTCCACGGTAGACCAACTGGGTTCGCGCCTCTTGTTCCGCGCCTATGGCCGCGGCCCCGGCATGTGGCCGGTCTACGCCGGCCTCACCGCCAACGACAGCCTGGTCCTGCTCGACGAGGCCCACTGCGCCCGTCCCTTTCTCCAGACCCTGCGGGGGGTAGATCGTTATCGAAGCTGGGCCAAGACCCCTTTGGAACGATCCTTCCATCCCGTGGTGCTTTCGGCCACCCCGCCGCCAGGGTTGGACGACATCTTCTCCGACACCTCGGACGAACCCGGCGATCCGGACCACCCGCTGGGCCGGCGCCAGCTGGCCCACAAACCCACAGTCTTGCTCAAGGTCGACAAGGCCAGCGGCAAGAAAGCCACCGATTACCTCGCCAAGGCCCTGGCCGAGACGGCTGAAAGCCTCTCCGAGGGCGAAAACCGGGCGGTGGTCGTCTTCGTCAACCGCGTGGCCACCGCCCGCGCCGCTCGGGACATTCTTACCAAGCGCCACGCCGGACAGATCACCCTGCTCACGGGGAGGATGCGCGGCGTCGACAAAGAGACCACGATTGACGGTCCCCTCAAACAACTCAGCTCCGCAGAAGCCGAGACACGCGAGCTTGATCGACCGCACTTCGTCGTCGCCACCCAAACCCTGGAGGTCGGCGCCGACCTGGACTTCGATGTCCTGGTCACGGAATGCGCTGCCCTGGACGCTCTGCGCCAACGCTTCGGCAGACTCAACCGCATGGGTCGGCCGATCGAGACCCGTGCCGCCATCCTGATCCGCGGTGATCAGGCCGACAAATCCGACGACGACCCGGTCTACGGCCCAGCCCTCGCCCGCACCTGGACCTGGCTCAACGAACACCTCGACGACCAGGGCGAGATCGATTTCGGCATCGCTCACCTCGCGCCTCGGTTACCTGCGGGCGACGGCCTCGACGCACTCAACAGCCCCAGCCTCGATGCTCCCGTAATGCTCCCCGCGCACGTCGACTGCTGGGCACAGACCAACCCCGAGCCGCTTCCGTCACCCGAGGTCGCCCTCTTCCTGCATGGCCCGCGCGAAACCCGCGCCGACGTCCAGGTCTGCTGGCGCATCGACCTGAACACTGACGCCCTCGCCCTCTGTCCACCCTCGGCAACCGAGACGTTGCCCGTGCCCATCGGCCTGTTCCGGCGCTGGCTCGCCGGTGAGCCGGCCAAGGACGACAGCAGCGACATCGAGGGCGAGACCGAGGCGGAAACGACTGCCGCACCCGAGCCTGCCTCCCCCGACCAGCGTAGCGTCCTACGTTGGCAGGGCAACGAATTCAAGGGAGTAAGCGCCCCAACCGACGTTCACCCTGGCGATGTCATAGTCATCCCCCTCAACGACACAGATTCAATCCGTCTGGGAGAATTGCCGGATACACCGGGAGATGAACTGGCACGCCTTGATGTCGGCGAGCGGGCCCACCTCTCGGGACGAGCCAAGGCCCTGTTGCGTCTTCATCCCTCGCTTATCGCCCGCTGGCCGCCCGGTGAGGCACGCGCCCACGCGACGGCCCTGCTCGACCTGGACGATGAGGACCCGGACGAACAGCTACGACTGCTGCGGGACATGCTCGACAGTCTCGAACAGGAAACCCGTGACCAGGGCCCCCGCAAGTGGCTCCACGACATCGCCACACAACTCCAACGAGAAGCCAGCCGCCGTAGCTTTCTCCGCAACCTGCGGCGTGTCGGCGAGCGAGACTTTGTCATCACCGGCCAAGGCCTGATAGCTGAGTATACCCGCCAGGCAGAGACTTTCAGCGACGAGGACGACGCCAGCGCCTCGGGCACCACCAATCGCCGAGGCGGCCCAGTGCTTCTACGTGATCACCTGCCCGGCGTCGAGACCTGGGCCCGTCGCTTCGCCGCCGGCTGCGGCCTGCCCAACGAGCTGACGGAGGCCGTTGCCCGGGCCGGCCTTTTACACGACCTCGGCAAGGCCGACCCACGCTTTCAGTCCCTGATGCGCGGGGGCAGCCCTGTCGCCTTTGGCGGCGAACCGCTGGCGAAGTCCGGCGCCCTTCCAAAGACACGTGCAGCCTACGAGGCCGCACGGGCCGCCGCCGGCTACCCGGTTCGCGGCCGCCACGAACTGCTTTCCGTGCGCCTTGCCGAGGGCGCACCCGAATTATTGCCAGCCGACCCGATGCTGCGCGAACTCACCCTCCACCTTGTCGGCAGCCACCACGGTCACTGCCGACCCTTTGCCCCGGTGGTCATCGATGACCACACCCTGAAAGTCAGTTATGCGCTGAACGATCACCGCCTGAGCTGGAGCGGGCCCACTGGACTCGAACACCTGGAAGCTGGCGTCACCCGCCGTTTCTGGCGGCTGGTCGAAACCTACGGCTGGTGGGGACTGGCATGGCTGGAGAGCCTGCTACGCCTGGCCGACCATCGGCGCAGCGAATGGGAGGAAACCAACGATACGGAGACCGGCAATGACTGATCTCGTTCTTTCCGGCCTGACCGCCGACAATCTGCTCGCCTACCTCGCCGCCCTGGGCGCCTTACGCACCGCCACTCTGGCGAAACCGGACCGTGACCTGCGGTTGGCCTGGGAGGTACACAATGGTCGCTGGCAACCGCGGTTGACCGGTAATACAACGCTCGATCGCCCCGGGCTAATCGAATGTCTGCACCAGCAGTTGCAGACCAGTGCCAAATTACCGGCCATGAACTTGGCTGACGACCTAACGCTTTCAACCGGGGACTTCCGTGCCGCCCTGGCTTACAGTCAGAACGCCGCATCAAACCTGGACCGTCGCGATGCCGACTTCCTGGGCGCCTTTGGCAGCGACGCCGTCCAGTCGAGATTCAACGGCAAGCCGACTGGACAAATCGCCGATAGCGCGTTTCGCACTATGAGCGGAGCCGGTCATCAACACTTCCTAGGCACCATGCGTACCTTTATCGCCGACACCACGGCCGAGCATCTGGACAAGGCCATCTTCGAGACTTGGTGCTACGATGATGCGCTGGAAAAGCATAGCCTGCGCTGGGATCCGATGGACGACATCCGTTATGCCTTGCGCTGGGCTAATCCCAGCGGTGACCGAAACCGCAAGCTTGGTGGCAGCATGTGGGGCGCTAATCGCCTCGCCATCGAAGCCCTACCCCTGTTCCCTACCCAACCCGTGCGCCAACAACTTCGGACCACCGGTTTCAAAAAATCTCGAGGCCGGGCTACCGAGTTGTCCTGGCCCGTATGGTCGGTACCCATTGGATTGATGGAGGCCAGATCGCTGATCTCCCTCACCCAACTCCAAGACGAAGCTCCCAATAGGCAGGAGCTTCAGCCACGGGGCATCGTCGAAGTTTATCGCTGTCAACGCATCACGCAGGGGAAATACCGCAATTTCACACCTGCCCGCCCAGTTTGAATAGGAGCGACCAATCGGAACTTTACCTTCACTCTCGAAGGCGAAGACGCGACCCTTGTCGACCACCGAGACTACCACTGAACGATGACCGTGGTACGTATGCACAATCCCCCCCATCCCGGCGAAGTGCTCAAGGATGATGTCTTCGCTGGTGGCGGAATGACTGTCACCGAGGCCGCGCGGCAGCTAGGCGTGTCTCGCGTCCAGCTATCGCGGCTGCTCAACGGGCGCACAGGGGTATCGGCCGAGATGGCCGTACGCCTTGCCCTCTGGCTGGGAGGCACGCCGGAGTCCTGGCTGCGCATGCAGGCCGATTATGATCTCTGGCAGACCGAGCAACGCGGCCGCCCCCCTGTCAAGCCAATTCATCGGGCAGCCTGACAGCGTCTAGAATCAAACCGCTCTGACGGTCACGAGCTGTTCGAGGCCGGCGAAATCAGCCGGGTTCCTCGTGTAGAGGGAGAAGCTGTCGGCGGCCGCAGTGGAGGCGATCAGCAGGTCGGCCACTCGTGCTCGACTGCTCCGTCCCATGTTACGGCAGCCCATTGCAGCCTGCCCTGGCGCCGCGCCCGCTCTGCCGTCTCCAGGTCTGTGACGGAAGAGGAGCGGGTCTTCACCAAGGACGCGGCGCGTTTGGCAAGGCTCTTTTGTCAACCGTGGGTCTGAACCCCCAGTATCCGCGCAAGGGACCGAATTGACGGTCCTGCTGGACAAGCCTAGACTCTGTTATTACTTATGTAATAACTTTCTGGGGCAGCCCAAATGCTGAAAGTCAAAGTCACCGCCATTGGCAACTCCATGGGCATCGTGCTACCCAAAGAAGCACTTACGAAGCTGCACGTCGAAAAGGGCGACGTACTGTATCTGGTTGAGACAACTGAAGGCTTGACGTTGACGCCCTACCGGCAGGACTTCGAGGCCCAAATGGATGCGGCGGAAAAGGTGATGAAGAAATACCGTAATGCACTCCATGAATTGGCGAAATGACCCACCCGAACTGGGTTCTGCCGGAGGTGGTGCTCGCCGTCCATCAGACCCTTCTAGCTATGCACGGAGGACTGCGGGGCCTGCGCGATCCGGCTCCGCTTCAATCGGCCTTGGCCCGGCCGCAGCAGAGAGCCGCCTACGAAGAAGACGTCTCTATATTTGAGCTAGCCGCTTCCTATAGCTACGGAATCGCCAGGAACCACCCGTTCGTAGATGGCAATAAGCGAGTTGCTTTGACGATTGCGGCTGTGTTCCTTGAGCTAAATGGATACTCGCTCAACGCCCCGGAAGCAGAAGCCGTACTGGTATTCCAGCAGTTGGCCTCAGGAGTGTTCACGGAAGAAGCCCTTGCACGCTGGCTCAGGGATGCATCCATTCCTAGCACCTGACACATTTCTGCTTGGGTATCAGACGGTTGAGTCGGACACTCCGTGGGAGCTAAATTCTGAATGCTGCATCGAGGGACGCGAGGTTGCGAGCGCTGCTCTTTATCGACAGGTTCGCGCTCCGATGCTCCGTGATCTCTGTGCTCTCTGTGGTAAATCCTCTTGCCTCGAGCCATCAGCGCGAACGGACTTATCTTCCCAGTCCAAAGATGGCGACATAATTTTCGTCAGCCTCCCAAGCTGCTCAGGACCACCGTGGAATGCCCACCAATGCGATACTGAAACGACGTGGCCGGGAAATGAGATTCTCCGTCATTGCCGATGATCGCGAGTGCCGCGGCTCTGTCCTGGAGCACCTGCGAAGCTCCGCTTGTTTCGACTTGGTAGTGCAGCGGCTGTCCGTAGGCGATTACCGCGTCGATAATCGCTTCCTGTTCGAGCGCAAGACCCTGCCCGATCTGATCCTGTCCATCGAGTCCGGGCGCCTGTTCTCCCAAGCGTTGCGGCTGGCGGAAATTGAAGGACTGCGCCCTGCCCTCGTCCTGGAGGGAACGTTCAAGGACCTCCAGGGCTGTGGCATGGCGTGGGAGGCAATCCAGGGCGCCCTCGTCACAGTCTCCCTGTTCGTAGGCCTGCCGGTGCTACGCACCCGCTCGCCGGAAGAGACCGTCCGAACTTTTCTGTATGCCGCCCGCCAGGGGCGCAACATCGTCCAGGGCGCCCTGCAACGCCGTGGCCATCGTCCCAAAGGCAAAGTGGCGCTACAGCGCTATCTGCTGCAAGGTCTGCCAGGCGTCGGCCCACAGCGCGCCGCCCGGCTGCTGGATCGCTTCGGCAGCGTGCAGGCGGTGCTGTCAGCCGCTCAGGATGAGCTGGCTGCCGTTGCAGGAATCGGCCGGCACACCGCCCAACGCCTACGCTGGGCGGTCAGCGAGTCACCCGGGCACTACGGTTCGAACCCGCGTGCTGAAGGATGCGTCCCATAGGCAACCCGATGAGTCCTGTGGTTGAGGCCCGGAGCGACTCAGTGTGCTACACTTAATCAGTGTACACATAAGCTGTGTAATTAGCGTGAACGTGACTCTCTCAATCGACGAAAAGGTGCTCAACAACGCCCGTCGAGTAGCCCGTGCCATGGGTAAGAGCGTCAATCAGCTTGTACGGGAGTACCTGGAGCAGCTCGCTGGCGGTGGATCCGTGGAGGAAGAGCTAGCGGAGCTGCGCCGCCTCAGTGGCCAGGGCCACCGCAGGGATTGGACGTTCAACCGTGACGAGCTGCATGAGCGATCGTAGCTTTCTCGACACGAATATCCTGCTCTACACCGACGACGCCGATGCCCCCGGAAAGCAGGCGCGCGCGCTTGCCTTAATCGCCCAGCTACGCCGCGGCGGCTATGGAGTCATCTCCACCCAGGTGATGCAGGAGTATTTCAGCGCCGCGACCAGGAAGCTAGGCCTCGACTCCGAGATGGCCAAGAGAAAGGTGGAGCTGTTCGCACGGATGGATGTCGCCCAGATCGGTCGGGATGATGTCCTCGCAGCCATCGACGTTCACCGACTGCACAAGGTCGCCTTCTGGGATGCCTTGATTGTCCACACAGCCGGATCGGCAGGCTGCACCGTGCTGTATACAGAAGACCTTTCACACGGGCAGGTGCTCGCGGGAGTGCGGATCGTCAATCCCTTCTTCTCCGAGTAGGAAAAACAGCGAAGCATCGTTTCCGGCCCTCACAGATTATCTTCCCTTGCCGGTTCAGAATTTGGACTTCCCCCTCCGATGGTCTAAAGATTACGCTTGCGGACCCTGCTTTTGCCGCGAGGGAGGCTGACCCACCATGCCCGAGCAAAGGGACCTTCCCTTCGACTTTCCTGAGCTGTCCGACGACCTGCCCCTGCTGCCGGCGCGGATGGTCAACGAGTACGAATACTGTCCCCGTCTGGCCTATCTGGAGTGGGTTCAGGGCGAATGGGCCGATTCCGGTGACACCGTAGACGGGCGTTATCGACATCGACGGGTGGACAAGCCATCGGGCGACCTTCCCGACCCCGAGAGCGCCGCGGAAGTGGAGAAGCTACACGCCCGCTCCATTACCCTGTCGTCCTCCAGGCTGGGACTCATCGCCAAGATGGATCTGATCGAGGCCACCGGCGACCAGGTCGTCCCCGTAGACTATAAGCGCGGCAAGCGCCCCCATGTCGCCAAGGGCGCTTATGACCCCGAGCGCATACAGCTCTGCGTGCAGGGCATGATCCTGGAGGAGCACGGCTACCGCTGCCAGGAAGGCGTACTGTACTTCGCCGAATCCAAAGAGCGGGTGCCGGTAAGCTTTGACGAGGAGCTGCGCAACCAGACCCGGTCCGCGGTCAACGGCCTGCGCCTCATAGCCGCCGGAGGCCGGATGCCCCCGCCCCTCGAAGACAGCCCAAAGTGTCCCCGCTGCTCCCTGGTCGGCGTCTGCCTGCCCGACGAGGTGAACTTCCTGCGTCGGGCCGACGCCCCACCCAGGCCCCTGGCGGTGGGCCGCGACGAGTCACTACCGCTTTACGTACAAGCCAATAAGGCAGCGGTGCGCAAGAGCGGTGAAACGCTGCAGGTGTCCGTAGAGGACAAGACGGCCACCACGGTACGTCTGATAGATGTGTCCCAGGTCGTGCTCATGGGAAACGTGTACATAACCACACCCACCCTCCACGAATTGATGCGCCGTGACATCCCCGTCACCTGGCATAGCTACGGTGGCTGGTTCCTGGGTCATACCGTGGGCAACGGCCACAAGAACGTGGAGCTGCGCACGGCTCAATACCGCTCCAGCTTCGACAGCCACACCTGCCTGCGGCTGGCCAAGGGGTGGGTCCGCGCGAAGATCCAGAACTCACGCACCTTGCTGCGACGCAACTGGCGTGGCGAAGGCGATCCGGACCTGGTGATAGCAGAGCTGAAGCGCGATGCCGAGCAGGCGGTGCATGCCCACGATTTGCAGGCGCTGCTCGGCATAGAGGGAAACGCCGCCGCCCACTACTTCGGCGCATTCTCGAACCTCATCAAGCAATCCAGTGACCAGGAAACCTTCGGATTCGACTTTACCCACCGCAACCGCCGGCCACCCAAGGACCCCGTCAACGCCCTTCTATCCTACGCCTACTCACTGCTTAGCAGAACGTGGACGGTTACGCTCACCGCCGTGGGATTCGATTCTTTCCGTGGATTCTACCACCAGCCCCGCTACGGGCGTCCGGCGTTGGCCCTGGACATGATGGAGCCGTTCCGCCCACTCGTCGCCGACTCCAGTGTGATCTCGGCCATCAACAACGGCGAGATCAGGCCATCCGACTTCATCACCGCAGCGGGCAGCGTGAATCTGACCAACGATGGCCGCAAGCGTTTCATCGCCGCCTTCGAACGGCGCCTAAGCCACGAGATCACCCATCCCCTGTTTGGATACAAGCTCAGCTACCGCCGCCTGCTGGAGCTGCAAGCACGTCTCCTTGGCCGCTATCTCCTGAACGACATCGACGAATATCCGAACTTCACCACGAGGTAGTAGCCGTGGACGATCACCTGTACATCGTCACGTATGACATTTCGGACGACAAGCGATGGCGGGCGATCTTCCGTCTGATGAAGGGGTACGGTGAATGGCTGCAGCTCTCGGTATTTCAATGCCGTCTGAGCCGGCGCCGTCACGCCGAGATGATGGCAACCCTTGACGAGATCATCCATCATGACCATGATCACGTCTTGATTGTAGACATTGGCCTGGCGGACAAGGTTGACCCACGCGTCATCAGCCTCGGCAAGCCATTCACGCCGGTCGTGCGAGAGCCAGTGATTATCTGAGATGGTATTCGAATGTTGGAATTCTCTGCCGCGAAGACGCGAGCGGTCCAATGACGCAGAAAACCCCGGGAACCGCTCGCAAGTGCATAGCTCTTTAACAAACAGGATGTTACCAATGACGCCTCGACACAAATGGCATTACCAAGACCCCCACCGGCGGACCGGTGGCCCACCGCTCGCGTATATCCCTGGAAAGCAAGCGATACCAAGGCACGGCGAGCGGGCGGTTTTCCGCAGCACATCGCTGCGGCCTCATTGAAGCGAGGATTCCCGAAGAGCCTTGCGCACAATAGTTCTCGTTTTCCGCAGCACATCGCTGCGGCCTCATTGAAGTCACTGG
>CAYWTP010000056.1:14355-16354 GCA_964461215.1 uncultured Ectothiorhodospiraceae bacterium | reverse complement strand
GACCTGGGCAATAGCCTTGTCATCGGAGCAAGGCTTGGAGAGCTTCCGAAGCTCCTCTACCGCTCCGGTCACCGCCTTGTCGATGCCACGCTTGAGGTCCATCGGATTGCGGCCCGAAGCCACCGCCTTCAGCCCTTCCAGGAGCATCGACTGCGCCAGAACGGTCGCGGTCGTGGTGCCGTCCCCGGCAATGTCCGAGGTCTGCGACGCCACCTCCTTCACCATCTGTGCGCCCATGTTCTCGAACTTGTCGGCAAGCTCAACCTCCTTGGCCACCGTCACGCCGTCCTTGGTCACCGTGGGAGCGCCGAAGCTTTTCTCCAGCACCACGTTGCGGCCCTTGGGCCCCAGGGTCACCTTGACCGCATTGGCCAGAATGTTCACGCCCTTGACCATGCGTTGCCGGGCGTCCTCGCCGAAGCGGACGTCTTTTGCTGCCATTGGTTACTCTCCTCTCAATAATGCTGCAACAATCTAGTCACCGACGCGGATCTCAGCCCTCGATGACCGCCATGATGTCGTCTTCGCGCATCACCAGGTATTCCTGGCCATCGACCTTCACCTCGGTGCCGGCGTACTTCCCGAAAAGCACCGTGTCGCCGGCCTTCACATCGAGAGGACGCAGCTCGCCGCTGTCGAGCAGCTTGCCGTTGCCGGCGGCTATGACCTCCCCGCGGATGGGTTTCTCGGCCGCGGTGTCCGGGATCACGATCCCACCCGGGGACGTGCGCTCTTCCTCGGTACGTTTCACGACGACACGGTCATGCAGAGGACGCAGCTTCATCGAACAGCCTCCTTCAGATAGGGTTGTTGGGGTACCAGCGAGGGCCGGTTATTAGCACTCGCCTTCGGTGAGCGCTCATAGTATGGGCGGGCGGTCGGATGTCAAGAGGGGCAAGCCAGCGTTGGACCCGAATTGGGGCTGGCACGCCTCCAGCCCTGAGTGCCCCGGGCGGTGGTTGTCCGTTCCCCGCAAGCACTACCCGCAGTCAGCGGAACAAAATCCTGCGACCGGGCAGCGGCCCGGGTGCGAAGTGGAAGTACCTGCCCCGGTGACTAGCGAACTGACAGCGCGCGGCCCTGTGCTATGACCACCCCGGCGCGGCCAGCCGGGCCGGGGTGGATACTCGGGCAAGGTAAGCGCCGGACGATCAGCTCCCGCCGCGCTGCCTAAACAAGCCCAGCAGCCCCACCAGGGCGCTGCCCAACAGGAGAAGCGGAGCCGGTAACGGTACCGGCTTGAGTACGGCGGTGCCCGAAATCGTGAGGTTGCTGTCGGGCGTAGGGAAAGACATGGTCTGGAGAAACCGGCTCGCACCCGGTAGGATGCTGCCATCATCGGAGAAACCCACCGTTACCTCCCAGGTCTCTCCCGGTGCCAGGCTTAACAGATCCCACTGCAAGGCGGTGTCAACATCGCACGCCGAGCCATTGATACAAGCAGCGTCGGCACTGTCATCCACTCCGCTGTGATTCTCGATGTTGGTGTACATCAGTGATTGACCGCTGGAGTCATCGTACACGGCGATGGCGTAGTGGTCAGGATCGCCGGGGGCGGCGGGACCCCAAGTAACAGAAGCCGTATCCAGAAAGTTGGTATTGCCGTTGGGCTCCACGTTCAGAATGAAGCGCAGATTGCCGAAAGGTGCCGAGTCGTCGTTGCGGAACGCGTACGTCACCCGCATGAGACCCGTTCCCTCACCGCTTGCCGAGGGTGGGATGTATTTCAAGAGCGAGCCATTTACCACCTGATCGGCCAAGTAAGTGGATCCCAGCTCAGGCGCAGACAGGAATGCCGTAAGACCCGCGGTGCCTGCGGCTCCGTAGTCCACCTGTGCTTGTACGGATCCAAAGGGCACAAAGGTTACGGACGCGGATGCATGGCTACACGGCAACAGACTCAGGGCGATGAGCGGGTAGAAGCTCGTGCGAGCTACGAATGCATTGATCATAAGTGTATCCTCCTACGCGGTTTTATCCGGCCGGGCCTTTTGGCCCG
>CAYWTP010000056.1:0-14345 GCA_964461215.1 uncultured Ectothiorhodospiraceae bacterium | reverse complement strand
CAAATCGCCCCGGGGCTTACCCCGGGGCGGTGCAGTCGGGAAGGGGGTCCTATTCGGTCGCCTTGACTTCGTTATCGAGGAAGACCAGGGGATAGGTCCGGATGACCCCCGCGGTTGAGACCTGCTTCAGGGCCAGAGCATTCTGCTCCTCTTCCGACAGGTCGTTGGGCACCATGACCACGGCCGCCTGAATCGCCGGCAACAGAAGAGCCATGCCGTTGTCCCTTGGGAGCGCGGTGATGATCAAGCCGATGAGAATGTGATCGATTGGACCGCGAGCGACGCCAGTGAGATCGTCCGCCATCTCCTGCATCAGCTCACTGCGCTTCTTGGCACGCAGGGCCTGGTCTTCTGGAAGGGGCTGAAGCTCGCGCCAATCGCGGATGGCGGCCTCTCTGACGCTGCCATCGGCCATAATGGCGACAAAGGCTTTCCCGGGCGCGGGAACCCAGTCGAAGTTGTGGCCGAGCTTGTCGTCGCCCAGGCCCACGAACAACCCACGGCGCAGGAGCAGCAGCTTCTCCACCGGGACGGGCTGACCGACGGCTTTGCCCCCCTCCTGCCCCGCCAGGGCCACAGTCTTGACCGGATAGAAACCCTGCGGTGGTGGCGGAATCTCGTCCGTGGTCATGCCGAAGTTTTCGGCCAGCCATTTCATTCCCTTCTCATAAGCCTCCGCGTCGGTCATCTTCGTCGGCACCAGAGAGTCGAAGCTCACGTCCTGGGTGGGAGAAGCCGGCCGGAACTGGTAGCTCACATCGCCGAACTGGAGGTTCTTGCTGTAGCGCAGCTCGATGTAAAAATCCTGCCCGAGGGGACCCGCTTCGGTGCCCTTGAACACGCGGCATGTGCCCGGATCCGGGTCGCCGGCTGCGGTATTGGGCTTTCGGCAGTCGGGCGATTGCACGGCCCCCCTCCCCAACAGGTTCTTGATGGCCGCAGCCGGGCTGAAGGTCTCGCTCAATGGGGGACCCAGTCTGGGATTGGCCATCTTCTCGACCAGGGCTGAATTGTCCTCCCCGATCAGCGGGATGGCGTCGAAGGCATCGGTCAGCTTGCGCATCAGCTCATCGCGGCTGGTAGGGACTTCGTCTATAGGTCCGGGATCTTCGCCCGGCTTCTGCGCCTGGACTCCCGGTGCAGCGATGAGCGCCCCTGCAAGCAGCAGGGCGAGTCTGGCAGTGCTCTTTCCAATTGACATGTTCGGTTCCTCCGTCGTTCTCACGTGGTTTGGTCCGCTTCGTACACAGGCGCGCTCACGGCGTGAAGGGCGTCTCGCCCACAGAGTCGCAATTCACGATGTAGCGGATGGCCGCTCCCCCATAGCCGGTGGGATCGGAGAAAACGAGGTTGTAGCGCTCATAAAGCAGCCGCGTGAGGGCATTGCTACCGCTGGTACCAATGGCGTAAGCCACGGGACATTGTTCCTGGCAGGTACCGAACCAGTTCCAGGGGTCGTAGCCAGCGCAGCCCACAGTGGAGCTGTACAAGTTGTGGACCCAGGACCAGGAGATAGACGACGAGTGACCGTCGTCGGCGGCATCCCTGTAGTCGCCATCGAATCCGGAGCCGATCCACATGATGCCGTGGAAGCCGAACCATTGGTGGGCGTAGCCACCGTCGACGGGATCGTGCATGGCGGTATGGGCACCCCAGATGTTGTCATCGTCGGCGCTGAAGCAGGATGACAGGTGGATAAACTCGGCATCGTAATCCCCGACCCACATGTCGTTCGCCGTGCCGCCGGCGTCCAGGGCGCAGTTGCTGCTCCAGGGGTAGCGCATGGTGCCCGCCCAGTGGTCTCCGTTGTCCGACCCGTGCACGCCAATCATGAACGCATCGGCCTCGTCCGCGTAGACATAGTCCAGGCACCCCGCCGTCCAGTCCGGATCGCAAAAGCGCCGAATCGTCATGGATCCGTTCGTGTACTGGCCATCCTTGAGATGGCCGTGGCTGCCCATCTCGTCGTACCAGTGATCCACCATCGCGGGCCAGTGCCCAATGTCGTTGCCGCCGCATCCGCCGGAGCCGGAAGGTACGAAATCTCCGATGGCAAACACCTTCACTTCCATCGCCGGGGCCGACGCCGTCAGAACGGCGCAAGCCAGCAATGTCGCGACCTTACCGGCCGTGACCGACAACACTTTGCGTTTCTTTTCCATGGCTACCCCCTATATCGCTTGTTGGTTGGTGCGATAGTGGAAGGGACTGTCCAAAGCTCTACCGCAGGGACACGTCGAGCCGACGGTGTCGCTCCGGGTGAGGACCAGACAACGATGGATACGTGACGGTCGTTAGAGCCCCCTCCTCCGTACGGGATCCCGACCGGCAAGGCTCTAGTCGATGCCCGGCGACCGATCCCTTGGACCTGCTGCTCCAGGCTGTACCCGCGCCCGCCCGAGGGCACGGAGCCTTGACAGAGGTCAAGAATGTATAGCCTACGCGAAAGGGTTGATATACGGGGTCAATGTGAAGGTGATCGCAGTTTGAAGTGCCGCACTGTGAGGTCCGGCACAACTCGGGATATCACGGGGGCGGAGGTGGGTTCTTAGGGGCGGCACGGGCTGCCGCGGCGCTTGGCGGCCGCCACCACGGTGCAGCCGCCACGGACTGCCACCCCCTTGGCCGGAAGAGCGTTCAGTTTGAAATCAAGGGGCTGCACTCGAATCATCGGCGAACCTGATCCGCCCTTCCCGCCGCGACCAGTGCCCGCAGCCTTCGGCGCTCGAGCTTGCCCATGGCATTGCGCGGCAGCTCGTCCGCAAATACGAATTCACGCGGGCGCAGGGGCGACGGCAGGTGGGCACGGCACCACCGGGCAAGAGCACACTCGTCCACGGCCCCTACGACGACGGCTACCAGGTAGTCACCCCACACGGGATCGGCGCGAGCCGTGATCGCGACGTCCACGACACCTGGCGCCAGGGACAGCTGTCGCTCCACTTCCGCCGGATGCACGTTCTCTCCCCCCGTAACGAGCACTGCATCCGCTCTTCCAATAACATGCAGGTGGCCGCGATCGTCGAGAAAGCCCAGATCGCTGCTGGTGAAGCCGCCTTGATCCAGGCCGAGACCTGATGTGTCCCGGGGATCCGCATAGCCCAACATCACGCTGGGTCCCGAGACTCGGATTCGGCCCGTTCCCGCCGTGGGCCGACCGTGTCCGTCGACAATCGCCACCCGCAGGTGGGGCAGCGGCGGACCGACGTCGCCGTCGTCCCAGTCCGCAGCCATGTCAGCGAGCGTCGCCACCTGGGAGGCGGCCTCGCTCATTCCATAGCTGGGGAGGATGGGCCAGCCGCCGGCTCGTGCGCGGCGGGCAAGCGCCCCAGACAGAGCACCGCCGCCGACCAGAACGGCCTTGAGCGAGGGCGGCGGACGGGCGTCCGCGCCGGCGTCCAGCAGGCTCGCCAGCATGGCCGGTACCAGGGACAAGTGGGTGACTCGGCGTGCCGTCAACACGTCCCAAACCTGCGCCGCGTCGAACCGGTCCAGGACCAGGACGGTGGCACACGCCTGCGCGCACCGCAGCAGAATGGATAGTCCGCCGATGTGGAACAGGGGCAGGCAGCCCAGCCATATGTCTCCGGCCGCTAGAGCCATGCGCGCGCGCGCCCCTTCCACGGCCGCCGCCAGATTGTGGCCGCTGAGCATGACGCCCCGCGGCGGGCCTGTGGTGCCACTGGTGGGAATGATGAGCTGGACTGCCCCGGGATCCGCAATCGTTGGCGCCGGGACCTGCCGGTCAGGCACCTCGTCCAGAGCGGATGCCGGCAGCCGACGCACGCCGGAAGGCAGACTCGCTAGCAGATCGGGATCGGCGAACACCCACCGCGCTCCACAGGCAGCCAGCAGGCCAAGGTGGTCCTCGCGCCGGGGATCCAGGGGCAGAACCGGGTAACCCAGGTACCAGCCCAGGTAAGCAGCCAGCGCCACGCGCCGGGCACTGCGACTCAGTATGGCCACGGGGCGAGCAGAGTCCAGTCCGCGCCGGGACAGCGCTGCGGCGAGCCGGCCGAGGCGCTCATACAGCGTCCCGTAGTCCAGCACGTCCCGACCCGTAATCAGGGCGGGATGCCGGGAAGCGACCGCAGCCGCCCTGGCGAGCCACCCCCCCGGAATATCCGGGTCAGCCAACGGCACCCGGCTTGGCAGCCATATGCAAGCAGGCGATCCCGAAGGACAGATTCCGGTAGCGCACGTCGGCGAAGCCAGCGTCCATCAAGCGGGCCTTGAAGGTCTCCTGGTCGGGGAAGCCCTCGATGGATTCCACAAGATAGGTGTAGGCCCCGGGATCGCGGGCCACGAATGCACCGAGGCGCGGGATCACCACGAACGAGTACCAGCGGTAGAAGGGACGGAGGGGCGCGGCCGGACGCGAGAACTCCAGGCAGAAGAAGCGGCCGCCGGGTCTGAGCACCCGCAGGATCTCGCCCAGCACCCGATCCATATGGGTGACGTTGCGTATGCCGAAGGCAATTGTCACCGCATCCATGGTGGCATCGGCGAAAGGCAGACCCTCGCCCGAAGCCCCCACCCAGGCCGACGCCCCCACCCCCTTCGCTCTGCCGGCATTCATCATCGGCAGGCTGGGATCGGCTACCACGACCAGGCGCCCGGCTGCCGCCACGCGCGCGGCCACATCCCCGGTGCCGCCCGCCAGGTCCATCACCGCCGCTGGAGAGCATGCCCGCACCTGCCGGGCGAGAACGCGCTTCCACACGCGGTGGATGCCCATGCTCATCAGATCATTCATCAGGTCATAGCGCCCGGCAATCCGGTCGAACATCGACCAGATCAATCGCTGACGCGTCTCGGGCGCCACTTCCCGGGCACCGTAGGTTCTGGAGAGATCGGTCATGGCACGAGTGTGGAAGCGGCTGAATCGGGGGCCCCGGCGCAAACGGCGGAACGGCCCTTGGCGTTCCGCCCTACCGGGTCCCTTCGTAGGGCGCTGCGATGCTACCTTGCCCGGGATTCCGGAACAAGGCCGCCGTCCATCATGGCTCAGAAGTTCTCGTGATCCAGAAATCCGGGCAGCATGGTGCGGGCGCATGCCGCCTGCACCTCGCCATAGACGGTCTCGGGCGCGTCTTCGTAGCGGCGGGAGAAGTGAAACGGCACCAGGCGCTCCACGCCGGCTGCGGTGGCTATCTCTCCGCACGCCCTGGCCGTCAGGTGGCCCGTGGCCCTGGCCTGAGCCACGTCGGCCTCACGGAAGGACGCCTCACAGAACAGCGTATGGGCGCCCGCGGCCAGCTCCAGCAGCCGCTGGCGGTTGTCGGCGGTATCGGCGAAGTCCGTCGCGTAGACCAGCTTCTTCCCCGGCGTGACCAGGATCAGGTCATCCGCCAACGCGCCGGCCGGCTCCACGCTGCCATCGGGCAGGTCGATGGGCGCTTGCATCTGGCCTGCAAACAGGTGGTCCTTGAGCCGGCGCAGCCAGGGTCCTGGCTCCAGCCCGCGGGCTTGCAGACGGTCGTTGCGCACGTTGAGCTGCACTCGGGGCTCGAAGGCAAAGGCGAGCACCGGGATCCCGTGGTCCAGGACCGTGGCTCGCACGTGGAACTCGGGCTCGTTCAGCAGCAGTCCGTCAAGGGCATCGCGGCCTTTGAGCCAGCGCGGCCCTTCCCTGCCGGCCTGCACCTGGGCCACGGCCAGCCGACGGCCGTGCAGCTCTGCCACCTCGAACCTCGGTGCCCGCTCGCCAACCCGATCCCAGCAGATCCCGCGTACCAGCGCCTCGACGTGCTCAGCGATACCGGCTGGCCCGTAGAGGCGACAGACCGGCAGGTCGCCGATTCGAGAGCGCAGCAGCCACATGAACCCGGCGATGTGGTCGAAGTGGGCATGGCTGATGAAGACGTCGGTGACCTGGTGCGCGATGCGTCCGGGCAGCCGGCCGGCTTCTCCCAAATCGATCAGCAGGCTGCGTCGGCGGTGGCGTAGCCGCAGGTGCAGCAACGGATCGCCGAAGACCCCGTTGATCAAGCCGACGCTCAGCGGTCCCACCCGGGTCACAGGGCACGGCCCACCGGCGGCAGCGGGCGCAAGCGGCGGCAGCATGTCAGGTGGCGGTACGTACCAAACCGGCTCCGGCCGCGGCGCGGTGCCAAGCATGCCGCCGGCGCCACGCCGTGCATCCCGGACCAGCAGTGCCACTACCTCGCCCTCCACGGTCAACGGCAGCCGGACCCGCAACGCTTCGGGTTCCCGGACAATGATCTCACCCATGGCCAACGTGCTCCCCCGCCTGTCCAGCAGCGCTACCTGCCGTCCCGGCCACGATTCCAGGGCGTTGCGAGGCGGGGGCAGCCCGGTGAGAGGAAGCCTTTCCAGGGAAAGAACCCGCTCCCGGCCATCGCATAGATACTCGTTCCACAACCGCGTACGGGCTCTCGCCCGCTGCGGCTTGCCCGAGCGGTGGGATTGGGGACTCGCCGGCAGGCGCAGGATCTCCAGCCCCAGCGTCCCCAGCTCGTCCTCCAGCGGCAGCCGCCGGTCGCCCTGGCTTAGGGCAATCACGGCGTCAATGCGGGCGGCTCTCACCAACCCGGTGAGCAGCTCCGCTCCCGCCGCCCCCCGCACCACGCCGGGCGGGTCGACCAGCAGCACGCCCTCTTCGACCATCCCCGCCAGCCGCGCCACGGCGGAAACCAGGGGCAGCCGGAAGCGCCCGGCATCCAGGGTACACAAGGCATCCATGGCTTGGACCTTCCATCGCTCCCGGTCCCACTGTCCCAGGCAGATGGCTCCCGGCACCCCAAAGGCCGGCGAGCCCGGATCGGCACCAATGCAGCGGCAGACCAGACCGGCCTGCCCTGCGGCCTCGCCCAGGGTCGCGGCCAAGGTCGATTTCCCGGATCCGGGCGGCCCGAACAGCAGGATCCGGTGACCGGCGCCGAGCAGACGCCCGACCGGGAACAGGGACGAAACGCCAGAGGTAATTGGGCGGCCCATGAGCCAAGTCTATCCCCAATAGGCAGCGCTGCTCACTGGGTGTCCCGGTGACTTTCTGCTCCTTGTGGCCCATCATCCTCAACACCACCGTGGGCGTATCGTCCATCGATAAGGAGCTGCTCAATGGCAGCCGGGCCTTCGACATCAGCGCCCTGGCCGCGCTGGATGCGTCTGGCTACGACGCGCTGGCGCCGGTGCAGTGGCCGACGCCTGATGGGGGTGAGGATGAGCTCCTGCCGCGCAGGTCGCTCCGACTTGGTACCGGTTCGTCCGCCAGTGCCCCCGAATGGGGCAGGACATGGGCGCCAGCACCACTGACGCAAGTCATCCCAGCACTATCGGGATGCCGGTATCCTTTTTGCTTTCCAGTTCTACTTTGTCACATTCGGGCTGGCGGTCCGGAAGGTCTTTCCGGGACACGCCGTGGATACGTCCCTGTAGGCTCGATCGCCGGCTTCCCGCCGGCGACGGTCCCGGAAAGACCTTCCGGACCCCCTCTCAAACCGGGGCGAGGGTCAATGTGACAAAGTAGAACTGATTAGACGGCGAAAATAAGCGAGGAAGAATGTGAGCATCGAACACTTGACCAGCGCCTTGTCCCGCCTCGGGCTTACCAATCTGGGGGAGATCGCCTGGAATCTGACGGCCCCACAGCTCTACGAGGCTGCGATTCGCCGGCGCGAGGCGCACGTGGCCCATCTGGGTCCGCTGGTGACCCGCACCGGCTACTTCACCGGCCGCGCACCCAACGACAAGTTCATCGTCGAGGAGCCGGAGAGCTGCGACAAGGTCTGGTGGGGCAAGGTGAACAGGCCGTTCTCCGAACAGAACTTCGACCGTCTCTACCAGCGGGCGTGCCGCTTCCTGGAAGGCAAGGAGGTGTTCGTCCAGGACGTGCTCGCCGGCGCCGATCCGTCCTACGAGCTGCCGGTGCGGATCATCACGCAGGATGCCTGGCACAATCTGTTCGCGCGCAATCTGTTCATCCGCCCGAGCAACTTCGACCGCAGCATCGGCGTAGACGAGCCGCGCTTCACCGTGCTGCACGTGCCGCACCTGCACGCCCTGCCGAGCCAGGACGGTACCAACTCCGAGGCCTTCATCCTGGTCCATCTGGGGCGGCGCATGGTGCTCATCGGCGGCACCCACTACGCGGGCGAGATCAAGAAGTCCATCTTCTCGGTGATGAACTACCTGCTGCCGCAGCGGGGAGTCCTCTCGATGCACGCCTCGGCCAACGTGGGCGAGGACGGCGACGTGGCGGTGCTGTTTGGGCTGTCCGGCACCGGCAAGACCACGCTCTCGGCCGATCCCGAGCGCAAGCTGATCGGCGACGACGAGCACGGCTGGGGCGAGCACGGCGTATTCAACCTGGAAGGGGGCTGCTACGCGAAGGTGATCGATCTCTCCCAGGAGAAGGAGCCCCTGATCTACGAGACCACCCGGCGCTTCGGCACCATCCTGGAAAATGTGGGCATGGACTACCGCACACGCCGCCTCGATCTGGACGACGCCAGCCTGACCGAGAACACCCGGGCCGCCTACCCCATCACCCATATACCCAACGCCATCTATCCCGGCATCGCGGGGCAGCCTAAGCACATCGTCATGCTCACCGCGGACGCCTTCGGCGTGCTGCCGCCCATTGCCCGGCTGACGATGCCGCAGGCCGAGTACCATTTCATCTCCGGCTATACAGCCAAGGTGGCAGGCACCGAGAAGGGCGTCACGGAGCCCACGACCACCTTCAGCGCCTGCTTCGGCGCTCCCTTCATGTCGCTGCACCCGGAGACCTATGCGGAGCTGCTGGGGCGCAAGGTGCGCGAGCACGGCGTGAGCTGCTGGCTGATCAACACCGGCTGGACGGGCGGACCTTACGGCGTGGGCCGGCGTATCGACATCGTCCACACCCGGGCCATGCTCAACGCCGCCCTGTCCGGCAAGCTGGAGAACATCGCGCTGCGCGAGGACCCGATCTTCGGCCTGCGGGTCCCCACCCACTGCCCCGGCGTCCCGGACAGCATCCTGGACCCCGCCTCCACCTGGCCCGACCGCGCCAGCTACGAGACCAAGGCCCGCGAGCTGGCCGCCGCGTTCCACCGTAACTTCGAGCAGTTCGAAGAGATGGCCAACGATGAGATCCGGCAGGCCGCACCGCCGGCAGGCCGAGGCTGAACGGGGGCAGAGAGCGCAATTGTTACTTCACAATTCATAATCGCAAATTTGTAATTTTCAGTCTCAAATCACTGCTCCTCTCTTCGCGAGCTTCCACCCGCTCCTACACAGGAAGTTCCAGGAATGGCCCTAAGGCCGCGAGCATCTTCGCAGCCTCCTGAACCACCCCCGCCCTTGCGTGGTCGAAGCGCATACATTCATTTTCCAAGAGGTGGGAGCTGCGCACATGCCAACACGTAAGCTGGGAAAGAGTGACTTGGCCGTATCCGCGCTGGGATTGGGCTGCATGGGAATGTCCGAGTTCTACGGCAGGCGTGACGACAAGGAATCTATCGCCACCATCCATCGAGCCATTGATCTGGGCTGTACGTTCCTGGACACCGCGGACATGTACGGTCCATTCACCAACGAGCGCCTGGTCGGAAACGCCATCCGCGACCGTCGTGACGAGGTCATTCTGGCCACGAAGTTCGGCAACGTCCGTGGCGATGACGGCAGCTTCCGGGGAGTGGACGGCCGCCCCGAATACGTGCGCGTCGCCTGCGATGCGTCGCTCGCCCGCCTGGGCGTGGAGCAGATCGACCTCTACTATCAGCACCGCGTGGACCCGAATGTGCCGATAGAAGAAACCGTGGGCGCAATGGCCGAGCTTGTGACGCAAGGCAAGGTGCGTTATCTGGGCCTGTCCGAGGCGGCACCCGCGACGGTCCGCAGAGCCCATGCGGTGCACCCCATCGCAGCCTTGCAGAGCGAGTACTCGCTCTGGAGCCGAGACCCCGAAGATGAGATCCTGCCGACCTGCCGCGAGCTGGGCATCGGCTTCGTGGCCTATAGCCCGCTGGGGCGGGGCTTCCTGACCGGGCGCTTCACGCGCTTCGAGGATATTCCCGAGGGTGACTACCGGCGCAGCTCACCGCGCTTCCAAGGCGAGAACTTCTCCAGGAACCTGGATCTGGTGCAGCGCATCCGGGAAATGGCCCGGGACAAGGGCTGCACGCCCGCCCAGCTCGCTCTGGCGTGGCTGCTCGCCTGTGGACCCGACGTCGTGCCCATCCCGGGGACCAAACATCGTGCACGCCTGGAAGAAAATCTCGGGGCCATCAGCGTGGCCCTCTCCGCCGCAGAGCTTGCACATATCGACGAGGTGGCACCCATGGGCGTCGCCGCCGGCCAGCGTTACCCGGAGCGGGCAATGCACGCGGTCAACATCTAATGCGGAGCACCCGGACATTGGGCGCGAGCTAAGCGGGCTGAAGACCCACAGGAGATGACCTATGGAGATCGAGGGAAGCTGCTACTGCGGCCGAGTAAGGTTCACGGCTGTTTCGCACACGCCGTATCCGTACATGCGGTGCTACTGCGGCATGTGCCGCAAGACTGCAGGTGGCGGGGGCTACGCCATCAACATCATGGCCGAGGCGGATACCCTGAAGGTCGAAGGTGAACAGCACGTCGCGGCTCACGACAACTGGGTCGACGACGAGGAGCATCCCGGCAGGCTCAAGCTCAGCCCCGGCAAGAGCTATTACTGCCGTGAGTGCGGCAGCGCCCTGTGGGCGTCCGATCCACGCTGGTCCCACTGGGTCTATCCCTTCGCCTCCGCCATCAACACTCCCCTGCCAAAGCCTCCCGAGGTGGTTCATATCATGCTGGACTTTGCCGCACCCTGGGTACGTGTGCCTCAGGGCGAAGGGCACCGGCACTTCCCCCGCTATCCCGATGAGAGCATCGAGCACTGGCACAAGCGCCACGGGCTCCACCAGCCCTGAACGCACGCGCCACCTGCTACGGCCGCTCTGCACCCGGATACGCCGCCAGATCCGCGGCAGCCCGAGTCGGCATTGTGTCCGTCCTTCTCCGTGCCTTTGTGCCTTTGCGCCTTTGCGCCTTTGCGCCTTTGCGCGGGAAATTGTCAGCCAGGGGCTACACTTTCACGCTGGCAAGCTCACCAGCCCCAGCCGAACGGCGACTGCCGGCTCGACACACGTCCTGCATCGGTGAAGAAGATCGAGCCGTTGCCGGTCGCCGGGTAGTGGTAGTACCAGACCACCCTGCCATCGAGCGTGAGCTTCTTCGACGGCGCACCGAGGATCTGCGCCACCTCGTCCTGCGGCATGTCCGGCTGGACCCTGGCCCAGCTCTGCCTGAGCGTGGCCTCCGGACTCATATAGCCAGCGCTCGGGGTCACAGGAGCGGCCGCGGCCGGTGTGACGGGCGCGGTGGACGAGACGGGCGCAACCGGGGCGGCGCGAGACTCCGGGCTCGGCTCGCCTTCGAGCCTGTCGACGCGCTGCCGCAGCTCGAGCACCATCGCGTTCAGCGCCTTTACCTGTTGGCGAAGAGTCGCGATGTCGGACTCGCCGGCATGTGCCACAGGCACGCCGGCGAGCCCGATGCCCCCCAGAGCGCACAGCGCGATCCAGCGGCTAGGTGTCATACGCATTCTACCTGGACGCCGCGTATGTAGCCGCCGCCTTGATCTGCTCCGGGGTCATGCTGCGCACTACACCCTGCATGATCGGTGCATTGGCGCGCGTCCCCGACTGAAATCCATCGAGCTGAGCGACCAGGTACTCGACGTGCTGGCCCGCAAGCCGTGGAAACGCACCGGCTCCCTCGGCGTTCTGGCCGTGGCACGAGGCGCAGGCCGGTACCTTCTGCGCCGGGATCCCCTGCGTGTAGATCTTCTGCCCAGCGGACATCAGCGCGGGATCGCCCGCAGTCCCGGGCGACGGCTTCTGCGAGGCGTAGTACTCCGACAGCGCCTTGATCATGTCATCGCTGAGCTGCGAGGCCATTCCCCACATGTAGGCCTGCGCCAGGGAATCACCACGCGCGTGGCTGCGAAACGCATCGAGCTGCAAGGTGATGTACGCGGCCTGCTGCCCCGCGAGCCGTGGAAAGACCGGCGAGACACTGTGGCCTTCCGGGCCGTGGCAGGCCGAGCACACGCCGGTGGCCAGCGCCTGCGCGTTCTGCTGGCTCTGTGCCAGCACGGTGCCCGTTCCAGCGGCGAGCAGGGTTCCAACTGCAATTGCAACGATTCTTTTCATGATTGACCGCCTAGAAGTTGATCCAGCCAAGGAGGTAGAGGGTGTCGTTGTCCGATGCACTCCTGCCCAGACCGTTGTAGTTGGTATCGCCGCCGTTGAACTTGTCGTACTTCGTGTACTGCAAGGCAAGCTTGGTGTTCTCGTAGGGAACCCAGTCAAGCTCCGCCGTCCAGCCCTTGCTGTCCGGCTTGTTGTTCGCGAAGCCGGCCAGCGGGTCCTGCGCCACGTTGCCGGTCGCATACAGTCCGGCGTCCGACGAACCGGTGGTGGAGAAATACCCCAGCGCGCCGCCATACTTGCGGTGGTAGAAGTAGCTCGCGCCCAGTCGGAACGTCTTCAACGTGTCCGACGGATTGGCCGAGCCACCGCCGCCGAAGGTGGCATCGAGATTCTGCTTCTCATGTATGTAGGTTCCCATCACCGACACCATGTGTACGTCACCGATATACTGGTACTGTGAATCCAGCGCCCAGTCGGTGAACTTGTCGGTTGCACCCGAGAGCGCGGCACCATTGCCGGGGTACACCTTGGCCTTGACGCCGTACGCACCGACCTCCCACGAGTTGCGGTCCCACTGGCGCTCGTAGGCGAGCCTCCAGTACGGCGCCAGTCCGTCCACGACGTTGCTGCTGGTGCTGTCGATCTGAGCCGCGGCGGGCGCCGAGCGGTACGCCCCAAGCTCGGCATAGAATGCATCGTTCCAGGAGGCGTAAGCGCTCAGACCAGCGACACCCGCGTCGGCGAGGCCGCCGTCTATCATGGTCCCGGCATCGGGTGTCGGCGCAGTCGCGCTGCGCTGGTCGAACGGCGACTGCCAGGCCGAGGTGGTATTCCAGAGGTCCTGCACCGTCGGATTGTTGTTGAGGCTCAAGCCCCACAGCAAGTCTTTACCCACGTTGCGGGCATAGCGAACATCGGTATTGTCCCAGCCGAAGGCACCCGCGGTCCCATCGTAGGTCATCTGCACGAAGGCGCCGAGGTTGGGAGCGATCCGGCCGGCATAGAACAGGCTGGCCTGCTGCGGGAGAAGCACCTGGCCATTCTTGGATTGCGCACCGGCAACAACCGTGTCCGGCACCGGCTTGCCAAGGTGCGTATAGGACGTCTGCAGCATGAACGACAGCGGCGGAAGCTGGTTGAGCAGCAGCGTCTGCTCCTTGCTCGGTGTCATCCCGCTCACCTGCGGCAGGTTGTCCACCGTGTAGCCGTTGAGCTTGAAGCGCCGCCCGAACGGCGTGAGCTCGGGGAACACGGTATGGCAGGCCTCGCAGGCCATGCCCGTCTGGCGCGCAAAGCTGGGTACCGCTTGGGCGCTGGCCATGGGCAGCAGCAGGATGAGTCCCGCCAGCCCCCGGTGCAGGACGGTACGTGTGATTCGCTTCATGTGCATAGATGTTTTCCTCGTGATGTGCCGACAGAACTCACCGAGGCTGCACGATTGCAAGAGGGGGGCCATGGAAGTCCGATGGTGGGTGCACGGGGCTGTCGCCCGCCGCAAAGGCTTGGTGGGTCTCAACGATCGGGCACTGAAGACGTGGATTGGCCATGACGCTCCGATCCAACGCCGGTGACTGTGAGCCGGGGATCGGGTGGTATGTGCCCAATGCTGGGGGTAGTTTGCACCACTGCCGGCCGCCACTCCCGCACGACCCGGGGCCGTGCGTTGAACGTCCGTCCTAGGAGGCGGAAGCGGCTTTGGTGGTAAACCGCGAACGTGCGGGGCGCTGCCCACGCCCGCGGAGGGGAGTGCATTCCCCGCGCTGAGCTACGGACGGCCGTGGCTGGAAGACGGGCTGACAGGTAAGGCGGGCAGCGTATTCACTTCCATGGCGACTCAGCACGGCGGACAGGAAACCACCATCACATCGTTCCATGCGACGCTCAGGCGTGGCGGTGATCCAGCAGATGGGCGTAGGCTGGCTCGGTGGTCAGACGGGGGTCGTCCAGTGCCCCCCCGACGGTGAAGTGGTAGAGCGTCTGCCAGGGAGCGTCGAGACCGGTATCCAGCCCGATGAGGCGATGGACCTCGTCGTCGAAGAAGCACCCGATGCCGGTACCCCGCAGCCCTGCGGCCTCGGCCTCAAGGTAGAGAACCTGACCGATCGCGCCGGCCTCCCAGTGCAGCCGGCGGTAGGCCCAGGGACCATCGCTCGCCAT
>CAYWTP010000055.1:0-16443 GCA_964461215.1 uncultured Ectothiorhodospiraceae bacterium | reverse complement strand
GTACTCTCCGGTGCGGGGAAACGTCGTGTGGACCTCGGAAACGTAGCCCGGGACCACCATAGTGCTCAGATTGGTGAAGGGTACGTGCAGGCCGTGCAGCACGTCGAAGCTGGCGATCCTGAAGGTTACCGGCGTGTTGACCGGGATCTCGATCTTCTGCGGATAGAAGCCGTAACGCGCTGCGACCATCGTAACCTGGACGCTGCCGTCCGGATTTGTCTTGACCCCCAGATTGTCCTCGGCAAATTCCTTGGTCAGATGCAGGCGGTCTGAGTCTATCGTCTCGACATTGCTGGGCGGATGGATGTTGCTCGCCAGCGCGTAGAAGGCAAGCAGCCCGACCATCACGGCAGTCATGAGGACGGATACCCATATCCATCGCTTTTCGGTGGCGTCGACGTGCATCTAGGATCTCCTCAGTGCACCGGACCGTGGCGCAGGAACAGGCCGAAATACATCAGCAGCCATGCACCGAAAAACAATGCGGCAAAAACCAGCAGCAATGCCAGGGTCCCCTTGGGAGCACTGTGCAGAGCTTCCTTCTCCTCTTCGGGTGTGAGTTGATTCATATCGGGTTTCCTCATGAACGCGTACAGCAAATTGAAGCCAGGCAGCTACTGGACGCCCCTGCACCCGCAAGACCGCGGGGCCGAGTCCCAAGGCAGGACGGGCCATCGGAAATACCGGTATCGGTTTCTTGAGAACGCCACGTCCCCATCCGCACGATCGCTGCAGCAATTGCAGGCGAGCGGATTAACTTATGTTTATGTCTCGGGAAAAAACCTAGCCTTTTTGTATTGTTTTGCTAAAAATAGCTTTCCCTTCTAAACGATGCAAGAACTTCCAGTTACCTGCCGGCCGCGCAACGCGGTCGTTCGCGTTGCCGAGTCCCGCCAATCCCGGCCTGCGCCGGTCGTGACAGACGATCAGCACCTCGCCCGCCACCTATGGCAGTCCTGTGCGACCGTGTGGCGGCACCACCGTGCACCAGGCCGGTCTATCTTTCCTCTGCTGGAACATAGGCTTGCTATCGCACGCAACGGTCCGTCGAGGTCCGGATGAGAGGTCGCAAATGCATGGCACGGCGCGTGCAGGTAGCCTGTGCTATATCTGTCCCGTCCGTCGGAGCATGACCTCCCCGGAGATTCCGCGGCCTTTGACGCGCTTAAGCGAAAGTTACCGCAGTCCGGTGCTACGGCATGCCCGCGGGTCGAGCGCTGCGTTGACGTGCGGTTGCTTGCCCCCGGTGCAAGCCATCGCCGGCCACGTACCTGGCCACGTTGTCCGCAGGGCCGCGCCGCATTACTATCGCCGCATGCGGCCCGTCGTCAGGCAACCGACGGCCGCAGGCTCGGGGACGGCAACCACAGGGGAAGCCGCGGTCACGGCGCACCCGGCACATCCGCCCGGAACATCCAACCTCACGAAAGAGGAGAGCAAGTATGATCGTTCCCAGTGAAACCGTGGTCGAGCTGTCACGCTGGCAGTTCGCGGCCACGGCCCTGTACCATTTCTTGTTCGTGCCACTGACGCTGGGTCTCAGCTTCATACTGGCAGCCATGGAGACGGTCTATGTCACCACCGGCCGGCAGATTTACAAGGAGATGGCCCAGTTCTGGGGCAAGCTATTCGCCATCAACTTCGCTCTAGGCGTAGCCACCGGCCTGACCATGGAGTTCGAGTTCGGCACCAATTGGTCGTTTTACTCGCACTACGTGGGCGACATCTTCGGCGCGCCCCTGGCCATCGAGGGCCTGATGGCCTTCTTCATGGAGTCGACCTTCGTCGGCCTGATGCTGTTCGGCTGGGACCGCCTGGGCAAGGCCGGGCATCTGGCCGTCACCTTCCTGGTGGCACTGGGCTCGAACCTGTCGGCACTATGGATCCTGGTGGCCAACGGCTTTATGCAGGATCCCGTGGGTGCGGCCTTTAACCCCGTGTCGCAACGCATGGAGCTGGTGAGCTTCTTCGACCTGCTGTTCAGTCACGATGCCCAGTCCAAGTTTGTGCATACCTCGATTGCGGGCTACGTCACCGGGGCCATGTTCGTGGTCACGATTAGCGCCTGGTACCTGAGCAAGGGGCGCCATGTCGAGATGGCGCGCCGTTCGCTGCGCATGGGGGCGCTGTTCGGCGTCTTCTCCGTGATCGGTGTCATCACCCTCGGCGATGCGCTGGGCTTCGTTGCCGGCAGCGCGCAGCCCAGCAAGCTGGCCGCCATGGAGGGCATGTGGGAGACCGAGCCGGCGCCGGCGCCGCTGAAGGTCATCGCCTTTCCCAGCGACAGGGAGCAGCGCAACGTGGGCCCAACGCTGGAGCTTCCCGGCGTCGCCGGAGTCCTGATAACGCACTCTCTCGACAAGGAGCTGCCCGGCATCAAGGAGCTGGAACAGCGCGCCGCGCAGCGCATCCGAAACGGTATACCCGGCATGCTGGCGCTCGCGCGTTACCGTGAGAACCCGGATGATCAGGCGGCCCTCGCGACCGTCATGGCCCACGAGCAGGATCTGGGCTATGCCATGCTGCTGATGCGCTACGCACCCGACCTGACCAAGGCGACCCAGGCCCAGATCACGCAGGCGGCGCGGGACGCCATACCCCCGGTGTGGCTGACGTTCTGGTCGTTCCGCCTGATGATCGGTCTGGCGTTCCTGATGTTGATCTATCTGATCTACGTAGCGACCTATTCGCTGAGCAAGCAATGCGTGGGGCAGAACCTGCTGCTGAAGTTATCCATCTGGCTGCTGCCGGCCCCGTTCCTGGCCTGCGAGCTGGGATGGCTGACCGCGGAGATCGGGCGCCAGCCGTGGACGGTGTATGAGAAGCTGCCGACCTGGATCTCGGCGTCGACGCACAGCCCCGGTTACATGGTCTTCTCGCTGATCGGCTTCACGCTCATCTATCTGGTGTTCATCATCATCGAGATGTTCCTGATGGTGAAGTTCATACGTCAGGGACCGGGTGAACACGGCCACACGCCGGCCGACGGCGAGGGCGATGCCGCCCAGCCGTTGCTGTCCCGTCCTGCCATGCAACGGGAGGGTTAACCGATGGAAGCCTATATTGCACTGAAGGTTCTCTGGTGGCTGCTGCTCGGCATCCTGCTCATGGGGCTGGCCATCATGGTGGGGATGGACATGGGCGTGGGCACCATCCTGCGCTACGTCGGCCGCACGGATGGTGAACGCCGCGTGGCACTGAACATCATCGGTCCCCATTGGGACGGCAACCAGGTGTGGTTCATCCTGGGTGGCGGCGCCATCTTCGCCGCCTGGCCGGTGATCTACGCCACGGCGTTCTCCGGCTTGTACGTGGTGATGCTGCTGCTGCTGTGGACCATGATCATCCGCCCGCTGGGCTTCGAGTACCGCAGCAAGCTGGCTTCCCCGGCCTGGCGCAACGCCTGGGACTGGGGTCTGTTCGTCAGCGGTCTTGTGCCCATGCTGGTGTTCGGCGCGGCCATCGGCAACGCGCTGCAGGGCTTCCCCTACCATTTCGAATGGAACATGGCCTCGGTGTATACAGGCAGCTTCATCTCGCTGTTCAATCCCTTTGCCATTCTCGCCGGACTGTTGTCGGTCTCCATGTCGATCTACATGGGAGCGGCCATGCTCATGAACCGATCCGAAGGACCCTTGTTCGAACGCAGCAAGAAGCTGCTGACGCTGTCCGGGCCGCTGGCGCTGGTGCTGTTCACCGTCGGCGGTATCTGGGTCGCCGGCCTGAACGGCTACACCCTGTCCGGTGCCACACCGAGCGCCACCTCCAACCCGCTCGATCCGCGCGTGGCCGTGGCGATGAGCAGCGGTGCCTGGCTGAGCAACTTCAAGGCCCAGCCGGTGCTTTGGCTGCTACCGCTGCTCACTTACGCCGGCGTGGGATTAGGCACACTGGCGGGCCGCGGCGGCAGGTCTCACCTCGCCTGGTGGCTGGGGGCGCTGGCCTGGATCGGTATCCTGGGCACGGTCGGCGCGGCCATGTTCCCCTTCATGATGCCGTCCAGCACCCAGCCCGCACACAGTCTCACCGTGTGGAATGCGTCGTCCAGCGAGCATACGTTGATCTGGATGACGGTTTGGACGGCGGTCTTCGTGCCGGCCGTCCTGGCCTACACCAGCTGGGCGTTCTGGATCATGCGCGGCAAGGTCAGGACCGAACAGGTCGAAGCCGACGACCACGCTTATTGAGGACGACCGACATGAGAATCATCGTGTATTTCCTTATCGCGCTGTGGCTGATCTTTCTCGGTGTCATCCTCGGCGACTACGGTCCCTGGTACTTCGCCTGGCTGGTGGGCACGGTCATGATCGTGCTGATCTCCGCGGCCGGGGGTGCTCTGATGGATACCCAGCTTGCGGAAGATCAACAGCCGAAGCCGTGATCGGAGCCGGCCGGCCGGACGCCGCACCTGGGATTTCCGTGCGCCGTCCGGCTTGTCGGCGGCCGGGTAGCGGCCGTGGAGCGCACGACCGGCAAGGCCGATCAAGCCATTCTCGGGGCGCTCCAGGGCTGGAAGGTCCACGCCGGCTTCTGGCTGCGGCTGTCGGTCGCCATCGGCTTGGCGTCGGGCCTGCTGCTGATCCTGCAGGCCTGGCTGCTGGCCAGCACGGTCAATGCGGTGGTCTTCGACGGGGCCATGCTGGAACAGGTGATGCCCTGGCTGTGGGGCTTGGTGCTCCTGTTCATGATGCGGGCCGTGTTGACCTGGGCCGCCGAACAAACGGCCTTCCAGGCGGCCATCGGGGTCAAGCTGGAGCTGCGCGAACGGCTCTACCAGCATGTGCAGAAGCTCGGTCCCGCCTGGCTCTCCGATGAACGCAGCGGGGATATTGTCAATGCCGTGAGCGACGGCGTGGAGGCGCTGGAGGCGTACTACGCCCGTTACCTGCCGGCCATGTCCCTGATGGCCTTGGTGCCGATCGCGATCCTGGTGTTCGTGTTTCCCCGCGACTGGCTGGCGGCTGTGGTGCTGCTGGTTACGGCACCGCTGATCCCGGTGTTCATGATCCTGATCGGCAAGGGCGCGGAGCAGCGCAACCAGCGCCAATGGCGGCAGCTCGCCTGGCTGAGCGCGCACTTCCTCGACGTGATCCAGGGGCTGACCACACTGCGGCTGTTCAACGCCAGCGGCCGCGAGGCGCAAATGGTCGCCCAAATCGCCGACGACTACCGGCGGGGCACCATGTCGGTCCTGCGCATCGCCTTCCTGTCTTCCTTCGTGCTGGAATTCTTCTCGACGGTCAGCATCGCCGTCGTCGCGGTGCTGATCGGTTTCCGTCTGTTTTGGGGTGAAATGCATTTCCTGGACGGCCTGTTCGTGTTGTTGTTGGCGCCGGAGTTCTACCTGCCGCTTCGCAATTTAGGTACCCAATACCACGCGCGCATGGAGGCCATCGGCGCGGCCGAACGCATCGTCGAGATTCTCAACACCCCGGTGGCGGGGCCGACCGGGACGCTGGCGAGATTTGCCGATCTGCGCCAGGCCGGGATTCGCTTCGAGGCGGTGAGCTTTCATTTTCCGGACGGCAGACACGCCGTGCAGGATCTGCAACTGGAGATCCGACACGGCGAAACCCTGGCCCTGGTGGGTGCGAGCGGGGCGGGCAAGACCACGCTGGTCAACTTGCTACTGGGATTCCTGCGGCCGCACGCCGGCCGTATCCTGGTGGGCGGCACACCCCTTGAGGACATCGAGCCCGGCGCTTGGCGCCAACACTTGGCGTGGTTGCCGCAGCGGCCGCAACTGTTTCCCGGCTCGGTGGCCGACAACATCCGCCTCGGCAGGCCCGGGGCGGGCATGCCGGCCGTGCGCGAGGCAGCCACCCGGGCCCAGGCCGTCGGATTCATCGAGGCCCTACCGCAAACCTGGGATACCCGGGTCGGGGAAACCGGGCACGGTCTGTCCGGTGGCCAGGTACAACGCATCGCCCTGGCGCGCGCCTTTCTGAAGGATGCTCCCCTGGTCATACTGGACGAGCCTACCGCGAACCTGGATCCCGACAGCGAGGCGCGGGTTCACGCCGCCCTGCGCGCACTGGCTGCCGGCCGTACGCTGGTCATGATCGCCCACCGCCTGCGCACCGTGCGGGATGCCGACCGCATCGTCGTGCTGGACAGCGGGCGCGTCGTACAAACCGGCACGCACGCCGAGCTGCTGCGCAGCGCGCCGCTGTACCGGCGCATGGTGAATGCGTACGGCCCTACCCCATGAACGATCTGCTGCGACTGCTACGCTTGTTCAGACCGTATCTCGCCTGGCTGTTGGCGGGTGTCCTGCTATCCTTCATCACTTTGCTGGCAAACGTCGCCCTTCTGGCGCTGTCTGGCTGGTTCATCACTGCCATGGCCATCGCCGGCGCCGCCGGTGTGAGCATGAACTACTTCACTCCGGCAGCCCTGATCCGGGCCGCGGCCATCGCGCGGACTGCGGGCCGCTATGCCGAGCGCCTGGTGACCCACGAGGCGACCTTCAGACTGCTGGCCGAGCTGCGGGTCTGGTTCTACCGCCGCCTGGAGCCGCTAGCGCCGGCGGTACTCGAGTCCTATCGCAGTGGCGACCTGCTGAGCCGCATTCGTGCCGACATCGATACGCTGGACGGCGTCTACCTGCGGCTGCTTGTCCCCGCCGCCGTGGCGCTGTTGGCCAGCGGCGTATTCATCGGCGTGTTGTGGTGGTACCGCCCCCTGCTGGCCCTGGTCGAGGGCGCGCTGCTCCTGGCGGCGGGTGTATGCGTCCCATGGCTGGTGAACCGGCTGGGACGCGCTGCCGGGCGGCGCAAGGTGGAGGTATCCGCGCAGCTGCGCGCTGCGCTGGTGAGCGACGTGCAGGGCATGGGCGAGCTGCTAGTGTATGGCGCCGCGCATAGTCATGCCGCCCGGGTGCGGGAGCTGGCGCAGGAGCTGGCGCAGCGACAGCAAACGCTCAGCGCTCTGAACGGGCTCGCTCAGGGGGCGCTGGGCCTGTGCGCCAATCTCGCCATGTGGGCGATGCTCGTGCTCGCGGTGCCCATGGTCTGCGCGCAAACCCTGGCGCCCCCGGAGCTGGCCATGCTGGCGCTGTTTGCCCTGGCGAGCTTTGAGGCCGTCATGCCATTGCCGCTGGCCATGCAGACGCTGAGCGAATCCCTGGCGGCTGCCCGACGCATCTTCGGCCTGGGGGACAGTCGGCCGGCTGTGATGGAGCCGGCCGACCCGCTGCCGATGCCGCAGACCTTCACTTACCGCATGCACGAGGTGAGCTTCCGCTATCGGCCGGACGGCCCGCGTGTGTTGCAGGATGTCTCCCTGGAGCTCGCGCCTGGAGGCAAGCTGGCGCTGGTGGGTGCCACGGGTTGCGGCAAGAGCACACTGGCCAGCCTGCTGTTGCGGTTCCGCGAGCCGGCCGGCGGCGATCTCCTGCTGAACGGGCGACCGCTGCGGGACTACAGCGGTGAGGGGCTGCGCGATCATATCGCGGTCCTGCCCCAGCAAACCCACCTGTTCAATACCAGCATCCGCGACAATCTCTTGCTGGCGCGCCCGCAGGCGGATCAACCGGGCATCGAGCAAGTATGCAGGACGGTGCTGATCCACGACTTTATCGCCGCGCAACCGCAAGGCTACGACACGCTCACCGGTGAAACCGGTGTCAGGCTGTCGGGCGGGCAGGCCAGGCGCGTGGCGCTTGCCCGTGCGCTGCTGAAGGACGCACCGCTGCTGATCCTGGACGAGCCCACCGAGGGCGTGGACCCCGAGACGGCCCGCCAAATCCTGGCGAACATTATTGACCGGGTGGAGACGCGGCGCCAGGCGCTGTTGCTGATTACTCACCGGCTGCAGGGACTGGAGCGCATAGACGAAATCCTGATGATGGCCGACGGTCGGGTGGTGGAATCGGGCAGCCACCAAGCGCTGCTGGCTTCACGGGGTTATTACTGGCGCCTGTGCAACGTGGCCTGATCCTTGACCGGCCGCCTCAGGCTTTCTGCTTCCGGGCCAAACGTACCGCCGGGGAAGATAGGCGGCTGGCGCCGTATGCGGCTCCGCCGCCCGGGATTGCCCTTCGCTGCATCCGGCTACGAATCCCAGTGTCAGATCCAACAAGACTCCCGCAGAGACGCAGAGGCGCAGAGAACGACGAAGAGCAGGAGCGCAGGCCTGATCTCCTTCCAAGCTTTCCTTTGCGGTCCTGGCGTCTTTGCGGGAGAAGGATTCAAGAGGACTCGCGCCGAGACGCAAAGGGCAAAGACTTGAAAAGCGGAGCGTCAGGGTCGCTGCTCTCTTCCAAGCCTTCTCTGCGCCTTTGCGCCTTTGCGCGAGGTTCTCTTTGCCCGGATTTATTTTGCAGTCAAACGATTTGGGGTCATTCCTTGTGAGGCAGTTGCCGGAAGCTGGGGCCAATGATCGGAGAAAACAAGGCTTCAACTGGATGAAAGCCGTAGAATCCGTATAATATTCTTTTGACGTCAACACAATATCCTCGATGGAACGTCACGAAGAGGTGCTGGTGGCATTGCGCCGGATCATTCGGGCGATCGACCTGCATTCCAAGAAGCTGATGCAGACCACCGGCCTGTCCGGTCCTCAGCTGCTGGTGCTCAAGGCGGTGCTGCGCCATGGCCACGCACCCGTCGGTGCCGTGGCCAGGGAGATCAGCGTCAGTCCTGGCACCGTGACCGCGCTGGTGGATCGGTTGGAAGCCAAGGGCTTGGTGCTGCGCTCGCGCAGCGACGAGGACCGGCGCAAGGTGAAGATCGCTCTCACCCCGCAAGGCATGCGCACGGTCAGCGACGCCCCGACCCTGCTGCAGGAACACTTCATCCAGTCCTTCCGTGGGCTCAAGGGGTGGGAACAGACCCTGATCGTCTCGGCTTTCGAGCGGGTGGCGGAGATGATGGACGCCCAGGATCTGGACGCTTCGCCCGTGCTGGCCACGCAGCGAATCGACCAGCAATGACGTCCGACCTGCCCGCCGCCCCCCTTAATCAGCCAAGACGACGAAGAGACGCCTATGTGTGGTATTTGCGGCGAGATCCGATTTGACGACGGCGCCCCATCCCTGGACACGATCCGGCGCATGACCGACAAGCTGGCTCCCCGAGGCCCGGACGGCGCCGGTGTGTTCTGCGTGAACCGCCTGGCCGTGGGCCATCGGCGGCTGAAGATCATCGATCTGTCCGAGCACGCCCAGCAGCCCATGGTCGACAACGAGCTGGGACTGGGCATCGTTTACAACGGTGCCATCTACAACTACCCCGAGCTGCGCGAGCAGCTCCAGGGCATGGGCTACCGCTTCTTCTCCACCGGCGACACCGAGGTCATCCTCAAGGCCTACCACGCCTGGGGCGAGGCCTGCGTCGATCGGCTCTCGGGCATGTTTGCCTTCGCCGTCTGGGAACGTGACTCGGGCCGGGTGATGCTGGCCCGCGACCGTCTGGGCATCAAGCCGCTGTACTACAGCGAGCAGCCCGGCGCGCTGAGATTCGCCTCCACCCTGCCGGCTCTGGTCGCCGGTGGCGGCGTGGACACCGACATCGATCCGGTGGCCCTGCATCATTACATGAGCTTCCACTCCGTGGTGCCCGCTCCGTACACCATCATCAACGGCGTACGCAAGCTGCCCCCGGCGACGATCATGCGCATCGAGCCCGACGGCATCCGGCACCAGCGCACGTACTGGGAACCGGTGTACGGAGCGCGCCCGGAGGACAAGGGGCTGTCCTTCCAGGACTGGCAGGACAAGGTGATCGACGCTCTGCGCCTGGCCGTCAAGCGGCGGCTGGTGGCGGACGTACCGGTGGGTGTGCTGCTGTCGGGCGGGCTGGATTCGAGCCTGGTAGTCGGACTGTTGGCCGAGCTGGGCCAGAAAGGGCTGAACACCTTCTCCGTGGGCTTTGAGTCGGTCGAGGACGAGAAAGGCGACGAGTTCGAGTACTCGAACCTTATCGCCGAGCACTTCGCCACCGCACATCACAAGATCTTCGTCGACTCCTCGGCCCTGCTGCCCTCTCTGGCGGCCTGCACCCAGGCCATGTCCGAGCCCATGGTCAGCCACGACGTGATCGGGTTCTACCTGCTCTCGGAGAGCGTCGCTCGGCACGTGAAGGTGGTCCAGAGCGGCCAGGGGGCCGACGAGGTGTTTGCCGGCTATCACTGGTACCCGCCCCTGATGAAGAGCGAGGATCCGGTGTCCGACTACGCAGCCGTGTTCTTCGACCGCGACCACGCCGAGTATGCCGCGACCGTCCATCGGCGTTTCGCCGGAGCCGACCACAGCCGGGACTTCGTCGTCGCCCACTTCGCCCATGCCGGGGCCAATCAATCTATCGACAAGGCCTTGCGACTGGACTCAACCGTGATGCTGGTGGATGACCCGGTCAAGCGAGTGGACAACATGACGATGGCCTGGGGCCTGGAAGCACGGGTGCCGTTCCTGGACCACGAGCTGGTGGAGCTGGCCGCACGGGTACCGCCCGCCTACAAGGTCGGTGGCGGCGACAAGCCCGGCGGCGGCGGCAAGTACGTGCTCAAGGAGGCGGCGCGGCGGGTCATTCCCAGCGCCGTCATCGACCGGCCGAAGGGTTACTTCCCGGTACCGGCACTGAAGTATCTGGAAGGCGAATATCTGGACTTCGTACGCGAGGTCCTGGAGGACCCCCGGTCCCGGGAGCGGGAGCTGTTCAATCCCGACTACGTGCGCAGCTTGCTCGATGCCCCTAAAGACCACATCACGCCACTGCGGGGCTCCAAGCTCTGGCAGGTGGCGCTGCTGGAGTACTGGCTGCAACAGCAAGGCATCTGAAGAAGGAGGCCCGCCATGCCACACCGCGAGCGTATACGTCATCGTTTGGAGCGGTCCCGCAGTCCTTCTCTGCGTAACTGGGGCACCGAGCCCAACCAGCAGACCGATCAGGGCTGCGGTCGAGACGCGGTGGTCAACTGCGGCTGGGGCCGGCTGATCTTCGCCCAGACCTTCTGCGACATCCACAAGCTTGCCCAGACCCTGCGCGAAGAAGGTCCGGGAAAGCGTGATATCGCCCTGTACCTGCGCGAGCCCCACGTGGTTATCTCCCTGGCTCCGCAGGAAGTGTTCCTGGACCCCTCTCACACCTTCCGCCTGTGGCTGGAGCGCTATCGTCCCGCCCGGCTGCGTCCGCCGGGATTCGTGGTGCGCTTGCTCAACAGTCTGGAGGACGCCGAGGTGGCGCGGGACATCTATCTCAAGCGCCACATGGTGCCGGCCTCACCCGCCTTCGTCTGGGATCAGCGCCGGTCCCGGGTGCTCACCTATCTGGTCGCCGAGGACCAGGCCAGCGGTCGTGTCATCGGCGTGGTGACGGGGGTGGATCACAAGGAGGCCTTCGATGATCCCGAGAACGGCGCCAGCTTATGGGCTCTGGCCGTGGACCCGCAGGCCAACTATCCCGGAATCGGCGAGACCCTGGTGCGCCATCTGGCCGAGCACTACCAAGCCCGCGGCCGCGCCTTCATGGATCTGTCGGTGATGCACGACAACGACCAGGCCATCCGTCTGTACGAGAAGCTGGGCTTCAAGCGCGTCCCGGTGTTCGCCCTCAAGTACAAGAATCCATACAACGAGCCCCTGTATATCGCCGACCCGCCCGAGGCCCGTCTCAACCCCTACGCGGCCATCATCATCAAGGAGGCCCGCCGCCGGGGGATCGGTGTGGAGGTGCTGGACGAGGAGGCTGCGTTTTTCGAGCTGAGCTTCGGCGGGCGGACCATCGCCTGCCGGGAATCCCTGAGCGCGCTGACCAACGCCGTGGTCATGAGCCGGTGCGACGACAAGGCGGTCACCCGCCGGGTCCTGGCAGCCCATGGACTTCGCGTTCCCGACCAGATCACCGCCAGCAGCCAGCAGCAGAATCTCGACTTCCTGGAGCAGCATGGCAGTGTGGTGGTCAAGCCTGCCCGCGGCGAGCAGGGAGCCGGGATCAGCGTGGACGTACGTACGCCGGAGACCTTGTCTCGGGCCGTCGAAGCCGCGGGCCGGATCAGCGAGAAGGTGCTGCTGGAGGAGTTCGTCCACGGCCAGGATCTGCGGGTAGTGGTAATCGGCTACAAGGTGGTCGCCGCCGCCATCCGGCGGCCGGCCGAGATCACCGGCACCGGCCGCCAAACCGTCGCCGAGCTGATCGAGAAGCAGAGCCGCCGCCGCGCCGCCGCGACCGGCGGCGAGAGCCGCATTCCCGTGGACGCCGAGACCCTGCGCTGCGTGCAGGAGTCAGGCTATGAGATGAACAGCCTGCTGCCGCCCGGCGAGGTGCTGGTGGTGCGCAAGACCGCCAACCTGCATACTGGAGGCACCATCCACGACGTGACCCACCGGATCAGCCACAGCTTGTGCCGGGCCGCGGTGGTAGCGGCGCGTGCCCTGGAGATCCCTGTGGTCGGGCTGGATTTTCTGGTACCCTCGGTAGACGGGAGCGAGTACGCGATCGTCGAGGCCAATGAGCGCCCCGGGCTGGCCAACCATGAGCCCCAGCCCACGGCGCAGCGCTTCATCGATCTGCTGTTTCCGCAGACGGCGACCAGCGCCTGAATCACCCCCAGAGAGACGGACATATCCAGCGCCCGGCAACGAGAGAGAAGACGATGGATCTGCTGCCGGTCAATCAGGAGTACGTGCTCGATATGCTTCTGAAGCTGGTGCGCACCCCCAGCCCCTCAGGCTATACGGATCGCGTGGTCCATCTGACCTGCGACGAGCTGGAGCGGCTGCGCATACCCTTCGAGCTGACGCGCCGCGGAGCCATCCGCGCCAATCTCAAGGGCCAGCAGGCCAGCCCCGATCGGGCCATCGTCTCCCATTTGGACACGCTGGGCGCCATGGTCAAGAGCCTCAAGCCCAACGGCCGCTGCGAAATCGTTCCGGTGGGCCACTGGAACGCCCGCTTCGCCGAAGGCGCCCGGGCCACGCTGTTCACCGATGTGCGCCCGTACCGGGGTTCGATCCTCCCGCTCAAGGCATCGGGCCACACCTTCGGCCCGGAGGTCGACCGGCAGCCCTCCGGCTGGGAGCACGTGGAGCTGCGCATCGACGAGCGGAGCTACGGCCTGGAGGACCTGCTGCGCCTGGGTGTGCACGTGGGTGACTTCATCGCCATCGATCCCAACCCGGAGTTCAGCAACAACGGCTATATCAACTCGCGCCACCTGGATGACAAGGTGGGCGCGGCGGTAATGCTGGGTGCGGCCAAGGCCTTGGTCGAGGCCGGGGCGCCCCTGCCCGTGGACTGCCACCTGCTGTTCACCATCTCCGAGGAGGTGGGTTCCGGGGCCTCGGCTGCGCTGCATCAGGACGTGGCCGAGATGGTCACCATCGACAACGGCACCACCGCCCCCGGACAGAACTCCAGCGAGTTCGGGGTCACCATCGCCATGGCCGACATGAGCGGCCCGTTCGACTATCACCTCACGCACCGGCTGATCCTGCTGTGCCAGGAGTTCGACATCCGCCACCAGCGTGACATCTTCAAGTACTACCGCTCCGACAGCGCCGCCGCGGTGGAGGCCGGTAACGATCTGCGTACCGCCCTGGTCGCCTTCGGCATCGACGCCTCCCACGGCTACGAGCGCATCCACTGGGATGCCATCGAATCCCTCGTCAAGCTCCTCACCGTGTACATGCAGAGTCCCCCCCTGTACGGGCGGGACAAGGAGGACATGGGTCCACGCATGGGCTTCCCGACCCAGCCGGCGTGAACCCACGCCTGACTGAGGCTTGAGGCCTCAGGCTCCGGGGTCAGCTCTTCGCTCTACACACCGCCAGGCTTGGTAATCCGTACCACCTGCCGGGTGAGGCAGTCTTCCTGGGCTAAAGAAACCGGCGACCCGGTCCGATAGGAATACGGGGCATCTTAGCCAGCAGACCCATGGAGTCCGAAGCATGAACGCCGTCCTTGAACCGAGCAGAAGCCCGCCCCCCGAGGCAGCCGTCACCCCTCAAGAGCTGGTTGCGAAGACCGGGGACCTGGTCTCGTTGCCTGAGGCCTACCTCAAGGCCCGGCGCATCCTGGCCGAGCCGCGATTCTCCATGCGCCAGCTGGCCGACGTAGTGTCACTGGACCCCGGACTCACCGCGCGCCTGCTGCGAATCGTGAACAGCGCCTTCTTCGGCGTAGCCACCCGCGTCGCAACCGTCTCCCGGGCACTGACCTTGCTGGGGACCCAGCAGATCCACGATCTCATCCTGGCTACCTCCGTGACCCGCGCGTTCGGTCAAATCACGGCCAAGGATGTGGACATGCCGAGCTTCTGGCGCAACAGCGTGTTCTGCGGCACCGTCGCGCGCATGCTGGCCGACTATCGCGGCGTGCACGACAGCGAGCGGCTGTTTGTCGCCGGCCTGCTGCACCGGGTCGGTCACCTCCTCATGTACAAGCACATACCCGGGCTGGCCCAGCAAGCACTGCTCGCGTCCCGGGAGCAGGATTGCGAGCTGTTCCGTGCCGAGCGCAAGCTCATCGGCTGCGATTATGCGCAGGTGGGCGCCGAGCTGCTTGCATCGTGGAGGCTTCCCGAAGGTCTGCAGGAAGCCGTGCGTTTTCATCCGGAGCCGAAGCTGGCGCTGGAGTTTCCCCGGGAGGCCTCGTTCGTTCACATTGCGGCCCTGGTGACCGATGCCTCCTTCCCGGAGCCGGAGTTTGAGGCGGCGCCGTTCGATGTGCAGGTAGCGCCGTCGGCCTGGGAGCAGACGGGCCTGTCCCCCGCGGTCCTTCCCGAGGTCGTGGAAGCCGCAGCAGCGCAGCTTGAGCTGGCGGTAGACCTGTTCGTGTCCTGAGCTTGCCGGGGGACGTGAAGGTACCCGGTCAAGAATCTCCCGGCCCACCCGATACCGTCAGCGTCACCACCCTCGGCGCTAACGAGGACTGCCGCAAAACATGGCCTTCACGGAACAACCTCTTGCGACGCTTGGCGTGCCAGCGGCAAGTCCCGGGCGCAGCGTTCCGGCTCTGCCCGCACCCGACCGGCTCCTGGCCCAGTCCTGGCTCGCACTGCAGTGCCGGATGATCCCGAATGTCACGGCAGCCTTCGCCTGCCTCGGGATTACGGCGGGTCAAGACCTCACGCCCACTGTCTGCTGGCCCGAGAACAGCACACCCGGCTCCCGCCTCCTGACCATTGCGGCAGCGGCCCTGGCGCGAAGCGCCCCGGCCCTGGGCCGGGCGGATACCGGCCAGGGAGGATCGGACTCCGCCGCCGTCGACCTGGCCTTCCCACTGCGGCGTGAGGAACGGATCATCGGCGTGATCGCCGTCACCGCCAGCGTCCTGCCCGAGCCGCAACAGCGAGCGGTCGTTGCGCTGCTGCAGTGGGGCAATGCCTGGCTGGATCTGCTCCTGTCCACGGACCGGAGCAGCCCGCCCGAAACAGCGACTTCGGCCCTGGATGCCCTCACGGCCTGCCTGCATGAGGGCGACTTGCAGTCTGCGGCAACCGCCGCGGCGACCGTGCTCGCGCACCGGCTATCCTGTGAGCGTGTCAGCATCGGCTTCCTCCACCGGGGCCGCATCCGCCTGGAGGCCATCTCCGACAGCGCGAGCTTCGAGCCGCGGGCCAACCTGATCCGCAACCTAGAGGCCGCCATGCAGGAGGCTCTAGGCGGCAATGCCACCGTGGCTGAGAGCACTTCGTCCGGTGCACCGGCGCACGCCCTCCTCGCCCGCGAACCCAACGCCACGGCCGTGTGCAGCCTACCGTTGCCGGGCGACGGCGGGTCGACCGGCGTCATTACCTTCGAGCGTCCCGCGGCACAGCCCTTTGACGCCGCCGGGCTTGCTCTTTGCCATTCCGTGGCGGAGCTGCTGGGACCGGTGCTGAACCTGAAGCACCGCCTCGACCGCACTGCTTGGGACAAAGCGCGCGGTTCGGTACTGCATCTCACACAGCGTGTCGCTGGCCGGAAGGCGCCGGGCCTGAAGCTCGCGCTGGCCGCCGCGGTCGGGCTGGGCGTATTTCTGGCCGTCGCCACCGGCGAATACCGCATCAACGCGCCAGCGACGCTGGAGGGATCGGTGCAACGCACCATAGTGGCACCTTACGATGGCTACATCGCCACCTCGCATGTTCGGGCCGGCCAGACGGTCGAGGCTGGAGCACTGCTCGCCGAGATGGACGACAAGGACCTCAGGCTGGAGTTGCGCAAGTGGGGCAGCCAGAAAGACGAGTTCACCAAGGAATATCGCCAGGCCCTGGCCAAGCTCGATCAGGCGCAGATTCACATCCTGCGTACGAAGGTCGCCCAGGCCCAGGCCCAGATCCAGCTTCTGCAGGAGCAGCTGGGACGGGGGCGGCTCATGGCACCGTTTCGCGGGATCATCATCTCCGGCGATCTCAGCCGCTCACTGGGGGCACCCGTGCAGCGCGGCCAGGTGCTGTTCGAGGTGGCCCCGCTGAATGAGTACCGGGCGGTGCTGCAGGTTGACGAGGCCGATGTCGGCG
>CAYWTP010000054.1:16006-16485 GCA_964461215.1 uncultured Ectothiorhodospiraceae bacterium | reverse complement strand
TTTAGGAGCCGGGGCGCCGCTGGCTTGCTCGCTCGCCGCTCCTGGGGCAGCAGGTTGAGGCTCTCCCCTGGCGCCTCGTCCTGCGTTGTGATCACCTCCGGCCGGTAGCCAATCCGCTCCAGCCTGGCCAGGATGTGGTCCAGGTAGGGGCGGGGGCATACCACGAGGCTGACATCCAGGCTCCGCTCCTTGGGCAGCCTGGTCTCGATTCGGTAGTCGTAATAGACTTGCGCGGCCTTGAAGGGGGTGTGCCGGTCCATCTCAAAGCCCAGGACCTCGCGCAGATTCTCTTCTGCGGCCGCGGGCAACCTGAGGCGGGTGCGCAGGATGCGCTCGGCGGGCAGGCGCAGCACCACGCTGGTGTCCTCGGCCGCAGCTCGAGCCGCGCCGGTCCCGGAGATCTCCGCGCCCTCGGCCAACGAGTAGCGCCCCACGGGGTCCCGGCCGTCGGTGCTCACCAGGGTCACCGCCAGCTCGGT
>CAYWTP010000054.1:2839-15996 GCA_964461215.1 uncultured Ectothiorhodospiraceae bacterium | reverse complement strand
GCTCCAGCAGCAGGCGCTGCTTCCCGGTCACCAGATGCCCGCGCAGCGTTCCCGGCAGCATGCCGAGAAGCTGGCCGCGCCACCAGCCCAGAAAGGATCGCAGGTGCCGCGCCCAGGTTCCGGCGATGCCAAGCTGCAAGCTCAGGGTCATGGGACCGGCCTGCATTTCGGGAAACCCTCCTCTCTGGCTAACGTATGCATGCCCCAACCCGCGTTTGTCCACCGTCGGCCCTGCGCGGGCTACGCCTCGCGCCAGCACAGAATCGCGTAGCCGGGGCCCCCCGCCGAGTGCCGCAGCGCTACGTCGGCTTCCACCACCACCAGCGTGCCACCGGGGCGGGTGGCTTTTACCGTTACGTGGTAGATGGTACTCCGACCACCGCCCAGGAGGCCGATGCCCGCCGGCGGCGTCAGGCCCAGTGGCGGCCTGCCATCGGGACCGCTGTGGCGCTGCTCCACGTAGCTCTGGATCTGCACCGGATCGGCGCCGGGCAGAAGCAGCAGCAGCGCCTCGGGAGCGAACTGCGCACTGACGGTCTTCTGGTGTGAGTACACCGTCAGAAAGGGGCGCAGGCGCTGATACCACTCCGGGCGCATACCCATCACGTAGCGCAGCTCATCCACGCTATCAAAGGGCCGGTTCTTGGGTCCGAATAGCAGGCCGGCGTGGCGGTAGTCGTCGGCTTCGGCACCGTGCAAGCGCTTCAGGTCATCCAGGTCCCGCCAATCCTGAATGGCGTCCACCAGAGCGTCGACCGTGTCGGGCTCGACCTGCAGCGAGCCCAGCACGGCCGCCAGCAGATCGGCAGAGGCGGTATTCAGGTCCACCAGGCCGGTCACGTTGCGCACCGAAACCTCGGCGGTGCCGCCGTCCAGCGTGAGCGTGTTGGCGCTGCCATCGAAGGGCCAGTGGGGGGCCGCCTGGGGCAGCATGACCTCCAGCACCGCCCGGTTGACACCGGCCTCGGCCAGTGCCCGTGCCTTGGCACGCTCCACTTGGTTGGAGGTGAGCTGGGTCGCCACGTGCACGTTGTAAGCGTGGCTGGCCGCAATCACGCTGAGCAGGACGACCAGCCACAGCACCAGAATCAGCGCGATGCCGTGCTCGCGCCCCGGCCCGCGGCAGGTGCTGGCGCGCGGGTGGCGGACCTGTGGACGGGGGCGGGCCGGGCACATCTCAGCCTACGCCTCCCGCGGGAACGGCCACCAGCAGCTCCGGCCAGCCCTGGCCGCCATCGATGGTGTCGGAGCGGATCCGCACCAGAGCCGGCAGCCGGTCGGCATCGTCGCCCCAGGTGTCGCTCCAGTCCGGGCTTCCCCCTTGCTTGAGCACCCCGTAGTAGCTGAAGCTGAGCCTTTCCAGTCCTTCGGCCAGCACCACTTTGCGCCGCGAATCGGTGCTCTCGAAGCCGGTGGCCTCGGGATCGTGGGCCTCGTAGTAGAGCACCAGGCGCAGCCCCTGCCCCGCCCGCTCGGCCCGCAGATCGAAATCGAACAGGCCCGCAGTGCCGCCGCTGCGAGGCCCGGGAGCCACGAAGCGCACCTCCTGCCGGCCACCCTCGAAGGCGACCCGCCGGGGATCCGTAGGGTCCGGGCGCATGAGCACGGCCTGGCTCAGCTCCCGGCGCAGGTTGTCCTGGATCAGGCGCAGGCGCTCCGTCGCACCGGTCCGGGCGACGCCGGTCTCCCAGCTCCGGGCGCCCAGGCGCAGAGCGCCGAAGGCCGAGAGCATGATCAAGCTCACCAGGGCGACGGCCACCAGCGCCTCCAACAGCGTGAAGCCCTGCTGCCCGGCGCCGGTGTAGAGGTGCCATCGCATCAGCCGGCTCCTGCCTGCTGGTCTTCCGGGAGGACCAGTCGCACGGATTGCAACGATACCCGGCGCAGCTTCGCGTCCTGCTCCCAGGAGACCTCGACGGTCACCACGTACGCCGGCACTGCCGGCGCCGGCGGCTCATCTTCCTGTCCGGCCCAGGGATCGTAGTCCTCGACGACCTGGCGCCAGTGATATAGCCCGCCCCATTCGCCGGTGGATTCCCCGGCCTGCAAGGGCTCGCTGATCCCCGCGGACGCAAGCCGGGACTGGGCGAGCATCAGGGCGCGGGAGTAGCCTTCGGTAACGGCTACGTTGCGCAGCCCGCCGGAGAAGACCCGGAACAGCACGCTCAGGGAGATGGCCAGCACCATGAATGCCACCAGTACCTCGATCAGCGAGAAGCCGCCGGCGCGCCTAGACCGCATATCTCACCAGGTATCGCGGATCCTGGCGCCGCACCGTAGACAGTCTGTCATTCATACCCGCCAACCAAGTTTACGAGTTTCACCGCCAGATCAGTAAGCTACGCCGGTCCGGTGCCGACCTGGTGAGATATGCGGCCTATCCCGCATTTGCCATCTCCGCCAGATCGACGCTGCCGGTCAGCCAGTCCACCTCTACCGAGTACGCGCGTCCGCTGCCCTTGAGCGTAATGCGGCCGCCGCTGGAGCTGCCGTCGGGGTAGAACTGAACGGCGCTCGCCTCGGCGTCGCCGGAGGCATTGGACTGGATCTGCACCTGCACCCCTGCGGGTAGATGGCGGGGCTTGACCTGGCCGCTGATCCGGTACTCGCCGGTCTTCGGATCCAGGCTCAGCTCCGTCACCGTGTTGGTGGTGATGGCCCGGCTTCTGGCCAGGCGCAGGCCTGCCACCAGGTCCCTGGCCGCCGCCTTGAGCCTGGCGCCGGGAACGGCGCCTGAGAGCAGCGGCGGCACCAGGGCCAGCAGCATTGCGGCAATCGTCATCACCACCAGGATCTCCAGCAGGGTGAAGCCCTGGCTGGATGCCCGCAGGCCGCACGGCGTTGCCCCGGCACGCGGCACGTCTACCAGCTCACCACGTCCTGGCTGTCCCCCTCCCCGCCCTCGGCGTTGTCGGAGCCCAGGGAGTACAGATCATAGGGGCCGTGGTCGCCCGGGGACTTGTAGTGGTACTCGTGGCCCCACGGATCCTTGGGGACCTGCTTCTTCTTGAGGTATGGTCCGTTCCAGCCGTCGGTGCCCGGCGGAGCCTGGACCAGCGCCTCCAGTCCCTCGTCCGTCGTGGGGTAGCGCCCCACCTCCAGGTGGAACAGGTCCAGGCCGCCGCCGAACTGCTCGATCTGCAGCTTGGCCGAGTCGGTCTTGGCACCTCCCAGATAGCGCAGCACCTGCGGCCCCACCAGTCCCGCCAGCAGGCCCAGGATCACCAGCACCACGAGCAGCTCGATGAGGGTGAAGCCGCGCGCGGCGCGCGCGCCTTTCAAACTTCTAAGGCACATGTTCGCAACCCCTTCTATTCGTCAAGGAAATAACACCCCGTAGGAGCGAGCCTGCTCGCGAATACCTGCCGCCCCCCGCGCCCACCATTGCGGCCCTCAGACCACGAGCTGGTTGAGGCCCAGGATGGCCACCAGTATGGACATGATCACCCCGGCGATGACCACTCCCAGCACCAGGATCAGGATGGGCTCGACCATGGTCATGGCCCGCTTCAGGGCGACCTGGGTCTCCCGGTCGTAGACTTCCGCCACCTGCAGCAGCATGTCCTCCAGCCGGCCCGACTCCTCCCCTACCCGTATCATGTGCACCGCAAAGGCCGGCAGGCAGCCAACCTCGGCCAGCGGATCGGCGAGACGCTCGCCTTCCTTGACCGCCGAGGCGGCCTGCTCGATGCCCCTGGCGATCACCTGGTTGCCCAGGGTGTCCTTGACGATAGCCAGCGAGCGCAGCAGCGGCACTCCGTTATGCAGCAGGGTGCCGACGGTGCGCGCGAACCGTGCCACCTCCACCTTGGACACTACGTCGCCCACCAGAGGGATACGCAGCAGCCGCTGGTCCCAGGCATAGCGTGCGGCCGGGCTCCGCAGGCGCCGGCGCACCAGCCACGCCAGGCCGGCTATCGCCAGGATCACAACCCAGCCGTAGCTCTGCACGAAATCACCCACCGCGATGGTGATACGGGTGGGCAAAGGCAGTACCTGGCCCATGCCCTCGAACAGCTCCTTGAACTGGGGCACCACATAGCCCATCAGCAAGAGGATGGACAGCAGGGCCACGAACACCAGGATCGCCGGGTACAGCAGCGCCGAGATGAGCGTGTCGCGAACCTCTTTGCTCCTTTCCAGGTGCTCGGCCAGGCGTTGCAGGACGCCGTCCAGCGCGCCACCCGACTCACCCGCGCGCACCAGGTTTACGTAGAAGCGGTTAAAGTTTCCACCGCAGGCCTCCAAGGCGTCGGCCAGGGAGGCACCTTCCTGCAGGCGCGTACGAATGCCTCCCAGCAGCTCGGCCAGCGGGCCCTCTTCGGCCAGGTTCGCCAGGATGGCCAGCGCCCGGTCCAGGGGCAGTCCCGCCTGGAGCAGGGTCGCGAGCTCGCGCGTGAAGGCGACAATCTGGGACTGGGTGACCTGGCGCCGGCGTATCAGCGGCCCCCGGCTGCGGCGCACGGGGGCACTGGACAGCTCGACCCGGATCGGCACCTGCCCCAGCGCCTGAAGCTGGGCCACCACGGACTCGCGGTCGCCGGCCTCCAGGAAGCCCTGCACCACTTCCCCGGCGGCGTCGGCGGCCTTGTACTGAAACAGCGGCATGCTCATACGTCCTGGGTCACCCGCAGGACCTCCTCCACCGTCGTCTGCCCGGCGATGACCTTGCCCATGCCGTCTTCGAACATGGTGTGCATGCCGTGGGCCACTGCGGCGCGCGCCATCTCGCCGGCGTCGGCGTGCTTGAGCACCAGCTCACGCAGCGGGTCGCTCATGAGCAGAAGCTCCACGATGGTGGTGCGTCCAGCGTAGCCCGTGCCTCCGCAGTGCTCGCAGCCCTTCGCGCGGTGCAGGACCAGTCCCCGGGGATCGGCGAACCGATCGAGACGCCACTTGCGTACCACCTCGTCCAGGGCCGGGTAAGGCTCGCGGCAGTGGCTGCACAGGGTGCGCACCAGGCGCTGGCCCACGACGGCGTTGACGGTGGAGCTGAGCAGGTAGTCCTCCACCCCCATGTCCAGCATGCGGGTGATGCTGCCGACGGCGTCATTGGTGTGCAGGGTGGACAGCACCAGGTGTCCCGTCAGCGCCGACTGCACCGCAATCTTGGCGGTCTCCTGGTCGCGCATCTCACCGATCATCACCACGTCCGGGTCCTGGCGCACGATGGAGCGCAGCGCATTGGCGAAGCTCAACCCGATCTGGGGCTTGACCTGGATCTGGTTGATTCCCTCCAGGTTGTACTCCACCGGATCTTCCACCGTCAGGATCTTGCGCTCCGGTGTATTCAGGTGGCGCAGGGCCGCGTAGAGCGTGGTGGTCTTGCCGCTGCCGGTGGGACCCGTGACCAGGACGATACCGTGGGGAAGTGACAGGACGTGCAGCATCGCCTGGCGCAGCTCGGGGCCGAAGCCCAGCGACGTGAAGTTCAGCACCACCTCGTCCCGATGCAGCAGCCGCATGACCACGCTCTCGCCGTGCATGGTGGGGACGGTTGACACGCGCAGATCGATCTCCTTGCCACGCACCCGTATCTTGAAGCGCCCGTCCTGGGGCAGGCGACGCTCGGCGATATTGAGATTGGCCATGATCTTGACCCGGGAGATCACCGCCGCCGACGATTGCACACCCGCGGACTCCACCTCCCGCAGCAGGCCGTCGACCCGGTAGCGGACCTTGAGGCGATGCTCGAAGGGCTCGATGTGAACGTCCGACGCGCCCACCTCCACCGCCCGGTTCAGCAGCAGGTTGACGTACTTGATGACCGGAGCCTCGCTCGCCAGCTCCTTGAGGTGGCGCACGTCGTCCTCGAAGCCGGCGTCCGCGGTATTGCCCCCGGGGATGGCCGGGCCGCCGGCGGCCTTGTCGTTCCCGTAATGCTGCTCCAGGGCCAGCTCGATCTCCGAGGGCACGCCCACTCGTGGCAGGATCTCACGGCCGCTGATCAAGCGCAGGGCGTCCAGGGCGTAGGTGTCCGTGGGGTCGGCCAGCACCACTACCAGGTGGTCGGGCTCCTCGGCCAGGACCAGGGCCTTGCGGTCGCGCAGGAACTTTGCCGAGATCTGATCGTCGGCCGGCAGCTCCTCCGGAAAGTCTTTCTTCGTGACCAGATCCAGACCCATCTGATCGGCCAGGCACTCGGCCACGTCCCTTTCCGAGACCAGGCCCAGCTTGACCAGGATGGCACCTATGCGCTCGCTGCTCCGCTGCTCGCGCTGCAGGCGCAGGGCCCGCTCCAGGGCGCCGGCATCGAGCTTGCCCGCGTCGACCAGCAGCTCTCCCAGGCGGTGCCGGGCCGACAGTGGTTCAACGGTAGAGGACTGGTTTACGTAGGCCGTCACGGGCAAGCGCTCAAACGGGGGCCGGGATCAAGGATGGTACCACCCGATGCCTCGCACCCTTTGCTCCGGCTCATGGCGTCAGCCGGGAGCGGGTTGCTTCCCTTGGAACAGGTACGAGCCCGGGGGAAACGCGGAGGAAACGGACGGGCGGAGAGTCAAGCACGGCCGATCTTAGCCTCCCATGATCCACAGGTACAGCATGGCATTCCTGACATGGAAAATTACATAAATAGCATAACAGTATGAATTATAATGGGACACAGGAGCTGTTCGCGCAAGCTCGGCGGCCGTGCAAGCCCCTGCAACGAGGACAGCGGCCCACGCCCCGAGTTCCAGGGGTGGGTGAGGCGTGCGCAGCAAGGAGTTCACCACCAAGGCACAAAGGCTTACGTTCTTAAATAGTGCTCTTCTCTGTGCCTTCGTGGTTAGCCTGAAGAAGTGAGGCGTGAGCAAAGCCTAGGGCGGAAGGATGCCATACATATTGAAGTCGACCCTTGCCGCCTTGTCCCTTGCGCCTTAGGCCTCAAGCCTGTTCCCCTACTCTGCCAGGGCCGCGAGCTGCTCGGCTTGATACTCGGCAACCAAGGCGTCCACCACCAGGTCCAGGCTGCCTCCCAGCACCTCCTCCAGCTTGTAGAGGGTCAGGTTGATGCGGTGGTCGGTGACGCGTCCCTGCGGGAAGTTGTAGGTGCGGATCCGCTCCGAGCGATCCCCGCTGCCCACCAGGCTCTTGCGGGTCGCGGCCTGTGCGCTGGCCTGCTTGTCGCGCTCGGCGGCGAGCAGGCGGGCCTGGAGCAAAGACATGGCGCGAGCCCGGTTCTTGTGCTGGGAGCGCTCGTCCTGGCACTCCACCACGATCCCGGTGGGCAGGTGAGTCAGCCGGATCGCCGAGTCGGTCTTGTTCACGTGCTGCCCCCCGGCGCCCGAGGAGCGGTAGGTGTCGACACGCAGGTCCGCGGGGTTGATGTCGACCTCGTCGATGCTGTCGGCCTCGGGCATTACGGCGACGGTGCACGCCGAGGTATGGATGCGGCCCTGGGATTCCGTCTCCGGAACCCGCTGGACGCGGTGGCCGCCGGACTCGAACTTCAACCGCGAGTAAGCCCCCTGGCCCATCACCCGCACGATTATCTCCTTGTAGCCGCCGTGCTCGCCGAGACTCTGGCTGATGACCTCGACCTGCCAGCGGCGGCTCTCGGCGTAGCGGCCGTACATGCGGAAGAGATCGCCGGCGAACAGGGCGGCCTCGTCGCCGCCGGTGCCGGCCCGGATCTCCAGGAAGAGATTGCGCTCGTCGGCCGGGTCCCGGGGCAGCAAGAGCAACTTCAGAGACTGCTCCAGCTCCTGCCGGTGCTCCAGGGCGTGCTCCAGCTCTTCCTGGGCCAGCTCGCGCAGGCCCGGATCGCTGTCCTTGAGCATATCCTGGGCGCCCGCGATCGCCTCCTCGTTCGACTGATAGGCCCGGTAGCACACCACCACCGGGCTCAGCTCGGCGTATTCCCGGGACAGATCGCGGAACTGGTCCTGGGCGCCGATGACGCCAGGATCGGACAGGAGGGCACCGACTTCCACCAGGCGCTCGCTCAGGTTGTCCAGCTTCTCGCGGATGGAGGCCTTCATGGCCCGGGAAGGTCGTCGTCCTTGATTCCGAAGATCTCCCGGGCGGCGTTAAGCACGTCCCGCCGGCCCTCGTAGCTTGCGCGGCGAATCTGCGCGCAGGGCATGTGGGCCAGCTTGTTGGTCAAAGTGTGTGCCAGGTAGCGCAGGACCTCTTCCGGATCCGTGCCGCGGGCGAGCAGCCGGCGGGCCCTGTCGGTCACCTCATCGCGGGTGTGCTCGGCCACCGTGCGGTACGCTCGGATGGTGGACACGGCATCCTGGGCTTGCAGCCAGCCCATGAAGTGGGATACCTCCGTGTCGATGATTTCCTCGGCCTGCTCCGCGGCCTGGACACGGGAGCGGCGGTTCTCGGCAATCACCTCCTCCAGGTCATCCACGGTGTATAAGTACACGTCGTCCAGTTCGCTGACCTCGGGCTCGATGTCGCGGGGCACCGCGATGTCGACCATGAACATGGGCTTGTGTCGGCGGGCCCGGACGGCTTGCTCCACACTGCCCTTGCCCAGGATCGGCAGGGGGCTGGCGGTGGACGAGACCACGATGTCGGCCTCCGCCAGGTGGTTGGGCAGATCGCTCAGGGCGATGGCATAGGCCCCGAACTCGCCGGCCAGCCGTTGTGCCCGTTCCATGGTGCGGTTGGCCACGATCATGCGCCCAATCTTCTTTTCGTACAGATGCCGTGCCGCCAGCTCGATGGTCTCGCCGGCTCCGATGAGCAACGCCGTCTGCTTGCTCAGCTCTTCAAAGATCTGCTCGGCCAGACGTACCGCGGCGAAAGCCACCGATACGGGGCTGGAGCCGATGGCCGTGTCGGTGCGCACCTGCTTGGCCACCGAGAAAGTATGTTGAAACAGCTTGCCCAAGAACTTGCCGATGGTTCCGGCTTGCTGCGCGACGCGGAACGCATCCTTCACCTGACCCAGGATCTGTGGCTCTCCCAGGACCATGGAGTCCAGTCCGCTGGCCACCCGCAGCACGTGACGCACTGCCGACTGGCTGTCGTGGGTGTACAGGTACGGGGCGATCTCGGCCGGCTTGAGCTGGTGGTATTGCTCGAACCAGCCCACGGCGATGTTGCCTTCGGTTCTCTCCAGCCCGCAGTACAGCTCGGTGCGGTTGCAGGTAGACAGAATCAGCGCCTCACGCACGCCGTCGGAGGCCGAGATCAGATCGCGCAAGGCCAGGTCCACGATCTCCGGCCCAAAGCTGACACGCTCCCGGATGGCGACGGGAGCCGTCTTGTGGTTGATGCCGAAGGCAAACAAGGACATGGTCATGGAAACATGCTGGCGTGGTATGGATTTTCCGAGATACCTTGCGCCGATACAAGTTACCCTTTGATCCGCGGGAACATAATGGGTTCCGCTGAGGACTGCTATGCAGGACAGCGGCAGTCCCCTGGATTACTTCACGGGAACCTGCGGGCGGGCGTGGTGTCTGTCCAGGTTGCCGCTGCGCGCGCCGGCCGGCGGCGGGTGCCGGACAACGGCCTTGCACGGTCCCGCCGCCTGCGATAGCTTCTATTTCTACTCAGCTCACTCCTATCTAAACATGATCATTGCGGTTTTCAACTACGAGACGATGCGCTCGCGCCAGTTTCCGGCGCTTACGGGGCCTGTTGTCCGGCGCCTGCTGAGGTTGTGCATGGCGGTCACGGCCTTATCGCTCGCCGCCTGTGCCGGCGTGCCACGGCATACAGTGCCTGAGGCCGCCGGGGGCGCTCCGCATCCTGCGGCCGAGCCGGCCGCCCCTTCCGGGCCGGGCATGAGTGAGGAGGTGCTCTACAAGCTCCTGGTGGCCGAGTTCGCCGGCCAGCGGGGCGAGCTTGAGGTGTCGGTCAAGAACTACCTGGACGCGGCCCGCCTGACCCGCGACCCGCAGGTCGCTGAGCGAGCGGTACGCATTGCCGTCTACGCCCGGGATGACGCTGCCGCTCTGGAGGCCGCCCGCCTGTGGGCCGACGTCGCGCCCGAGAGCCGCGACGCCCGGCAGGTGCTGGCCGCCCTGTATATACGCGACGGACGCATCGACGCCGCCGTGAAGGAGCTTGACGGCCTTCTAAGCCACTGGCAGGGCGAACGTGCCCGGGCATTTGCCTTCATGGCTGAAATGCTGGCGCGTGAGCGGGACAAGGACAGGGCCCTGAAGGTCATGCAGAAGCTCGTCGAGGGCCACCAGGGCGACCTGGACGCCCAGCGAGCGTATGCGACCCTGGCCGTGCGCGCGGGCGACCTGGCGCTGGCAGAGACCGTGCTGTCCGGCGTCCTGGAGAAGTCCCCCGAAGACCGGGGCGCAGCCCTGCTCTACGCTCAGGTGCTGCAGTCCCAGGGTAAGACCGCCGAGGCGCTCAAGCGCATGGCGGCGCTGGTGAAGGACAACCCAAAGGATGGCACCACACGCCTGGCCTATGCCCGCCTGCTGGTGGGGGCCAAGCGTTACGACGAATCGCTGGAGCAGTTCCGCGCGCTGGCCAAGCAGAATCCCAAGAATGCCGACGTACGCTACGCCATGGCCTTGCTGCTGTTGCAGACCAACCGCCTGGACCAGGCCGAAAGCGAGTTCAAGGAGCTGCTCAGCCTCGGCCAGCGAGCGCTCACGGCGCGCTACTACCTGGGCCAGCTCGCGGAGGCCAAGGGTGATGTGGCCGAGGCCATCGGCTGGTACACGGGAGTGGATCGGGGCGAGCATTACGTGGACGCCCAGGTCCGGGTCGCCGTCCTGCTGGCGCGCCAAGGCAAGCTGGACCGGGCGCGGGCGCACCTGCACGGGGTCCAGGCCCGTAACAGCAAGGAGAGCGTGCATCTGTACCTGGTAGAGGGCGAGCTGCTCACCGACGCCGAGAAGTACGACGAGGCGATGACCGTCTACAACTTCGCCTTGAAGGAGTTTCCCGACGAGTCGGATCTGCTCTATGCCCGGGCCATGCTGGGCGAGCGCATGGGCCGGCTGGACGTCCTGGAGAGGGATCTGCGGGCCATCATCTCGCGCGAGCCAAACAACGCCCAGGCCCTGAATGCCCTGGGCTACACCCTGGCCGATCGCACCAAACGCTACGCCGAGGCCAAGGGCCTCATCGAGCGGGCGCTGAGCCTGAAGCCTGACGACTACTATATCCTCGACAGCATGGGCTGGGTGCTCTACCGCATGGGGCAGCCGCAGGAGGCGCTGAAGTACCTGCGACGGGCCGCCGAGCTGAGCGACGACGTGGAGGTTGCCGCGCACCTGGGTGAGGTGCTCTGGGTGTCGGGAGATCAGAAGGGTGCCCGCGACGTGTGGGATAGCGCGCTGAAGAGCACCCCTGACGACAAACGCCTGCTCGAGGTCATCAAGCGCTTCAACCCGTGAGACTCCTGTTCCTGGGGCTGGCGGTCCTGACCGCGGCCTGCACCACGCTTCCCGTCTCCACTCCGCCTCCCGATCCCTCGATCGCCTGGAACGCCCACCGTGCGGCCGTCTCGGCCGTCTCGCGCTGGACCGTCACCGGCCGCATCTCCATCCAGACCGAGAAGGAGTCGTGGAATGCGACCCTGAGGTGGGAGCAGGACGGGGCAGCTTACCGGGTGCGGCTCATCGCACCCCTGGGCCAGGGTACGGTGCAGATCGCAGGCGACCCGGCCGGCGTCACCCTGCGCACCGCGGACGACCGCGTCTATCGTGCCCGGGACCCGGAAACCCTGCTGCGCGACACCCTGGGCTGGTCGGTGCCCATTCGGGGTCTACGCTATTGGATGCTGGGGCGGGACGATCCCGCGACCCCGGCCGCAGCTCCGGGCCTCGACTCCCAGGGCCGCCTGGAGCGCCTGCACCAGAATGGATGGTCAATCCGCTACCTGCGCTACGCCTCTGAGCAGTCCTTGGACCTGCCCACCAGGCTGGACCTGAGCAACGAGCGGCTGCAAGTACGGATCGTCGTCACCCGCTGGCAGCTCGCCCGCGAATCTCAAGGATCCACGACACCCGTTGAGCCGGACGGACGCGGCTCATGAGGCCGGCGGCGTGGCCTGCCCCGGCCAAGCTCAACCTCTTCCTGCGCATCACCGGCCGGCGTCCGGACGGCTACCACGACTTGCAGACCGTCTTCCAGCTCCTGGACCTGGCCGACCGGGTGCAGGTGGCGCGCCGCGCCGACGGTGCCATACACCGCCTGTCCGAAACCCCCGGAGTTGCCCCGGAGGACGATCTGGTGGTGCGGGCCGCGCGCCTGCTGCAGGAGCACGCACGGGTGCCGTGGGGCGCGGACATCATTCTCACCAAGCGCATCCCAATGGGCGGCGGGCTCGGGGGCGGCAGCTCCGACGCCGCCACCGCGCTGGTCGCGCTGAACAGTATCTGGGAAGCGGGTTTGTCCCGCGACGTCCTGGCACAGGTGGGCCTTGGCCTGGGTGCCGATGTGCCGGTATTCGTGCGCGGCCACGCGGCATGGGCCGAAGGCGTGGGGGAGCGCCTGACCCCGGTCTGCCTGGAAGAGGCGTGGTACCTGGTCCTGCACCCCGGCTGCCACGTCGCGACGGCGGCCATCTTTCAGCGCCCGGATTTGACACGCAACACCCCCCCTATCAAAATACCAGCCCTTTTTCCGGACGCCGGGGTGCCTGTCGCCGTGGCCGAGGTCATGGCCCGTACGGCTAACGACTGCGAGCCGGTGGTGCGCGCGGCCTACCCGCAGGTCGATGGAGCGTTGCGATGGCTCGGGAGATTTTCCCCGGCCCGCATGACCGGTACCGGTGCCTGCGTATTCGCGCCCTTTCGGCGGGAGGAGCAGGCCAGAGAGGTCCTGGAGCAAGTGCCGGCGCCCTGGACCGGCTTCGTCGCCAGAGGCCTGAACCGCTCGCCTCTGCTGCGGCTCGCCGAAAGCGCCGCCCCCTGAACCGGACCGGCACGGGCAAGCGCAGTGTTACCGATGGGGTGTAGCCAAGCGGTAAGGCACAGGGTTTTGATCCCTGCATTCCCAGGTTCGAATCCTGGCACCCCAGCCAAGTAAGGCGGCCGGCAGACCGGCAGGGAGTAGCGCGCAGCCGCAAGCGCGTGGAGCCCTGGGTGCCAGGATGAGAACCGTAGAGGTTCGACAAAATCACCGGGAGTGATTTTGAACGCCCGCAGGGCGGCCCCGAGGGGGCGGAGGGCAGGATGCCCGGAGTAATCCTGGCACCCCAGCCAAGTAAGGCGGCCGGCAGACCGGCAGGGAGTAGCGCG
>CAYWTP010000054.1:0-2739 GCA_964461215.1 uncultured Ectothiorhodospiraceae bacterium | reverse complement strand
CAGCCGCAAGCGCGTGGAGCCCTGGGTGCCAGGATTTGAACCGTAGAGGTTCGACAAATTCGCAGGATGCGAAGTCGAATCGCAGCGCAGTTAGTTGTAAGGGGGGGAGTACGGCGTGTCGGACGGCAGCGGAATGATGATCTTTACCGGTAATTCGAACCGGCCGCTGGCTGAAGCCGTCGTCCAGTATCTGAACATCCCCCTGGGCAAGGCCATCGTCGGCCAGTTCAGCGACGGCGAGGTGATGGTGGAGATCATGGAGAACGTCCGCGGCCGGGACGTCTTCATCGTGCAGTCCACCTCGGCCCCCACCAACGACAACCTCATGGAGGTGCTGGTCATGGTGGACGCACTGCGCCGCGCCTCGGCCAGGCGGGTCACCACGGTGTTCCCTTACTTCGGCTACGCGCGCCAGGACCGGCGCCCGCGCTCGGCCCGGGTGCCTATCACGGCAAAGGTGATAGCGAACATGGTGAGCGCCGTCAGCACGGACCGGGTGCTGACCGTGGATCTGCATGCCGATCAGGTCCAGGGCTTCTTCAACGTGCCCGTGGACAACGTGTACGCCTCGCCGATCCTGCTGGGCGATGTATGGAAGAAGTACAAGGATGAGGGAATCATCGTCGTTTCCCCGGACGTGGGTGGCGTGGTGCGGGCCCGCGCCATGGCCAAGCGTCTGGATGACGCCGACCTGGCCATTATCGACAAGCGGCGCCCCCGGGCCAACGTTGCCCAGGTGATGAACATCATCGGCGAGGTCGAGGGCCGCAACTGCATCATCATCGACGACCTGGTGGATACCGCGGGAACGCTGGTCCAGGCGGCCGGCGCGCTCAAGGATCACGGCGCCACCAAGGTGGCGGCCTACTGTACGCACCCGGTGCTCTCGGGCCCGGCGGTGGCCAATATCGAGAAATCGCAGCTCGATGAGCTGGTGGTCACGGACACTATCCCGCTACGGCCGGAGGCGGCGAGCTGCAGCCGGATCCGCCAGCTCAGCATCGCCGAGCTGCTGGCCGAGAGCATTCGCCGCATCAGTACGGAAGAGTCGCTGAGCTCGCTGTTCATGGATTGAGCCAAGGTTTCGGGGCGCGGGCGGCACAGCCTGTCCGCGGCCCAAAAGGCCTTCCCTGGTCGCGGGGTGGGCCTTACGGAACCACCCGAAGGGGTGGTTTTTTTGCATGATGGTTCCATTGGAGAAAGGTAATGAACGAGTTTGAGATCAATGCTGAGCCGCGCAGCGACGTGGGGAAGGGTGCGAGCCGCCGCCTGCGTCGCACGGGCCGACTGCCCGGAATCCTCTACGGTGGCGGCAAGGAGCCTGCGATGCTGTCCCTGCACCACAACGAGCTGCTGCGCCACACCGAGCACGAGGCCTTCTACTCCCACGTGCTCACGCTGAAGCTACCGAACGCCGTCGAGCAGGTGGTCCTGAAGGACCTCCAGCGCCATCCCGCCAAGCCGGTAATCCAGCACGCGGACTTCCTGCGCGTAGTGGCCGACCAAGAGCTGCGCATGCACGTACCGCTGCACTTCGTGGGCGAGGCGGCTGCCCCCGGCGTGCGCCTGCAGAAGGGTATCGTGACCCACCATACGAATGAGGTGGAGATCGAGTGTCTGCCGGCCAACTTGCCCGAGTTTATCGAGGTCGACATCTCGGCGCTGGAGATCGGCGATGCCATCCGCTTGTCCGGCCTCAAGCTTCCGGAGGGCGTAGCCCTCGTCGACCTGTTCGGTTTGGAGGACATGGACGAAGACGAGCGCGAGGCGGCCGACCAGCCGGTGGTCTCGATCCAGCCGCCGGCGGTGGAGGAAGCCGAAGCTGCCCCGGTGGCCGAGGTACCGGTGGCCGTGCCGACGGTGGGCGAGAGCGAGCCGGAGTCCGAGTCGGGCGACGAATAGCCCGGCTCCGGCCTGAGGTCAGGCCGCGTGGCGGACTCGGCCGTGCAGCTGGTCGTGGGCCTGGGAAATCCGGGCCCACGCTACGCCGGCACCCGGCACAACGCCGGCTTCTGGCTCGCGGACAGCCTGGCCGCCCACTGCGGGGCCTCGTTCCGCAAGGCATCGAAGTTCTCGGGCGAAGTGGCGGAGCTCCAGTGCGGCGGGCGCTTCTGGCTGCTCAAGCCCGACACCTTCATGAACCGCAGCGGTGCCGCCGTGGGGGCCATGGCCCGTTTCTACCGCTTGTCCCCGCCCCAGATCCTGATCATCCACGATGATCTGGATTTGCCGCCCGGCACGGTACGCCTGAAGCGCGGTGGCGGCCACGGCGGTCATAACGGCCTGCGCGACGTCATGGCCCAGCTCGGCGACCGGGAGTTCCTGCGCTTGCGCATCGGCATCGGCCACCCCGGCAGCAGTGACCAGGTTCTGGACTACGTGTTGAGCCGGGCCTCCCGGGAAGACCAGGAGCAGATCGAGCAGGCCATCGTCCAAGCGGTGGAGGTATTCCCCCACGTGCTGGAAGGCAACCTGGAAAAGGCCATGAATCTACTGCACACAAAGAGGTGAACTCCAATGGGATTTAGGTGCGGCATCGTCGGCCTGCCGAACGTGGGCAAGTCCACCCTGTTCAACGCCCTGACGGCCAACCAGATCCCGGCGGAGAACTATCCCTTCTGCACCATCGACCCCAACGTGGGCGTGGTGCCCATGCCCGATCCGCGCCTGGACCGGCTGGCGACGATCGTCAAGCCGCAGAAGGTCATCGCCACCACCATGGAGTTCGTGGACATCGCC
>CAYWTP010000053.1:0-16551 GCA_964461215.1 uncultured Ectothiorhodospiraceae bacterium | reverse complement strand
ACCGTCAGCGTGTCACCCGCGAGTGCTCCCGAGGTCCCCAGACCCACCACCACCGCCGTGCCGTCGGCCGCCTCCGTCGCGTTGATCCCACCGCCCGCATTCTCCGCCACCATCGGTGCCGCCGGAGCCGCGGGTCCGACCACGTGCGTCGTGGTCTGCGCAGAGGCTTGCACCACGGTTAGTAGGATCTCTCCGTTGCTCCCCGGCGGCGTGCCAGCCGCTAACAGCACCGGCCCGGCTGGCGTAGGTTGGGAAGCCGGGTGTGTACCTTCTGTAATTTGAGTGTCCGTCAGGGGGTTACTCCCTGTGCGCGTCTCCGGCGCATTAAGATGTTCAGGCAAACCACGGTCGTCGGCTGATAGGGATACGGCGGACTCAGGGTTCGCAATGTGCGCGGGCTGGCTGGCAGTAAGCTCTCGTGCGGTGGGCTCGACAGTCGGCTCCGGCGGTGAGAGCACCGGATGTCCCGCGGTATCAGTGAACACGGGCAGGCGCGGAGCAACTTCCCCAACGACGTAGAAGCCATCCAAAATGGCAGGCGTATCGGCGCCTGGAAACAGAATATCCAGCGTCGCACTGTCCCGACTCAGGTGAGCCAGCGGGCTCCCATCGGCCGCAACCACTTCCAGCCGGCCTGGCCCCACCCACTGCAGGGTCGCCCCGTCCGGCAGGACGAACTCTACGTCTGCGCCCGCAGGAATGTGGACCTTGGCCCCTGCCTCTATCTGGGTCACCCGACCGTTGATCTTTACCGTCAGCACAGATGCAGCCATCGCCTTCTCCACTAAATGCCTCTAGGGCGCAAGCGTCTCACGCCGGAAAACCATTGCCACGTGTATATACTCTAGTGCGCCCCGCCAACCTCACAGCCCGGCTGAAAGGGAACTGGGCCTCACGTCACACAATTCCTGACGAACGGCTCCCGGGCCGGGACAGACGTGGACCGGACAATCTCGGCCCGCCTCAACGCTCGTGCAGGGCGCTCTCGCGGACCTTCACGACGGGCTTGAGGATGTAATCCAGCACGGTCTTATGGCCAGTGAGCACTTCCACCTTCGCCGTCATGCCGGGAATGATGGGCAGCGGCCCGCTCTTGCCCTCCAGATGCGACTTGTCGGTGCGTACCGTGACGCGATAGAAGGACTCGCGGGGGTTGTGCTCGTCCACAATGGTGTCCGCGCTGATCTGCTCCAGGACCCCCTTGAGCCCACCATAGATCGAGTAGTCATAGGCCGTGATCTTGACCGTCGCGGGTAGGCCAGGACGCAGAAAGGCGACGTCGGACGGCCGGATGCGGGCCTCGATCAGTAGCTGGTCCTCCAAGGGCACGATCTCCATGATGTGCTGGCCTGGCTGAATGACGCCACCCACCGTGGTAACCCGGATGTTCTTCACTATTCCCCTTACCGGTGACCGGATCACCGTGCGCCGCACCTGATCCGCTCTGGCTGTGTTGGCCTCGCTGATGCCCGCCAGCCTGGCCTCTTTGTCCTGTAAATCGCCTCGAGCGTCGGTGCGGAAGGTGTTGATGCGATCCTGCACCTTACCGCGCAGGTCGACCACCTGACGCTTCAAGCGCAGCACCTCCACCTCCGACACCACGCCCTTGGACACCAGGGGCGCGGTGAGATTAAGCTCCTTCTGGACCAGATCCAGGCTGTGCCTGGTCGAGTCCACGGCCTCGTCGAGCGCCCGGACTCGGGACTGATAGAGGGCCGTCTCACTTCGGACCAGCTCTGCCGGCAGGTCCGGTGGAAACACCAGCTCGGTCCCCTGGGCCTCGGCCCGAAGGCGGGCGATGCTGGCCTTGAGTGCCTGCTGCTGCGTACGGCCCTCCCGGAAGGAGGCGCCGAACTTGGTGTCGTCGATGCGCAGCAGCACCTGACCCTTGTCCACGGTGTCGCCCTCCTGGACCAGCAGCTCGGCCAGGATACCCCCTTCCAGGCTCTGAATGACCTGCTCGTGACTCGACGGGATCACCTCACCCTGTCCCCGTGTCACGATGTCGAGGCTGGCGTGATCGGCCCAGTACCACGCGGCGAAGAGTACCGCCGCCAAAAGCCACAGGCTCAGCCCGGCCAGCGGCGTAGCATCGTGCAGGGTGGCCGCCCGCAGATCGGACATGAAACGGGTGTCATCCCGGTTCTTGAGGCGACTCGTGCCCGGAAGTGCGGCCATCAACGGCCCTCTGTCACAATCACTGACCCGAGCCCGACATGGAGCGCGCCATCCCGATAGGCTCGGCGTTCAACGTGCTGGAGCCATTCACGGCTCGCCGGGTACATCCTCAGCTCGCGGCCGCCCCTTGGCGGGCGGATTCCACTGTTTGCGGCGGCGCGGCCAAGGCCTTGAGTACTCCATCCTTCGGCCCATCCATGACCACCTTTCCACCTTCCATCACGATCAGCCGCTGCACCAGCCCCAGCATGCTCGGCTTGTGGGTGACCAGCACCACGGTCCGGCCCTCCAGGAACGGATTCAGGCTCCTGATGAAAGCCTGCTCGGTGCTGTGGTCCATGTGGCTGGTTGGCTCGTCCATAAGCAGGATGGGCGGCCTGCTCAACAGCGCCCTGGCAATGGCAACGATCTGCCGCTGGCCACCGGACAGGCCGTCTCCGCCTTCCCCCACAGGCATATCGAAACCGGCAGGGTGAGCAGCTATCAACCTGTCCAGTCCACTGAGACGCGCCACCTCCAGAATGGCGTGGTCATCGGCAAGTGGTGAGGCCATGGTGACGTTCTCGCGCAGGGTGCCGTAGAACAGCTTTACGTCCTGGGCAATGTAACCGATGTTGCGGCGCAGATCCGCCGGATCTATCTGCTCCACATGCGCCCCATCAAAGAGGATGGCACCCTCGGCTGGCTGGTACAGCCCCATGAGCAGACGCAGCAGGGTGCTCTTCCCGGACCCCACGCGGCCCAGAATCGCCACCCGCTCACCAGGCCTGATGTGCAACCCCACCTCTTCCAGGGCGCGACGTTGCGAGCGCGGGTAGGCGAAGCTCACTTTCTCGAGCTGAATCTCGCCAGACAACGTCGGGCGGTGGAGAAAAGAAGTCCCGGGCTTGCGCTCCACCGGCTTCTGCATCAGCCCGTTGAGCATCTGGTAGGCTGCTCTTACGTGCTGGTAGCGCGCCAGCAGACCCGACACCTGGGCCAGGGGCCCCAGCGCCCGGCTGCTCAGGATCACGCAGGCGATGAGGGCTCCCATGGTCAGCTCACCGCGGCCGATGAGGTGCACTCCCCACACCACCACGCCTACGGTGACCATCTGCTGGGTGAGCAGCGTGAGATTGCTCACGATGGTTGAGATCAGCCGCGAGTGGGCGGCCGAGCGCCCCGTGAGCGCAGTGTAGCTCTCCCAGCGCCGCTGCATGAAGCCTTCCGCAGAGAGTCCCTTCAGGGTCTCAAGCCCTTCCACGGCCTCCACCAGAACGCCGTGTCTCTGGTTGGACTCATACATATGCTGGCGCATGATGCGGGCGAGCGGCGCCTGGGCGATTAAACCGGCCAGCACCACGACCGGAATGGCCAGCAGGGGCACCACATACAGAGGCCCGCCGATCAAGGACACTACCCAGATGAAGAAGAACACGAACGGCAGGTCCGTCAGGGTCGCCAGGGTGGCCGAGGTGAAGAAATCCCGCAGGCTCTCGAACTCCCGAAGCTGTGAGGCGAAGGCGCCGGCCGAGGCCGGGCGGGCCTCCATGCGCAGCCCCATGGCCTGCTGAAACAGGTATCCGGCCAGCAGCACGTCGGCTTTCTTGCCGGCAAAGTCCAGAAAGTATCCGCGCAGGGTCCGTGCCAGGAACTCAAAGCTGATGGCCATGGCCGTGCCCACCGCCAGCACCACCAGCGTGGGGATGGCGTTGTTGGGGACCACCCGGTCATAAACGTTCATCGTGAACAAGGAGGTGGCCAGGGTCAGCATACTCACCAGCAGCGCGGCTACCATCGATTCCAGGTAGTAGCGCCGGAACCGCCACAGCGTGCCCCAAAGCCAGGAGCGGGGTGCGGCGGGAGCCTCGTCTCCGCCGCGCCCGTCGGGCTTGGGCCGCGGCTGAACGAAGATGCAGTAGCCGCCGTAGTCGGTCCGCAGCTCGTTCAAGGGCAGCGTCCTGGCCCCGATACCGGTCTCGGGAAAGATCACTTCGGCCAAGCCGCCGTCGTGCAGGCCATTGAGCACACAGGCATCGCCATTCTTCAGCAGCAGCACGGCCGGCAACACCAGGGGTGAGATGTGTGGCAGCGGACGCTTCACGATCCGCGCCGAGAAGCCATGCTGCTCGGCGGCACGCACCAGCAGCGTAGGCGTGAAACGGTGCCGCTCCAACGGCATTCCCGCCGCCAGGGCCGGCGCTGAGAGGGGTCTACCGTGGAGCCGGGTCAGGATCACCAGGCAGTCGAGCAGAGGGTCGTCCAGCCTGTGCTCCGGAGCCTCGGCAGCCGCGGCCGCTGGATTGAGGTCGGCTGTCTGGGTCACACCCATAGTCGTAATGCGTCCGGAACTAGCGATGCTGCCACGAGCCCCACGTGAGGGAACCGGGCATCACAGGCTGGGGCAAGCCATGCGGGCGGGCTGCCGGCACCGCGCCTTCAGTCGGCGGCGCTGAGGCCCAGGCTCTGGGTGAGGCGGCCCTGGCTGGCCTGCACGTAGTAATGATCCAAAATAGTGTCGATGCGCGCTTCCTCCAGATTGGAGCGGGCCGTGAACAGTTCGCTCTCGGCATTGAGTACGTCCAGCAGGGAGCGCCGGCCTAGCTCTCGCTGGGCCCGGTAAGAGTGAAGGGTCAACTCGCTCTCCGTAACGTACTCCTTCAGATGTACGAGGCGCTCCTGGGAAGTCGCCGCCGATTGCAGGGACAGGGCAACCCCGGCCTCTACCGCGCGGCGGCTGTCCAGTGCCGTGTCCTGGGCGGCGAAGCGCCGTTCTACCAGGGCCTTCTCGCGCGCTTCGTCCGCCCCACCCCGGTAGAGATTCCACTGGGCCATCAGCATCAACGCCGATATGTTGCTGGCACCTTTTACGCCGGACAGATTGCGGTCCTTGTCCGCCCTGACTTCCAGGAAGATCTTGGGCATATACCCTGCCCTTGCCGCCCGGGCTGCTGCGGCAGCCGCGTCCACGTCGGCCAGGGCCGCCTTGAGAGAGGGATTCTCCTTCAACGCCACACTGGTGGCCTCGCTCCTGGACCGGCTGAGCAGCTCCGTATTCAGCGCCCCGGCACGCACGAAGGTGGCCTCCGCAACCTTGGGCTCAAGCAGATCGGCGGGAGGCGGCTCACCAACGACGCGGGCATAGTTCGTCTCCGCCTCGAGCACCTTGGCTTGCCGCGCCACCAGCGTGCTGCGGGCCAGGGCCAGCCGCCCCATGGCCTGCTGCAGATCGGCCCGCTGGGAGACTCCACGGCGAACCCCGAGCCCCACCTTGTCAGCCATGTCAAGGTGGGACGCGACGTTAGCCTCGGCCAGTGCCACCAGACGCCTGGCCCTCACCACATCCAGATAGACCTGAACGGCTTTCAGGGCAACCGCCTCCCGTTTGTCCGTGGCCCGGCTGTCGGCCGCCTGCAGGCTGGCCGTTGCGGCGTCCACGTGGTTGCGGGTGGCCAGACCGTCAAACAGAGTCTGAGTGAGAGTGAGGCCGGCCTCCCGCCGGGTCATGGCCCTGGCGTCCAGACCCGCCGCACGAAGCTGGTCGATGCTGCTGAATTCCCGCCCAATGCCGGCATTGAGCTCCAAGGATGGGTAGTAGCCGGCTCTCGCCTGACGGACCTCCTGCTCAGCCGCCCGCCGCTCCGCCTGGGCCGCACTGACCTGAGGGTGCGTCGTCACGGCAGCGCGCACCGCTTCTTCCAGTGACAGGGCATGCCCTGTCGCGCTGAAGCCAATTCCCGCAAATGCCACCATGGCCGCCGCAAGCCGGGACCGCGGCCCGGAGCGATTGTCTACAGATCTAACGCATTCACGACTATCCATCGGTTATTCCCCTCGCTTAGCAGCGGGAGTACTCAGTTGGCACACTGCGGGAGATTATGACGAATCGGCCGCTGCGGCGCCAACTGCCAGCCCCTCATTCCGGCACGCGACGCCTGACGCGCAATCCGCGCGCGGGCCGAGCGAGCATGCCCCGGCGGTGGCGTAGCGGACGTACCCCGGCATCGAAGATTAAAGTCAATTATGAACTAAGTAAAGTACCTTCAAGTTTTACAACAGAATAGCAGACGACGGCGGCTCCTGCCGTCGTAGTCTATCAGTAAATCAGTATTTTCTCTTCTTCGCTTCCAGCTCTAATCATTCAAACTTTGAACAGCTAGACACTTTAGTAGGCAAACGTTGACTCCCTCACTTCCACTAAGGCGGCAGACCCGCCCCGCGGGTGACGGTGACCTGGATGGCACGGGAGATCGGATCACGCTCGGGCGTTCCGTACGGTGGATTAGCGCAGGGAGTCCGGCCGGGCTTTAGCATCCGGTCCGAATCAGATGCGCTCGGCGCGTACGTCTTCCCGCGACAGCAGAGCATCCACGGCGGCCCGGGCAGACAAGCCCTCATGCAGTACCCGGAACACTTGGTCCGAAATCGGCATCTCGACCCCATAGCGTTGAGCCAGACGCACGACCTCACGGGCGGTGCCAACGCCCTCCACGACCTGCCCGATGCGGATCTGGGCCTGCCGGGGGCTCTCGCCCCTGGCCAGCGCCAGCCCCATGCGCCGATTACGCGACTTGTCATCGGTGCAGGTCAGCACCAGATCGCCGAGTCCGGCCAGCCCGATGAAGGTCTCGCGGCACCCGCCCATACGCTCACCGAGCCGCATCATCTCGGCCAGCCCCCGGGTAATCAGAGCCGCCCGGGTGTTGGCGCCGAAGCCCAGGCCGTCGGCAATTCCGGCAGCGACAGCCAGCACGTTCTTAATCGAACCGCCCAGCCCGACACCCGTCACGTCCCCACTGACGTAGACCCGGAACCGGTCATTGTGCAGCCGCTGGGCCAGCTCCGCGGCAAAGGCCGTGCTGGCAGAGGCCACGGTAATCGCCGTGGGAAGGCCGGCCGCCACCTCCGCGGCAAAGGTAGGCCCGGAAACGACCGCGGTAGGCAGGTCTGCGCCCAGGACGTCGGCAGCCACCCGATCCAGAAGCTGTCCGGTGCCCGGCTCCAGGCCCTTGGTCGCCCAAGCAATCCGCTGGCGCGGGTGCAGCCGGGGAACCAGACGTTCCAGGACCTCCCTAAACGCGTGGCTGGGCACCGCGACAAGTATGTCCGGGGCATCCGCCACCGCCTCTTCCAGGCTCGAGGTCACCCGCAGCGGGGGGGGAAACGCCACGCCAGGCAGATAACGCGGATTGCTGCGCTGGCCCCTGAAGTCAGCGGCATGCTCCGGGTTGCGGACCCATAGTCGGACTGGCTGGCCGTTGCCGGCCAGAAGAATGGCCAGCGCCGTACCCCAGGAGCCGGCCCCTAGCACCGCGACGGGGGATTGCTCTTGCCGCATGTCGGCAACGGGGGTGGAGCCGGCAGGATCCTTTGCAGAACCCGCCGGCCCCAGGAGCTCAGTGGGTGAGTGTGTCTGCGCCCACCTGGCCCGCCTTCTGCTGCAGGTGCTGGGCGTAGAGCGCGTCGAAGTTCACGGGCGCCATGAGAAACTGCGGAAAGCCGCCCCGGGTCACCAGGTCCGACACGGTCTCCCGGGCGTAGGGAAACAAGATGCTCGGGCAGAAGCTCCCCAGCATGTGACCCAGCTCCGTGTCGCCGAAGCCGGCCATCATGAAGATCCCGGCCTGCTGGACCTCGGCCAGAAACGCGGTCTTGTCGCCCACCTTCACCGTCACCGTGACGCTGAGTACCACGTCGTAGAGATTCTGGGACAAAGGTGCGGCTTCGCTGGAAAGATTCAGATTTACGTCCGGGCGCCATTGCTCGGAAAAGATCTGGGGCGAGTGCGGCGTCTCGAAGGAAATGTCCTTGACATAGATCTTCTGCATCGCGAACTGCCGTTCACCGGCGCCCGGCTGCTGGGGTTGCGCGTTGTTCTCGTCGGGTGAAGGCATGGCACTGGCTCCGAGTCGTTGCTGGTCTACGAAATGAGAGGAGGTCACGAGCCGGAGGGGGGCGAAGGTCCACCTGTCCGGACGTGGGCAGTATACCATCGACGGCGCGAGGGTCCCCGGTCCATCGCCGGGCCGTCGGAATTCGGCCCAGGTCTGGCGGGCATGAGCAGCCGAGCACGGATATATCCCGGCGCGGCGCGACCGGGGCGCGTCAAAGGTGCTGGCGGGTCCAGGACACCAGGCTGTTCAGATCCATGGCCCCCGATACGCGCGCCGCCTCGGCACCCTCGCGGAACAGGATCAAGGTCGGGATCCCCCGGATGCCGAACGCGCTGGCCAGCGCCGGCTCCTCTTCGGTGTCCACCTTGCCCAGGCGCACCCGCGGCTCTAGCTGAGCGGCGGCCTGCTCAAAGTAGGGCGCCATCATCTGGCAGGGTCCGCACCAGGCAGCCCAGAAATCCACCAGCAGGGGAATATCGCTACGCTCCAGGTGATGCGTGAAACGCGCCTGGCTCAGCGCCAGCGGATGCCCTACGAACAAAGGCCGGTGGCACTTGCCGCATTTGGCATCGGTCAGCCTGCGGTCCGAAGGGATCCGGTTTACGCTGTCACAATGGGGGCAAACGATGTGCTGCACGGCACCTCACTTCTTGACCAATGGCAGGCTGGCATTCTGCCAGGCCAGGATCCCGCCCTTCAGATTGTAGACCCGGGTGAAGCCACTCTTGCCCAGAGTGGCACACGCGGCATGCGACCGACTGCCGGACCGGCAACTGGCGATGATCGGTCGATCCTTATATTTGTCAAGCTTGTCCAGACTGTCCTTGAGCCGCCCGAGTGGAATGTGCACCGCATTCAGGATCTTGCCGTCCTTCAGCTCGTGCTCCTCGCGGATGTCCAGCACCACGGCGTCCTCGTGATTGATGAGCTGGATCGCCTCGATGGGCTCTACCGACCTGAAGCCCAGCATGCGGCCACGAAACGTGGTCCATGCCAGGGCCAGGACGATTGCCGCCAGCGCCAGAAAAAGCCCGGGATGATTCCCGCCGAACTCAACCAGTCGCTCCATTGCCGGCCGGGTCCTACAGGCTGCCGCCGCGAACGCCTGCCTTGCGCAGAATCAGCTCCAGCGGACAGAAGCGCGTAAACCCGCTCTGAAACAGGTTGGCGCCGACGAACGCCGTGAGCCAAAGCCAGTTGACATCGTGAAAGATGGGGCTGCCCTGAACCCCCAGACCAAGGGTCAGCAGGATAAAGGCCCCAGCCGCGATGCGCACGATGCGTTCTGTGTTCATATTCATCTCCGAGGTCCCGAACCGGTGCCGCGCCAGCGGCGGACACCCATGCGCCGCAGCCGGTAGGGACGGCTCAGGTCAGACTTCAAGGGTGCGGGACCGCCGGCCACGGCCCCGACGTGCAACCTGCGGCTCCACCGGCAGGTTCACATATATTGGCGGGCGACCCACAAATCAACCCCGCGGCGACAGGACCGGCTTAGCTATACGTGCAGAAGACATCGCGCATCATGGCGATCAAGCGCAGCGTCCGCGAATCTCCCACCCGGTAGTAGACCCGGTTGGCATCCTTGCGCGCGGTGAGGATTCCCTTGTCGCGAAGAATGGCAAGGTGCTGGGAGATGTTGCTCTGGGACGTCCCCACCTGCTCCACGATGTCCTGAACGCTGATCTCGCGATTGCCGAGGGTGCACAGGATCTTCAGGCGCAGCGGGTGTGCGATGGCCTTCATCGAGCGGGAAGCCCGCACGATGTCCTCGTCGCGGGTCAGCAGTCCGGCCAGACCGTCATCGTTCATATTCAATCCGCCCTACCTTCCTTAACGCTAAGCCCAGCGGCCTGCCGCTGGAGATCTCAGCCTGATCCGCGCTTAACAGTTTTTAACTATTGAATTATACAGTGATAATGGCACGAATATACTTTTTTCGCCCCGCGGGCGCTACTCCCCGAACGGCGCATCGGAACTCCGCCCATGCTCAGCGGGCATGAGCCGCAGGGACCATCGGCCGCCGAGGTGGGGCCGGAGAAGCCGCTGTACTAGAGAGCAGCGCCGTCGCCGAATGGGCAGGCACGACGGCGGACATTTTCCCGGAGTTCATGTTAGACTGCGTCTAAATCTGCTTAAGCAACCACTTGCGCCATCACTGCACCTATGCCGGCTACCATAAGGCCCCTCGTACTGGTCATTCTTGACGGTTGGGGATACCGCGAAGAGCCCGACTACAACGCCGTCAAGTCGGCCCGCACCCCCGCATGGGACTACTTCTGGAGTACCTATCCGCATGCACTGCTCCACGCCTCGGGGGCGGATGTGGGGCTCCCGGCCGAGCAGATGGGCAACTCCGAGGTCGGCCACCTGAACCTGGGGGCGGGGCGGGTGGTGTACCAGGAGTTCACTCGCGTCAGTCGCGCCATCCGCACCGGCTCTTTCTTCACCAATCAGACCCTCACGGATGCGGTGGACGCGGCGGCGCACAGCGGCAAGGCGGTACACATCCTGGGTCTGCTCTCTCCCGGCGGCGTCCACAGCCACGAAGACCAGGTGATGGCCTGCGCGCGGCTCGCGGTGGAACACGGTGTCTCCCGGCTCTACCTGCATGCTTTTCTGGACGGCCGGGACACTCCTCCCAAGAGCGCGGCGGAGTCCATCGCGATGGCCCAGCGAGGCTTCGCCGAGTTGGGCAGCGGGCGCTTCGCCTCTGTCATAGGCCGGTACTATGCCATGGATCGCGACCATCGCTGGCCGCGCGTCCAGGCCGCCTACGAGCTCATCACCGAAGGCCAAGGCGAGTTTCAGGCGGCGGACGCCATGGAGGCGCTGGCGATGGCCTACGCCCGGGGTGAGACGGACGAGTTCGTGCACGCCACGGCCATCGTGCCCCCGGGGGAGAATCCGGTGCGGGTAGAGGATGGGGATACGGTCGTGTTCATGAACTACCGCTCTGACCGTGCCCGACAGATCACCCGGGCGTTCATCGAGGCGGACTTCGACGGCTTTGCGCGCGCTCGGCGCCTGAAGCCGGGTACGTTCGTAAGCCTCACCGAGTACAGCGCCGACTTCGACGTCCCGGTGGCGTTCCCGCCGGAACGCCTGCACAGCGTGTTCGGCGCGTACATCGCAAACCTCGGCCTGCGCCAGCTTCGCATCGCCGAGACAGAGAAGTACGCCCACGTGACCTTCTTCTTCAACGGCGGCCGGGAAGACCCCTTCGAGGGTGAAGACCGCATCCTGGTGCCCTCTCCCAACGTCGCCACCTATGATCTGAAGCCGGAGATGAGCGCCCCCCAAGTGACCGATCGCCTGGTGGAAGCCATCGGCAGCGGCAAGTACGACGTATGCATCTGCAACTTCGCCAATCCCGACATGGTGGGCCATACCGGCAACTTCCAGGCCACCGTGGAAGCCATCGAAGCCTTGGATAGCTGCTTGTACCGGATCCACCAGAGCGTGCAGAACGCAGGGGGAGAAATGATCCTCACCGCGGACCACGGAAATGCGGAGCAGATGCTCAACCCGCAGGCGGGCCAGCCCCACACCGCCCACACGCTGAACCCCGTTCCCTTCATCTACATCGGGCGGCCCGCCACCGTTGCAAGCACCGGAGCACTGCGCGATGTCGCACCCACCATGCTCGAGCTGATGGGACTGGCGCAGCCCAGTGAGATGGGTGGCCACTCCCTGGTGGCACTGGCGCAGACCAAGGCCCGCCCCGACTGATTCAACGCCCGGCGCTGGCACCCTAAGCCCGGCCCCGGCAGGTACGCAAGTGACGCATCCGTAGTATCCTGCCCGCATCGTGCTAACCCATCCGTTGCGTTCAAGGTTCAAGCTGTTGCTGCTGGGGCCCGTGCTGCTGTGGCTCGGCCTGGGCGCGGCCCCGCTCATGCAGGCGTCCCGCGCCGGCACCCAGGAGCAGAAGGCCGCGGAGCTGCAGCGCCTGCGCGAGCGCATGGGGGCTCTGCGCCAACGCCTGTCCGAGGCACGCAGCACGCGCAGCGGTCTGGAGGAGCAGTTGCGTACCACCGAGGTCCGCAGCGGGCGGCTGGCCGCCGAGCTGCGAGACATCGAACGGTCCCTGGACGCCAAGGCGAAACGGCTCACGGAGCTGCGCACGGAGAAGCGCCGCGTTATCCAGGGTCTGACGTCGCAGCGTACCGCGCTGGCCGCGCAGGTCCGGGCCACCTACATGATGGGCCGTCAGGATTACCTGAAGATTCTGCTCAACCAGGAGGACCCGGCCACCCTGGGACGGGCGCTGACCTACCACGGATATTTCAGCAAGGCGCGAGCCGCACGCATCCACGCCTTGCAGCAGCGCCTGGAGCGGCTGGCCCACCTCGAGGACGCCATTCGGCTGGAGACCAACGCCCTGACGCAGCTTCAGGAACGTAAGTCCGAGCGCCGCAAGGAGCTGCAGGCCGAGCACGATAACCGCCAGGAGGTGCTGGCCCGGCTGCGGCAAGAGATCACTCAGGGCGGCCGCGAGCTGCAACGGCTGAGCGAGAACGAAAAGCAGCTCCAGCGGCTGCTCGACGCTCTGCGTGATATGTTTGCCGACATTCCAGGAAGCCTGGACCAGCACACGCCCTTCGCGTCCCTTAAAGGCAAGCTGCCGTGGCCGGTGCGCGGGCCCCTGCGCTTCAGCTTCGGGGAACCCCGCAGCCACGGAACCCTCAAATGGCAAGGAGTGCTGATAAGTGCGGCACCGGGAGATACCGTACGGGCCGTGTATCACGGCCGCGTAGCCTTCGCCGACTGGCTGCGCGGACAAGGCCTGCTGCTCATCATCGAGCACGGCGATGGCTTCATGAGCTTATACGGCCACAACCAGAGCCTGCTCAAAGAGACCGGGGACTGGGTCGACCCGGGCGATCCCATTGCCATCGCCGGTGATACCGGCGGACCGGGCGAGCCGGGACTGTACTTCGCGATCCGCCGCAAAGGAGTGCCGTTGAACCCATCGGCGTGGTGCCGGGAAGATCGGCGACTGGCCGGCAAGCCCAACCTTGTAAGCCCTTAGCAGGCCCCTGTATCCTTGTTCAATTCGCCTGGCGATGCTCCGCCCCGAGGAACCCCATGAGGCAAACGATTCGCAATCTCCCCCTGCTTCTCACCGGTCTGATCCTGGGCATTCTGTTGTCCCTGGGCCAAGGGGTGCTGGCCGAGAAGGACGCAGACCAAGGGCTGCCTCTGGCAGAGCTCAGAACGTTCACCGAGGTCTTCGAGAAGATCAAGGAGGACTACGTCGAGCCGGTGGATGACAAGACCCTGCTCAACAGTGCCATCCGCGGAATGCTGAGCGGCCTGGATCCGCATTCGGCGTACCTCGACAAGGACGATTACAACGAGCTGCGGGTCGGCACTACCGGCGAATTCGGCGGGCTGGGCATCGAGGTCAGCATGGAGGATGGTTTCGTCAAGGTCGTGGCTCCCATCGATGACACGCCGGCCGAACGGGCCGGGGTCAAGGCGGGAGACCTTATCATCCGCCTGGACGACACGCCGGTTAAGGGGATGACACTGAACGACGCGGTGAACATCATGCGGGGCAAGCCCGGCAGCAGCATCACCTTGACCATCATCCGCGAGGACGTGCAGCAGCCCATCAAGATCACCATCGTGCGCGACGTCATCAAGGTCAAGAGCGTAAAGAGCCGGATGCTGGACCCTGGCTTCGGCTACGTGCGCATCACCCAGTTTCAGTCCCACACGGGGGAGAACCTGCGCGATGCCATCAGCGATCTGAAGCGGCAGTATGGTAAGAACCTCAAAGGGCTGGTGCTGGACCTGCGCAATAACCCCGGGGGCGTGCTGAGCGCGGCGGTGTCGGTGTCCGACGCATTCCTGGACAAGGGCCTGATCGTATACACCGAAGGCCGGGTGAAGGACTCTGAGCTCAAGTTCAACGCCAAGCCCAACGATATCCTTAAGGGCGCGCCGATGGTCGTGCTGGTCAACGGCGGCTCGGCCTCGGCCTCGGAGATCGTTGCCGGCGCGCTTCAGGATCACAAGCGCGCGGTGCTCATGGGGACCAAGACCTTCGGCAAAGGCTCGGTGCAGACCATATTGCCCATGGACAACGGCTCGGCCCTGAAGCTGACGACGGCCCGTTACTTCACGCCCTCGGGGCGATCGATTCAGGCCGAAGGCATCACGCCCGATATCGTGCTTGAGCCCCTGAAGGTGGCAAAAGCCGAGGACAAGAGCGCGGACAGACTCAAGGAGGTCAATCTGTCCCACCACCTGACCAACGGCAACGACGAGGGTGGCAAGCCCAAGAAGAAGGCTGCGACCGCAGGCGAAAACGCCAAGAGCAAGAAGGAGAAGGCCATTGCATCCCTGGCCAGCGAGGATTACCCCCTGTACGAGGCCCTCAACCTGCTCAAGGGCATGGCGATCCTGCGTGGTGCGCAGGGCTAGCGTACACCGGTACCGGTCGTGACGCGGCCGGGGCTAGCCGCCGCCGGGATGGCGGGATCCAACCACCGCCGCGGGCTCCAAGCATGGCTGATCGCGGCTGCACTTGCATGGTTTGCAGCCGCGGCGACGGCCGGCCCGGCGTCAATCGCCGGCCGCCCCGCCCTCGTCGGCATCATCATCGACGACCTGGGATATCGCCTCGCAGAGGGCCTGCGGGCGGTCCGGCTGCCGGGGGTGATGACGGTATCATTTCTTCCCCATACTCCGTATGCCCGACAGTTGGCCAGGATCGCCCACGCCAACCACAAGGAGATCATGCTGCATCTGCCCATGGAGTCCGAGCAGCACAAGGCGCTGGGGCCGAACGGACTGACCGAGGACATGGGCCGCAGCAAGCTGGTGCAGACACTCTTGGACGCATTGACTGACATCCCTTTCGCCGTCGGGGTGAGCAATCACATGGGCAGCTTGCTCACCGCCGATGCGCAGCACATGCGGTGGCTGATGCGCGCGCTGAGCAATCGCGGCAACCTGTACTTCGTGGACAGCCGCACCACCGCCCGTACGGTTGCCGCAACGATGGCGGAACGAGACGGCATTCCCACCACCAGCAGGGACGTGTTCCTGGACGATGACCGTGATCCGCAGGCTATCGCCGGGCAGCTCCACAGGCTCGTCGACCTGGCCCGGCAACGCGGCGTCGCCCTGGGTATCGGACACCCTTATCCTGAGACACTCCGGCTTCTCGAGAATCAGCTCCCCGCACTGGAGCGCTCCGGGGTACGCCTGGTCCGGGTTTCGGAGGTGATCGGTTACGAACGGAGACCACCCTCATGGCAACTGTGCTCGTCCCCCTCGCTCAAGGCTGCGAAGAGCTCGAAGCCGTCACCGTCATTGATCTGCTGCGCCGAGCCGGGATCACCGTTGTAACCGCCGGCCTCGACGGCGCCCCCGTACGCGCAAGTCGCGGCGTGGTCCTGGTCCCCGACGCGGACCTGGACGCGGCCCTGCGGCAGGACTTCGACATGGTGGTGCTGCCCGGCGGACTGCCGGGAGCGGATAATCTCAACGCGGACCACCGGATCAAGGACCTGCTCCTACGCATGGCCCGGAGCGGCCGCTTCACCGCCGCCATCTGCGCCGCACCCAAGGTGCTGGCCAGCGCCGGACTGCTTGAAGGCCGGCAGGCCACCAGCTTTCCCGGGGCCATCGACGCCAGCGCCATCGCCGGACTGAGCTACCGCGAAGAGCCGGTGGTACAGGACGGCAAGCTCATCACCTCCCGCGGTCCCGGCACCGCCATGGATTTCGCGCTGCACCTGATCGAGGTACTGGTGGGCAGGGCCAAGCGCGAAGAGGTGGAAGAGAAGCTGATGAGACCAAAATGAGAAGCCAGTGTCTGGTGTTAAGCGCTGAGTGACTGGCGTTTAGGGGGAAGAGCACGCCAGTGACCAACCTCTTGCGACTCAACACTCACAACTTAACACTCGACACTATCTTCACTCGTAGTCTTGCGGCCATGCCGCGAACAGCAGCAGGGTCCCCAGCCCGCCCAGGATCCAGCTGGCCAGCGGCAGGGGGCCCAACATGCGCGGAGCGAAGCCATCCAGGGCCAGGAGCACCGCAGCGGCGAGCGCCATCGCCGAACCCATGACCGCGAGTACGCTGCGGTGGTTCGCCCGCCGGATCTCGCGGCGCAGGCGGGCCAGCTCTCGCGACTCCCAGTCCACTTTGAGCCTGCCGTCGCGCGCTTGCACCAGCACGTCGTGTACCAGGCCCGGAAGCACCGGCAGGATCTCCCCCCAGCGCGGCGCATTCGCGCGCAGCTCACGAGCCAGCGCGCGCACCCCAAGCTGCTCGCTCATCCAGCGTTCCAGGAACGGCTTGGCGGTGCGCCACAGGTCCAGGTCGGGGTAGAGCTGGCGCCCCAAGCCTTCGATGTTGAGCAGTGTCTTCTGCAGCAGCACGAGCTGGGGCTGCACCTCCATGTTGAAGCGCCGCGCGGTCTGGAACAGGCGCAGCAGCAGGTATCCAAAGGAGATGTCCTTCAGAGGACGCTCGAAAA
>CAYWTP010000052.1:0-16640 GCA_964461215.1 uncultured Ectothiorhodospiraceae bacterium | reverse complement strand
ACAGAGATGGATGGTTACTGAGGTTTCTTGCCCCTTGTCCTTTAGGCCTCAGGCCTCAGGCCTGAAGCCTTCAGTTGTCCGTCCTGGACCGGCAACGGCTCCAGCGTCTCCTCTTCCAGCTCCACCCGTTCGATGCGGTCGAAGCGGTCGCTGATCTTGCTGGCCGAGACGCTCACCTCGCTTACGTCCCGGTTGGCCTGGTGGATGTGGCGCGCCAGATTGTCCATGCGCTTGCGGAAGCGCTGGAAGTCCTTGGCCAGGCCTGCCAGGTGGACCTGGATGATGTGGATCTGGCGGCGCGTCGCGTCATCCTTGAGCACGGCACGGGCGGTGTTGAGCACCGCCATCAAGGTGGTGGGTGAACACATCCACACCCGGGCTGCGTAGCCGGCCTCCACCAGATCCGGGTGGTGGGCCTGGATCTCGGCAAACACCGCCTCGGCCGGGATGAACATCACCGCACCGTCCGAGGTGAACCCGGGGATGATGTACTTGCCGGCGATGTCCTGGATGTGGCGCCGGATGTCCAGCTTGAACTGCCGTGCCGCCTCTCGCCTCTGAGGCTCGTCCAGGGCTTCGTCGGTCATGCGCCGATACGACTCAAGAGGGAACTTGGCGTCGATCACCACCCGTCCCGTGGGCTCGGGCAGCGCCAGCACACAATCGGCCCGCGTGTCGTTGGGCAGTGTATGTTGAAGAGCGAAGCTTCCGGCCGGCAACACGTTGCGCACCAGCGCGCCGAGCTGAACCTCGCCGAAGGCGCCTCTTGAGCGCTTGTCGGCCAACACCTCCTGCAGGCTTACCACGTTCTCAGAGAGGTCGGCGATCCGCTTCTGCGCTTCGTCGATCAAGGCCAGGCGTTGCAGCACGTCGGTGAAGGTGGCAGTGGTCTTCTCGAAGCCTTGGTGCAGTCGCCGGTCCACCAGCCCGCCGATGTCCTGCAGCCGCTGATCCGTGGTCCGCGTCAAGCCGTCGACCCTGCGCCCCAGCTCCTCGGCATAGCGCGACAGGGCCTCGCCCACCTGGCGTTCCACGCCTTGCAGCCCGGTCTGCAAGGAGTGGTTAAGGACCTTGAGTGCAGCAATCTGGCGCTGCTCGAAGCGGGTGCGGTGCTCGGCCAAGCCCCCGTTCACCTGCTCGCGCAGCTCGCCGAAGGCGCGCATCATCTCGGCCCGGTTGTCGGCAAGTCTGCCGGCCTGCTGGGCCTGAAGCTCGCCCAGGCGGCGCTCGAGGAGCTGGTATAGCCGGGCGTGATTCTCCCGAAGATCCAGGTCCAGGTGTCGTACTGTCTCCTGCGTGGCGAGTGCGCGATGCTCGAGCTGGGCGTTGACGGCCTCGGTGCGCCGTCCCTGCTCGTCCAGCCGAGCCTCGATGCGCACCAGTGTCTCTGCCAGGCGCACCTGCTGCGCGGCGTTGCGCATTACCCGCCAGAGGATCGCCGACAGCAGGGCGAGGGTCCCAAGTCCGATGTAGGTCAGAAGCTCCACGTCGATCCACCTCGGTGGCGGCGCCATCAGAGGCGCCCGCGCCGTGCCGGATCCGAAGGCCAATGTGGCCGGCGCCGGTTGAATTCCGCGGCTGCGCGCCCCATGAGGGCGCTGCCCCCCCAATGATTGCGCGAGAGTCCGATGGGCGAGATGTCAGCAGCGGAGCTCGCCCCTGTGGGCTCGATCGCAGCATTCCTGCTGCTAACGGTCCTGCAAACCTCACATGGACACCTTGCACTTGGCTTAAGAACTAACCGATGAGCCCGGCCTTGACACCCAACGCTCAACGGGGGGAGGCAAGCACCGGGCCGCTGCACGCCGCTTACTGAAGTCTTGCCCACGCCTGGGCCTCGGTGAGGGTCGATGCCTGGCTGAGGGCGTCCTTCGTGCGCTGATGCAAGTTGAGCCTGCCCTTTGCCGTCTCCCATTTGGACACGGCCGCCGGGCTGACACCCAGCAGGCGCGCGAATTGGGAGCGGTTCATGCCGAGGCGTTTGCGCAGGCGGGCGACCGCGGCGGCGGTCTGGACTAGCGCCCGATTGCCCGCAGAGCCGATCGAGCTTCCCCGAGTGGCCGCGACCCGTCGGGTGCGGCCGTTGGCGGCTCGTGACTCGGCTTGCTTGTTGCGGCTGACGGCGGCCTTCCCAGGGCGGGGGGTGGAGGTGCCGGTGCGCGTGCGTGTCACCGCTGCCGTTGCCGGTGCCTTGGCTTTGGACCGGCTCCGGGTCCCGGCGGGCCTGGCCTTCTTTGCGCCGGGCTCGGGGGTGGCCTCGATGTCGACGCCGAAAAGCTCGGAGAGATCCTGGCCGGCAAGGCGCCGGTGCTTTCCCTGGGCCTCGGTTGCCGCGCGCATGTTCAGCTCGGCACCGATGAGCTCCTCGTGGTCCACGTCGCGCAGAAGGAACAGCAGCTCGGGCCTGTCGTCCAGGCGGGCACCGATGGCGTAGAGGGTAGCGGCCACGTGCTTGCACATCACGGCCCAGTCGGGGCAGTCACAGGCCAGCTTGATTTCCTTGGGCAACGGGAAGAGCCCTTGCTCCCGGTGGGTCACGATCTCCATCACGTTCCTGGAGAAGCGTCCTTCCAGCAGCTCCAGCATGGAGCCGATGTGGCCGGCGCACCGGCTGCGGACGGCCTTCCACTTGCGGGCGGGCAGGGGCGCGATGTCAATGTCAACGTGGTACAGCTCCGAGCCGCTGACGATCGCCCGGACGCGTCCCTTGTCGATCTGCAGGTGGCACACCGAGCCGTTGCGCACGTAGGTCCGTCCCCGGGGCAAGCGATTGGCGTAGTCGCTGAAGCCCTCCAGGTGGCTGCACCACGCCTTGCCCCAGAAGGTCTTGGCGATCTTCTGGCCGGCGATGTTCACCGGGTCGATCTGCGTGCCCTTGCGGACCAGCTTCTGCATTTCGCGGGCCGCCCGGGCGCGCCGCTTGGCCACCGGTACGTAGGGCCGCCACTCATAGTAGGACATTGTGCTTCTCCGCTCAGACCCGTGCCTTGTTGATGTCGAGAGAGACCAGCTTGAGCAGCTCCGCGTTGTCCATCTCCGTGAGAAGCGTCTCCGCGCTTCCTTCCAGGATGTCGCTGGCCAGCGCGGTCTTCTCCTCGATCAGGGCATCGATCTTCTCCTCGATTGTGCCCTGGCAGACGAACTTGTGCACCAGGATGTTCCTGTGCTGACCGATGCGGTAGGCGCGATCGGTGGCCTGGCTCTCCACCGCCGGGTTCCACCAGCGGTCGAAGTGGACCACGTGGGATGCCTCGGTCAGGTTCAGGCCTGTGCCCCCGGCTTTGAGCGACAGAATGAAGAAGGGCGGGCCGTCTTCGCTCTGGAACCGGTCCACGAGCTGCTTGCGCTGGCCGACCGGCGTGCCGCCGTGCAGGACCAGACCCGGCCGGCCGAACTGTACGCGCATGAATGCCGCCAGGGGGCCGGTCATCTCCCGGAACTGGGTGAAGACCAGCACCTTCTCCTGGCGCGAGGCGATCTCCTCGCACAGCTCCGCCAGACGTGCAAACTTGCCGCTGTCCCCGGGGGTGTAGGCGCCATCGCCCAGAAGCTGCGAAGGATGATTGCAGATCTGCTTGAAGCGCAGCAGATAGGAAAGCACGAGGCCCCGGCGCTGGATCCCGTCCAGCCCTTCCAGGGCGGTGGCCAGATCCTTCACGGCCTTCTGGTAGAGGATGCCCTGGACCTTGGCAAGACCACAGTAGGCCCGCATCTCCGTCTTTTCCGGCAGGTCCGGAAGAATCGAGCGGTCGGTTTTCAGGCGGCGCAGGATGTATGGCTGAACCAGGTTGCGAAGCGGCGCATAGCGGTCGGTCTCGCGCCGGGACAGGGAACCGACGAAGGCCTTGTACCGCGTGGCGGAGCCGAGCAGGCCGGGGCACAGGAAGTCGAACAGAGACCACAGGTCGGTGAGCCGGTTCTCCACCGGGGTGCCGGTCAGGGCGATGCGGGACGCCGCCCTGAGCTTCTTGACCGCCTTGCTCTGGCGCGCCGCGGGATTCTTGATGGCCTGGGCCTCGTCCAGCACCACCAGGTCCCACTCCTGCTCCAGCAGCCAGGACTGGCGAAGGAGCATGCCATAGGTCGTCAGGACTACGTCCACGCCCTGGATGGCCTTACTCCCGCCGCTGGCCATGCGCTCCATCTCCTGCCGGCCGGCCTGGGACGGGTGCAGGAAGACGCTGCGCAGGGATGGTCCGAAGCGTTCCAGCTCGCTCTTCCAGTTGCCGAGCAAGGACGCGGGAAGCACCAGCAGCGATGGCCTGCCCCGGCGCTGCTTGCTCAGAACGAGGAGCAGGGCGATCACCTGGATGGTCTTGCCCAGGCCCATGTCGTCGGCCAGGCAGGCCCCCAGGCCGAGCTGGGAGAGCTGCCACAGCCAGCTAACGCCGGTCTGCTGGTAGTGGCGAAGGCAGGCCTTGAGCGCTTTGCCCGGTGTAGCGGCCTTGAGCTGTTCGGGCGCCCGCAGCTGCTCCAGCCTTGACTCCAACCAGCGTCCGGGCCGGACATGGGACCACTCGCGCTCCTGCTCTTCGGCCCCGGCATCGCCGAGATCGGTCGGGGCCCCGGCCAGCAGCCGCATTCCTTCCACGAAGGAGACGCCGCCGCGCGCGATCCCCGATTCGACCTTTTGCCAGTGGGCGAGTGCCTCGGCGAGCCTCTCCCGATCCACCTCCACCCACTGGCCCTTAAGCAGGAGCAGGCCGTCTCCGGCCTGCATAAGGTCGCGCAGCTCCTTCTTGCTCAGGGGCTCGTCGCCCAAGGCGACCTCCAGCTTGAAATCCAGCAGCGTCTCCACGCCGAACGCCTTTGGCTCACGGCTGCCGATGCTGACGGCCACGCGCGGCCGGGCGCGTTTCCTCCACCAGTCCGGGATCCGCACGATCACGCCGCTTTGCTCGTACAGCGGGATTTCCCTGAGGAAGCCGTATGCGTGTGCCGGGCTCCAGGCCAGGGGATGGTACAGATCGCCCGTGTCCACCAGCTCCCGGATCAGGGGGCTGAGCTCTGAGGCGCGTTGGACGGGAGACAGGAGCTGAATGAGGGCCTTCTTGTTCCTGGCGCCGGCATATGCTTGCAGGGCCATGGCCAGCGGCTGATGCCGGACCTGCCCCTGCCCGGAGACCTCGGGCGCGTAGGTGGCCAGGAAGGCAAATGGATAGTCCGGGTCGCTTCTGTTCTCGGCCAGGCGAAAGCAGACCCGCCCCACCTGATGCCACTGGGGCGCCGCCTTCTCCAGAAATTTTGCCAGGCCACCGTGGGTCTGGATCTGCCCGCGGACCCACTCATCGAGCCCACCCCAGGTGGCGCCCAGGACCTGGGGCGACAGGTACTCGGCGCCGCGCATCGGCGGGGCGCCGGCCAGCAGAGAGGCCGCCTCCGCCTCGGCGAGCGGCCCTACGGATTCGGGCTGCGTCGGATCCGCCGGTCTCAGGCGGCAGCGCTCAGCCAGATACTTGGCGGCGAAGACCCGCCAGTACGCAAGGGAGGGGGACAGGCCGGCATCGTCCCGTCTGGCGGCCAGGGCAAACAGGCCTTCGCCGGGATTGCGCGCAAAAGCGCCCGCAAGGCGGGCGTCTCCGGCGCTCTCAGCGCCGGCGCCGCCGTCTTCCGAGGACAGGCAGCGCAGGTGGCCCGAGGGCAGAACGCCGATTTCCAGAGACATGCGTGAACAAGGCAAAAGAATCAATTATACCCGGGCGCGTGCCGCCATCGGCAAGCAGGCAATCGGTAAGCCGCACAAGGAGCCACCCGGGAGGCCGGTCGGGTCGGGACGCTTGTCTGCTGAAAAGGCTGTGCCGAGCTGTACATTCGCCGCATCGGCGTGGCCGGCTAGGGTTGCGAATCTCTTCTTGTTGCGTGCATATTCAAGCAGAGCAGGATTGTTGACCGACACGGCTAACCAATAGGCGGAGACACAAGGATGCGACTGCGGGCGCGGGAGACCATGGCGCGAGAGGCGGCGGACTGGCATCACGCCGGGCTGGTCGGCGGGGAGCTGGCTGCGCGGCTGGCACAACGCTACGATCAGCGGGGACACTTCATGTCGATCCTGCTCAAGTGGCTGGGCGCGTTTGCGCTCTTGCAGCTCGGGCTGGCCGTCCTGGCGTTTGTCGGGATGGTGGTGGGCTCAGAGGGGTTTGGGGCGATGCTGCTCGGCGGGGCGGCGGCTGGACTGTGGCTCTACGGCGCGAGGCTGGCCACGGATCCGCTGGACCGGTACGCGTTCACGGGGTCAATAGTGATTACGGTGGGCCTGGCCGCCGCTTACGGTACGCTGGTGCTGCTGTATATGGCGGCCGGCGGACAGCGCTTCGGGGACGCGATCCCGGTAATGATGCTGGCGGTGGCCGCAGCGAGCTTGTACACCGCCTACCGCCACTATCTGCGCTGGCCGCTGCTGCTGGGACTGCTGATGCTGTTTCATGGCCTCGGAGCGTGGGATGCCTACGGGGGGTACGGCACCTACTTCGCCGATATCCAGGAGCCTAGGAGCATGGCGGTCATCGCCGTGATCACCGCAGTGCTTGGCCTGTGGCACGAGCGGGTGGGGGAGCGCACGATGCTGCGGCGCGCGGCCGGCTTCGGACACTTGTATGTGATCTTCGGGTTGCTGTATCTGAACCTGTCCCTGTGGTTTCTCACCATTCCGCACGGCCCGCTGGCCTGGGTGCTGATCTTCACGGCGGCTTGTGTCGCTCAGATCGTTGCGGGGGCACGGCTCAAGGACGCCCGGTGGACGGGCTTCGGGATCGTGTTCCTGGCCATCGATCTATACACGCGCTTCTTCGAGCATTTCTGGGACCGTCTGTCGCTGGGGATCTGCCTGCTCGTGGGCGGAGCGGTGGCGATGGCGCTGGGCTACGGCTTCGAGCGTCAGGGTGAGGGCCGCTGGTTGCGCAAGGGCGTGAGGGTGGTGCCGTGAGCGCCATTTCGGTCGGCCGGATGGTGCATCGTGAGCTGGCGGCGCTGTTGCGCGATGGCCTGATCGACGCCCCTACTGCCGCGCGGATCGCGGCCCGTTATCCGACCCAGCGTTGGGATTGGCACGCCCTGGGGCGGTGGTTCCTCATCTTTGGGGCAGTGAGTGTTGCCGCGGGTCTGGTGATTCTGGTGCGGGATTTCTTCCACTTCACCTACGAGAAGCTGGCGGTGGGTCTCGCGTTGCTCATGCTCGGCTTCTTCGCCGGTGCCCAATGGCTGCGGCGGCGGTCCATGCCCTGGACCTGCCGGGCCCTGGAGCTGTGCGGAGGCTTCACGCTCATCGGTCTCACCTTCACCCTCGGCGTGATCTATTCCACGGGCTCCGGAAACTGGCCGGCGTTGCTGTTGATCGACCTGGTGCTGCTGCTTGGCCTTAGCTACGCGCTGAACAACGTGTTGCTGCTGGTGCTGTCGGCGGTGGTGTTCTTCCTCTGGTTCGGGGGATTCACCGGCTACGCCTCCGGCTGGGGGGCGTACTGGTTCGGCATGAACTACCCGTTACGGTTCTTGCTGGCCGCGGTGGCCATCACCGGGATCGCCGTGCTGCACTTGGGTGGTGAGCACGGGCCGCTCAAGGCGTATCGGGGCTTTTTCAAGGTGTGGCTGTCCAGTGGTTTGTTCTTTGGCGAGATGGCGCTGTGGCTGCTGTCATTGTTCGGGAATTTCGGCGATGCCCGTCACTGGCACCTGGCGGGCAGCGGGGAGCTGTTGCTATTCAACGCCCTGTGGGCGGCGCTTAACGCAGGACTGATCCTGCTGGGCTCGAGGCTCGCCCTGCGCATGGCCACTGGCTATGGCGCCACGTTTCTTATCATTCAGATCTACACCCTCTACTTTGCGCACGTGGCCCCGCACGCGGATCTGGCATTGAGCTTGTTGATCGCCGGCGGCAGCGCGCTGGCGCTGGCCTTCGGCCTGGAGCGCCGGTGGCGTAGCCGGGAGGTGCATAATCAGCCGGACGGTCGTGTCGCCGACCGAACGCATGAGGAAGAGGAACCGTGATGAACGAGCTTGTCTTCCAGCCAGCAGGCGGGCATCGATGATCGTACCCATACCGTACGTCCACCTGGGGATGGGGCTTGTGGTGAGCCTGGTCTCGCTTCCCCTGATCATGCGCAAGGTGCCGATGAACCATGCGTACGGTATCCGCCTTCGCAAGGCATTCGTATCCGAGCGGAACTGGTATGAGATCAACGCCTACGGTGGCCGGTTGCTCTTGGTGTTCGGCCTCTTTCTCCTCGCCGTCGGGTCCCTGGGTAACGACCTGGCGCCGCCCCCTACGAGCCCGTGGGCGCCCGTGTACCTGGTTGTGCCGCTGCTTGCAATCATTCCCATCCTCATCCTGATTAATGCCTTCGCGCGCCGGTTGCCGGACCGGTAACCGGCGTCGGCGTGGAGCCGCGGCCGGCTAGGAATTTCGGGCCGCGGGACCGGTCCGCACGAGGCGGATTTCAGCTTGTTTTAAGCTGCGGGGGCTATAAGGGTCACCTCGTCTTTCACTCTGGAGGAAAGAAGATGACCCGACGTTTCGTATCCCCCCTTCTCGGCTTCGTCGCACTGGCCGGAACCTCGCTGGCCGCCATGGCTCAATGGCCAGCTCTGCCGGACAAGGCACCGGCACCCGCCGATAATCCGACCACGGAAGCCAAGGTCGTGCTGGGCAAGATGCTGTTCTTCGATCCGCGTTTCTCCTCGACCGGCACGGTATCGTGCTTCTCCTGCCACAACGTCATGGAGGGTGGTGACGATCACCGCCCTACGTCCATCGGCGTACACGGTCAGGTGGGGGGGCGCAATGCGCCGACGGTTTGGAATGCCGCGTTCCAGTCGGTGCAGTTCTGGGACGGCCGAGCGCCCACGCTGGAAGAGCAGTCCAAGGGGCCCCCCGCCAACCCGATTGAGATGGGGATGAAGGATCTGGACGCCACCATCGGCCGCGTCCGTGCGATTCCCGGCTACCGGCCTTATTTCGAAGCGGCCTTCGGCAAGGGCGACGTCATCACCGTCGACAACGCGGCCAAGGCCGTCGCCGCCTATGAGCGTACGCTGATCACCCCGGACAGCCCTTACGATCGCTATGTCAAGGGCGACGCGAAGGCGATGACAGCCCAGCAGATCCGGGGCATGAACACGTTTGCCGCGGCGGGCTGCCGTGCGTGCCATTCCGGTCCTGCGTTTAATGGAGCCGCCGGCTTGCCCGCCGGACGAGGCATGTTCATGAAGTTTCCGACCTACCCCGGCAGTGCGTACGACAGCCGCTACCAGCTGACCGCGGACCAGGGCCGGTACACGGTCACCAAGCAGGATGCCGACCGCAACGTATGGCGGGTGCCGACCCTGCGTAACCTGACGTATACGGCCCCGTACTTCCACAACGGCTCGGTCACGAACCTGGCGCAGGCCGTGCGCGTGATGGGCAAGACGCAGCTCGACAAGGATCTGGGCGATGCGGAGGTCCGGGACATCGTCGCCTTTCTCACCGCGCTGGATGGAAAGTTCCCGCAGCAGACCATGCCCCGACTGCCGGCCACTCCCGGTGACTTGCTGACCGAGAACTAGCCCGCAGCCGTCTTACGCCCGGGAGCCCGCCGCACGCAGCCAACGCGCCGCGTGCGGCGGATCCGGATAGCACCCGCCGGGGCGCCGCCTGCCGGCCAGGCCCGACCGCCTCCCCGCCTATCGCCACACTCTGCTATGCTGCGACAAGCTGGCGGGGGAGGGCGGACGTGGTGCAAGAGGAACAGACCACGGCGGGGCCGCCCGAGGCCGACGACAGCCTCGGGCCGTGGGTGATGTTTTTGCTGGCCGTAATCGCCGGCCTCTTCGGCGGGCTGGGATCCATCGCGTTTCGCGTCACCATCGGCGCCATCCACAATCTGTTCTTCTACGGCGAGCTGAGCGCCCACTTCGATCCCAATGCCGACATCGCGGCCACCCACTGGGCGCCGTGGGTCATCTTCGTGCCGGTGCTGGGCGCCCCCATCGTCACCTGGATCACCAACACCTTCGCGCCCGAGGCCAGAGGCCACGGGGTGCCGGAGGTGATGAACGCCATCCACTACCAGCGCGGCATCATCCGCCCCATGGTGGTGATTGCCAAAGCGGCCGCCTCGGCTGTGTCCATCGGTACCGGCGGCTCGGTCGGCCGCGAGGGGCCCATCATTCAGATTGGCTCGGCCTTCGGCTCGCTGCTGGGGCAGATCGTGAAGATGCCGGCGCGCCAGCGCATCGTGCTCGTTGGCGCCGGCGCGGCGGCGGGCATCGCCGCCACCTTCAACGCACCCATCGGCGGACTGGCCTTCGCGTTCGAGCTGATGCTGGTGTCCATCAGTGCGCGCACCGTATCGCTGGTCGCGGTCGCGACGGTGACCGCCACCTACATCAGCCGGTGGTACTGGGGGCTGGCGCCGTCGTTCAACATTCCGAGCCTGGCGAGTCTGGCCACTCACCACGTCGGCATCGTCGCGCTCCTGCTGTCGGCGGTGCTGGGGCTGCTCACGGGGCTGGCCTCGGCGCTGTTCATCGCCAGCATCTATTGGTTCGAGGACCGCTTCCAGGGGCTGTTTCCGAATCTGTATGTGCGCCACTCGGCGGGTATGCTGGCGCTCGGCCTGCTGCTGTATGTGTTCATGCAAGCCAGCGGCCAGTACTACGTCGGCGGTGTCGGCTACGGCACCATCATCGACATTCTCACCAATACCCTGACCAACCCCTACCTGCTTCTGGCGCTGTTCTTCGGCAAGCTCCTCGCAACCGGGTTGACCCTGGGCTCGGGCGCCTCGGGTGGCGTATTCTCGCCGGCCCTGTTCCTGGGCGCCTCTCTAGGAGCGCTGTTCGGGCACGCGGCGGGGCTGCTGTTCCCGGACGCCGGCCTGGACCCAGTGATGTTCGCCGTGGCCGGCATGGCCGCCATGTTCAGCGGCGCCACGGGTGCGGTGATCACGGCCATCACCATGCTCTTCGAGCAGACCCGCGACTACGCCGCGATTCTGCCGGTCATCATCGCCGTGGCGCTGGCCTATGCGCTGCGGGTCTACCTGGTGCCCGAGAGCATCTATACACTCAAGCTGGTACGGCGCGGCCTCGGCGTGCCGCAGGGACTGGAAGCTGCCATCTCCACCAGCCGCTACGCCCATACCATCATGACCCGCGACATCGAGGTCGTGGACTTCGAGGACCTCAAGCGCTGGCAGGCCGAGCACAAGCCCGGCGACGGACCACGCTATACGGTGGTGACGCGCGACGGCGGGATCTATGGCATCGCCCGCGAGGACCTCGGCTATCTGCTACCCGATGCCAAGCCGGAGTTCATCGTGGATACCGCGGTGTTCTTCGTCGCCTCCAACACGCCTTGGGCGGTGCTGCTGCGCGGCATGAAGGCCAAGGGTACGCAGAGGGCCGTGGTGCTGTGGCGCCGCCGCAGCCGTGACCCCAAGGATGTCGCCGGTGTTATCACCAGCCGCGAGATCCTGGAGGCCAGCACCGCCAGGGCGGAGCTGATGTCCTGATCCGGGCGGGTCAATGGCAATGGCGGGTGACGTCTACCGACGTGGCGCTTACTTCTCGCACGTCCGCCACACGCCGTCCCAGTCGTGGTCGGGAGGATTGCCAAGGAAATGCCGGCAGCGGGCCTGGAATATGCCGCAGAGCTCGTCGTCCGCTCCGGCCTGCTCAAAGCACGCCAGGGCGGCCTGGAAGTCGCGGGCACGGTAGGCCTCGAGACCGCGCGCGATCCGGCATTCCCGCTGGCTCATCACATCGTCCTTCTCGCCCAGGACCTGGAAGAGGCGTACAGGGCGGGATTTGCCCTTGAGCAGCACGCGGTCCAGCTCCAGCAGCAAGAAAGCATCTCCTACCTGCTCGCGGGTACTCTGGCTGATGAGAATGTCGGTCCCGTACTGCTTATTGAGACCTTCCAGGCGCGCCGAGATGTTGACCGAGTCGCCGATCACGGTGTAATCCATGCGTTTCTCCGAGCCGATGTTGCCGGAGATCACCTCTCCCGTGTTCACACCCATGCCGATGCGCACGGTGGGCTGACCGATCGCGCTGCGGCGGGTATTGTAGCCGGCCAGGAGCTCCTTCATCCGCAGCGCCGTGCGTACGGCGCGCACGGCGTCGTCGCCCAAGGAGTAGGGGACACCGAATACCGCCATCAGGGCATCGCCGATGAATTTGTCGAGCAGGCCCTGCTGGCGGAAGACCTCGTCGACCATCAGCGTGAAGTACTCGTTCAGGAAATCCATGGTGCCTTCGGCACCCAGGGTTTCGGACAGGGCGGTGAAGCCGCGGATGTCGGCGAACAGGATAGTTGCACGGCTGCGTACCCCCCCCAGGCGTTGGTACTGGGAGTCCTGTAACAGACGGTCCACGATATCCTTGGGCATGTAACGGGTCAGGGTGCCGTGGATGCGCTTCTCACGCGTGATGTCCTCCAGGACCACCACGGCTCCCTGGTCTTCCCTGGCTACCTCCAGCAGCGGCACTACGTTCAGGTTAACCGTCCGGGTACCGGCGGACACGCCCAACGAGACTTCGTAGCGCACCACGCTTGCGCGGGTGCGGTAGACCTCGGCGACCACATCCACCAGGGCTGGGTTTCCGGCGCCGACCGTTTCCCGCAGGTCGCGTCCGACCAAATCCTCGCTGGCGCAATCCAGCAGCACCTGGGCCGCGCGATTGGCGGTGACGACGCGGAAATCGTTGTCCAGCGTGAGGATTGCGTTGGAGATGCTCTCCTGTACGCTCTCCAGATAGTTCTTCATGCTCACGGTGCGGGCGTAGAGCTGGGCGTTCTCCAGGGTAATTGCCATCTGTGAGGCGACCACCCGCAGCAGCTCCACGTCCTCGTCGCCGAACGCGCGGGATTGCTTGTTGAAAGCCTGGACTACGCCGACGATCTGGTCTTGCCGGTTCTTCAGCGGCATGCACAGGACCGTGCGTGTGCGATATCCTGCTCTGCCGTCAACCTCCGGATCAAAGCGAGGATCGGTGTCGGCGTCCCGGATATTGAGCGTCTCGCCGGTGCTCGCCGTGTGGCCGGCGATGCCTGCGTTGACCGGAAACCGGACCTCGCGCAGCTCCGCCCCGTGTGCTTCGATGGACCACAGCTCATGGCGCGAGCGGTCCAGCATGAATACCGAGCTTCGGTCGCATTGCAGGATCTGGGGGATCTTGGTGCCGATACCATGGATGAGCAGGCCGAGCGAGCTGGCGATATTCAACAGCAGGGCCATTTGCTCATGGCTGCTGACGACGCGGCGGTAAAGATTGAAGTTCTCGATGGAGATAGCCGCCTGGTGCGAGAAGGTCTTGAGTAGCTGCTCGTCTTCGGGCCGGAACGTGCCGCGGCGTTTGTTGATGACCTCGATAACGCCGATGATCTCGCCCTTGAGGTTGAAGACCGGCCCGCACAGGAGGTTACGCGTGCGGTAGCCGGTGTGCCGGTCAACTTCGGCATTGAAGCGGGCGTCGGCATAGGCGTCGCGGATGTTCAGAATCTCGTGGTGCTGTGCCACCCAGCCGGCAATGCCTTTCCCGGCCGGCACCCGGATCTCGCGGATCTCCGCTCCTTCCGCCACCTTGGACCAAAGGTCCCCCGTAGTGGGGTCGATGAGAAACAGCGAAGAGCGATCGGCGCCCATCAACTTGCTGGTCGTGTGCACGACCCGCTCAATCAGGCCCTCTATCCCGAGCTTCAGGGCGAGGACTTCGGACAGGTCGGGGAACTCGCTGAGGTGGCGTAGGGTTTGTTCGGCCGTGAGCCGGCGCAGCACGTCCTCCTCGTATGCATGGTTGGTTCGGCGCAGCCGTTCGGTAACGAGCTTGAGGAACGACGAGGCGAGCCGGGGGCAGCTGTCGAGACACCGGCTGAGTTCGCCATAGTGGATGCGCACGAGCTGCGAGGTCTCCACGGCGCGCACCGAGGCGGAGCGCTTGCCATCGGAGAAGTAGGCCATCTCGTCGATGACCTCTCCGGACAGCAGCTCCATCAGCGGAATCTCGCGTCCGGCGTCGTCCTGCCGGAAGACCTGCACCTTGCCCGACGCCAGGATGTAGAGATAGCCGTCGTAGGTGTCCTGGGTAACGAGCGTCCGGTTGGCTTTAACCGTGATATCTTCGAAGCTGTAGCTCAGATTCTCCAGCTCGCTGTCGGTCAGACCCTGGAACAGCACGCAGCGGCCGAGTCGGTCAACGCGCTGGGCCGTGAGGCCGGCCAGCAATTGGCTGCCGCTGAGCACCCCGGCGTCCACGAGGATCTCGCCCAGCCGCTTGTGGCCGCCGCCTTTGGCCGCTGCCTGCTGGGTGCCCAGAGCTAGTTGGATAACGTGGTCGGGGCAGTCCAGGTAATTGCCCAGCTGCCGCGACACGCGTAGTTCCCCGTCCTCATACATATCCGATGCGATGCTCCCCCCGAATGTTTCACGGGATAACCAAGGCTATTCTAGAGGCTTCGACAAGCAAACTGTAGGCTTGACCTGGAGCTGGTGCAGTGGCCGGGCGGAAAAGGGAAAGACGCCTTCTTGGCGGACCCCGCGCACCCTACGGCTTCGAGACGTAGGGGTTGCCGCGAATGTAGAACCGCAGCAGCCGCTTGGCCCAATGCCCGGCGTAGTCCACGCCTATCCGGGGCCGTTTGACGATGGAGAAGGGCCTCGCCTCGGGGCCCGAGACAATGTGGAGATCGTCGCTGAGCAGATCGTGGGCGTTGAGGCGCCGGTCGATGTCCATCGCCTTGCACAGCAGGGCGGGGCCCTGAGTGCGGCCCTCGACGTTGCGCACCGGCTCCAGGGCGCGCAGCAGCACCGCCGAGCCGTGGCCTTCGGGCTCGGTGACCACGTTCATGCAGTAATGCATGCCGTAGATCATGTACACGTAGGCGTGCCCCGGGGGGCCGAACATCACCCCCGTGCGCGGCGTCAGCCCCTTGGCCGAGTGGGCCGCCAGATCGTGGGATCCCAGGTAGGCCTCCACCTCGACGATCCGGCCGATCCGTGCCTCCCCGGCGCAGACGTGAACGAGGTGTCTGCCCAGAAGCTCCCTGGCGACCTGCACCGTGTCTCGTACATAGAATCCACGGTCCAGCTTTTGCATGACGGTGGGGATGCGACTGTGTGTCACGCTGGCCTACAGGGCTATTGCATCCGGTGCCGGAACAGCCAGGCGGCGGCGCTCAGCGTGATGACGGCGATGAGGGCCAGCGGCCACATCTGCGGCAGAAGCCTTTCCATGGAGGCACCTTCCAGGAACACGCCGCGCAGAATGAGCAGGTAGTAGCGCATGGGGTTGGCATAGGTCAGCGCCTGCACCACCGGGGGCATGTTGGCGATGGGGGTGGCGAAGCCCGAGAGGATCACCGACGGGACCAGGAACAAGAACCCGCCCAGCAGCGCTTGCTGCAAGGTCACCGCCAGCGACGAGATCATCAGCCCCACACCCACCGCGGCAAACAGGAACAGGACGATCCCGGCGTACAGCGTCGGTATTTGTCCCACCAGCGGAACCTTAAACCAGAACACCGCCAGCAGCACCACGATCGAGCCCTCCAGGGTGCCGATGATCAGCCCCGGCAGAGCCTTGCCGATCAGGATCTCTCCCGGGCGCAGCGGCGTGACCAGAAGCTGGTCGAAGGTGCCCTGCTCGCGTTCGCGGGCCACCGACAGCGAGGTGACCATCATGGTCACCACCAGGGTCAGGATGCCGACAAGGCCGGAGACGAAGAACCAGCGGCTCTCCAGGTTCGGGTTGTACCAGGCGCGCGTGACCAGTCTCGCGGGCGGGCCCTGGCGGCCATGCTCGCGAAGCCAGTCCTGATTGAAGCGATTGAGGATCTCCCGCGAATAGTTGAGCGCAACCTGGGCGGTGTTGGAGTTGCGCCCATCGATCAGGACCTGAACCGGCGCCGATTCCCCGGTCGCCAGACGCGCGGTGAAGCGCGGCTCGATCTGCACCACGAGCAGCACTTCGCGGGCATCGATGAGCTTCGCAATCTCCTTCTCGCGCTGGATGCGCCGCACCAGATGGAAGCTCGGCGAGCCCTCGAATCGAGAGAGCAGCTCGCGCGCCGCGTAGCCGCCGTCGCGATCGTAAACCGCGTAGGGCACGTGGTTGAGATCGTACGAGGCGGCGTACCCGAACACCACGAGCTGCACCAGCGGCGGTACGATGATGACGACGCGGCTCTTCTTGTCCTTGAGCAGAGCCAGGAACTCCTTCAGGGCCAGGGCGAAGATGCGCAGCCACATGACTCTTCAGTCCAGGCGCTTGCGGATTAGCTTGCGGCTCAGGCCGAGGAAGAAGGTGGCCATTATGACCAGGGCCGCGGCATTGGGGAGGATCACGCTCCACACGTTGCCGGCCAGGAACAGGCTCTGCAGGATGGCGACGAAGTAGCGGGCGGCGACGATGTGGGTAATCACCTGGATGGGTGCCGGCATACTGTCGATGTCGAACAGAAACCCGGACAGCAGGAAGGCGGGCAGAAAGGTGGTGATGATCGCCAGCATCCCGGCCACGAACTGGTTGCGGGTCAGGATGGAGATGAACAATCCCATGCCCAGGGCCACCAGCAGAAACAGGGCCGAGCACACCACCAGCACCCAGAACGACCCGCGCAGCGGTACGCCGAACAGCCACAGGGCCATGGCCACCGAGAC
>CAYWTP010000051.1:0-16675 GCA_964461215.1 uncultured Ectothiorhodospiraceae bacterium | reverse complement strand
GGGCCTCACTGCCCCAAGGGTACTTCCGCCCCTCCGTACCTCGCGCGGCGTACTCCCACTCGGCCTCACTCGGCAGCCGGTACCCTTTGCCGGTCTGCTCCGAGAGCCACCGGGTGTAGGCCGCCGCATCTTCCCATGAAACGTTGATGACCGGCCGCCGCCCCCTTCCCCAACCTTGATCTTTCGGCTTGCCACGCCCCGTGGCCTCGCAGAAACGGTCGTACACGTCGAAGGTCACGGCGTAGCGGCCGACGGCGAAAGGTCTCGTGATGCTCACCTTGTGGCGCGGCTGCTCGTCGTTGTATGCCTCCGGGTCCACGGCCTTGTCCGAGCCCATCCAGAACTCGCGGGGCGGGATGACGACCATCTCGGGGCCACGGGAGCGGTCCTTCAAGGTGTCGGCGAACGTTGCATGGCGGAAAAGATCCTTCCTGAACACGCGGAGTCCTTGCGCGAGCGCCCCTGCCTGCAACAGGAAGTCCGCGATCACCGGGGTCCCGCGGATAGATTCACCCACCGCCGGCAACCATCCGTTCGCAACGGCGTCGGCCACTAGGTACTCCTGAACGCTGTAGTGGGAGAAACGGAAGGCACCCTCGCTGTTGCGATTCAGCAGTGAGCGGCCGCCGAAGTCGAATCGTTCCAGGTGCGCTAGGGCAGGTACCTGGGCAACCAGCCCGCTGCCCATGCCCGCGTCGGCCAGGACGAACATCTGGGTGCGCCCGCCGCGCAGGTGAACGTCCTTGTTGAAGAAATCGTTGATGGTCCTGAACACCCCGGAACGCACCGGGGAGGCCGGATCGTTGTCCTCGTCGTAGTCCGCCGGATTGTGGTGCTGGCAGTCGGGCTCGATGTAGTAGCGGGCCAGCTTCTTCGGGTCCGAGAAGTCGTTCCCGATGCGCCGCAGCTCCTCGGCCCGATCGCTGCCGATGCGCTGCAGCTCCTTGAGCAGCCTCTTGAGGAGCGGCTCGAGAAACTCCGCAGAGACGAATGACAGGGGTTCGGGCACGCGCTTAGCTGGACATTACGGGAGAGAGTGTCGACGTAGACGATAGGCTACCCTCTATTGGGTAGATGGTAAACGGTGAGGCGGCGATGCTTCCGCGCCACGGGACAAGTGGTGAGTGGCTTTACTCTTCACCCCAGGGGCGCGGGTTACGCAGTGCCTGGAGGTAGGCGACATCTCTCCTCCGTTGAGTGACAACTTCCCAGTCGAATATGCCGTAGGTCTCATGTAACAAGCGCCGGACGAGCAACGGCGCAGCGTGCACGTCTCCATCACCTTCGACAACTAGGATTAGCTGATTCATGGATGCTGCTCAGGCCGCAGACCATCGAGCGCCATAATCTCTGACATGGTCATCAGACCCTTCTGCACAGTCTCTACTTGGCTGCTTCGGATGCGAGAAACGTGCGTTGCTCCTTCAATCAGGCTAGTTACACGTATATGTCTTGGGGGGGAAATAGTCAAGTAGGTGAGGACTATGTGTCGTAATAAGCACCTGCATACTTGTCGACGCTTCTTTTACCGCATCGACAAGTAACCTGAGCAGACCTGGATGGATTGTTTGCTCAGGTTCTTCCAACGCAAGCAGCGTCGGGCGCGGTGATTGATATATCGCTAGAAGCATGCCGATAATACTAGGATATATTGCGGCGAAGCGCATGCGGGCGAGTTCACTGTATATTGGCTCAGCCATCCTGCCGTAGAATGGATCGGAAGCGACTACCGTGCCGAGCGCGAGTCGATCGACGGGTAGAGTAAACCTGCTGCTGGTACTGCCGTCCAGGGCAATACTGCCATCTTTGTCCCTGGCAATCTGATGGAAAGAGACTTCGGTGGAGAACTCGTCGCTGTGTTCGTTGTAGTACTCCTCCTCTTCGTGCCAACTGGCCTCCTCGCGTTCTACCCTAATCGAATCCTCCTTCGACGAAAGACGAAAGACGAAAGGAGTATGTGGCGTCGTACTCAACATCAGAAATCTCATGACCAATGTCCAGCGACATGCCGAGGACATAAGGACGGGTGGGCGAAAACTGGCGGATGATGTTTGGACCGCCGCGGCTACTCACGGCATGATCGACTCCGTGTACAGCGGCATCTCGCAGAAAACGCAACGCGTCAACCACGTTGCTCTTTCCGGACCCATTGGGTCCGACCAGCACAGTTACTGGCGAGAACCTGAGAGTAACGTCTCCTAAGCTTCTGAAGTGCTGTATACGGACATCGCTAAGCATTGGGCGTTGTTCCGGTGGCGTCTGTACGCAGGTCCAATTCCTTTGGCTCTTGGCACCCCATACCATTAATCCGCGATCTGAACCAAGGAGAGGCATCATGGCCAGGATGGTAAGGGTCGTCGTCCCCGGGTATCCTCATCACGTCATGCAGCGCAGTAACCGGCGCCAGCGTACATTCTTCGATAAGGCCGAATACGCCTATTGCCGGTACGGATAGGGACCTCTGCGAAACCGAGCTGATTATAGGACATTCACGTACCGGCCGGCCATTGGGTAGTCCAGCCTTTATCCCCGGCGCACGAGTGATGGGTATCTCCACTCTCCCCTCCGGGTGGCTCAATGCAGAGGTAAACTTCGCACACGTGCGTTGCGCAGGTCTACAGTAAGAATAGCGCCTTCCAAGAGTGTTTGTTCATGCTGGCGAAGTGAGCCTATCAGCGTAGTTCCTAGATTTTGCGGCGATAGGTCCTGCCCCCGGATTTGAACTACACTCGGTCCTTCGGCGCGTGTAGCCGCGAGAATTGCACTGAAATCCAAGTCATTGGTGACAACGCAATACCCGTTTTCCTTGGCCCAGCGCATGATCTCGACATCCGGCGCATTCAGGGGACCTGACCGTAGACCAATGGATCGAACCCCACCCCGCTGCTTCCAGTATCGGGACCCAGGCTGGCGAGAGGTTCATGTCGAGAAGCAGCTTCATGCCGAGACGATGACTGTTTCTACCTCCTCCGCGCGCCATGCCGCGTAACTGAGGGCTTGAGTGATATCCTCCGGTTCCAGGTAAGGGTACAGCTCGAGAATTTCTTTTCGGTCATGGCCGCTGGCAATCATGCCGACAATCATACCGACCGTGACTCGCATACCTCTGATGCACGGTTTCCCACCCATGACCGCGGGATCGAAGGTAATTCGATCGAGTTGTTTCAGTTCCACCGGATGCTCCTTCTAGACATCGCCGCCGACTTATAGGGCAAAGTATATGACAGGTGGGGATTCCATCCAGTAGCCGACACGTCGGGCTGAAGCCCGACCTACAGGGGAACCCCCCTCAAACGGGCCATGGCTGACGACTGATAGCTGGCCACTGGCCGCTGCCACCTCATCCCCCCCACAATGCCTCCCCCAGCCCCGAGGAGAATGAAGACATCACTTGTGGGGTGCAGAGTGTGTTCAGGCAGGACACCTCCGAAGCCACGGAGCCAGGGGCCGTCAGCCTTCTCGTCTGGCGTTCGGGAACGGCGATACGAGCAGGCAGCGGAAATCGCGGGTTCAAACCAACAACAAAGCGATGGGTGTTCTGGCTTTCGCTTTCTGCTGCAAATCTCGGTTTGCCACAGCTTCCGTGGATTCCGTGGCCAGCCCCCCTTCGGCTCCAGTCTTACACTCTGCGCCTTTGCGTCTTTGCGCGAGACGGTTCTTGGTGGTTCGGGCCGGCGGAACCCGCGAGCGGTTCCGCCCTGCGCGGTGCGCGCCATCCCTGCGACATTACTTGCCACTGGAGGCTTTCACCCTGCGGAGAAAATGGGCAGGCCCCCCATTTCCGGCTCATCTCCGGCCGACATTTCCGGCTCAGCCAACATGTCGGGCGCAGCCCGACCTACACGGGGGAGTCCGCTTCAAACGGCCGATAGCGGCCGCTTCCGGTTCTTCACCGATACCTGACGACTGATGACTGCCACCTCACTCCCCCCACAGCGCCTCCCCCAGGCCCGATGCCCGATGGGTGCGCCGCGCGACGGCTGCGGAGAGCACCGCCCTGTTGCCCCAGAGCGTGAGGTGCTGCCGTGCCCGGGTGATGCCGGTATAGATCAGCTCGCGGGTCAGCACCGGCGAGGGCTCGCCCGGCAGAACGAGCAGCACGCGCTCGAACTCCGAGCCCTGGCTCTTGTGCACGGTCATGGCGAACACCGTCTCGTGCGGCGGCAGGCGCCCGGGGGCGAAGCTACGCGGCGGGCCCTCGGCGGATTCGAAGAAGACGCGAAATGCCCCGCCGTGGACGGGGTCGGGCAGAGCCACGCCGACGTCGCCGTTGTAGAGGCGCAGGTGATAGTCGTTGCGGGTAACCATGACGGGCCGGCCCGGATACCAGGGACCGTGGCCGCGGGAGGGGAGGTACTCGTATACCGCTTCGGTCACCCTCTCGTTCAGGAACTCCACGCCGAAGGGGCCTCGGCGCAGGGCGCACAGGATGCGAAATTGGCCGAACCCCTCCAGCACCTCAGCCGGCGGGGCGCCGGCGCGTATCCGTGCGAGGTAGGGGCCGAAGCCTTCCCGGACGGCGTCCCTCATCCGCTCCCCAGGCTCCACCGCCCGCGTGATCGGTAGCCAGGCCAGATCCGGATGCCGGCCTTCGTCCAGGACCCGCAGGACCGCCCCGCCCTCTCCCGCATTCACCGCACCGGCCAGCTCGCCGATGCCGCCGGCCGAGCCGAAGCGGTAGCTGTGGCGCAGCAGCACCACCGCATCGGCCATGGCGGAGTCGGCCGCCGACGGCGGCGGGAGATCGTCGCCGGTGACGGCCTGGAGCCGGCGGCGGAGCACGTCGCGGGGCCCCGGGGCGGTACCGCAGATGTCGCCCAGGACACTGCCCGCCTCCACCGAGGCGAGCTGGTCCTTGTCGCCCAGCAGGATCAGTCGGGCCCGGGGCGGAAGAGCGTCCACCAGCTTGGCCATCAGGGCCAGATCCACCATCGAGGCCTCGTCGACCACCAGCACGTCCAGGGGCAGGGGATTGTCGCGGTGATGGCGGAAATGGACCGAGTCCGGGCGGGCGCCCAGCAGGCGGTGCAGGGTCGAGGCTTGCGCCGGGATGGCTTCCAGGATGGGCGCTGTCACGTCCAGCCGCTGGCGCGCCAGACGTACCGCTTCCTGCACCCGGGCGGCGGCCTTGCCGGTGGGGGCGGCCAGGGCGATCCGGGGCGGTTGGCCGGGGCTCTGCTCGGCCAGCAGCGCCAGGATGCGGGTGACGGTGGTGGTCTTGCCGGTGCCGGGGCCGCCGGAGATCACGCACAGCCGCCGCAGCACCGCCAGCGCGGCCGCGACCTTCTGCCAGTCGGCGCCGCCGCCCGCTGGCGGAAACAGTCTTCCGAGCCCGGCGCGCAGGACGGCCTCGTCGACGTCGTCGACCCGGGCCTCGGCGCGAGCGCTCAGGTCCTTCGCCAGGTGCTGCTCGTATGCCCAGTAACGGTAGAGGTAAAGCCGGCCCACGGGGTCCAGGACCAGGGGCTTGTGCTCGCCGGGAACACCGACGGCGAGGCTGCCACGCAGCCGCTCCAGCCACGGCCCCAGAGGCGGCGCCACCACGGGTGACGCTGCGTCCAGGACGGTCTGACTCGCCGCCTCGCGAAGATCCACGCACACGTGCCCGTTGCCGGCACCGTGACTGGCCAGACAGGCCGCCAGCACCAGCTCCGGGGAGTCGTCACCGGCCAGGCGGGCCATGAGCCGGGCGAAGTGAACGTCGAGATCCCCGAGCGCGCCCTCGGCCAGCAGCGAATCCAGACGTTCCAGCACCGCTACGCCCCCTCCCCTCGCAGGTATGCGTCCAGGGCCTGCACCAGACGCCACGCCGGACGGTCGTGGAACACGCCGCGGGCCGATCCTGCCTCCGGGTCCATGCCGCGCAGGAACAGGTAGTACACCCCCCCGAAATGGCGCTCGTAGTCGTAATCGGGCAGACGCCGGCCCAGATAGCGGTGCAGCGCCACGGTGTAGATCAGGTATTGCAGGTAGTACGACTCGCGCGCCATGACCGCCGGCAGGTGTTCCTGCGCGTAGGCCGAAGGCTCGGCACCCAGCCAGTTGGACTTGTAATCCACCAGGTGGAACCGCCCGCCGTGTTCGAACACCAGATCCATGAAGCCCTTCATGTAGCCGCGGGCCGGGGCGAAGGTCAGGGTCTCGACGAACTCGCGCAGCGGACCCGGCGCGGACAAGCCGTGGGCGGCCAGCAGCCGGCGCAGCCCGGCCGGCTCGATCCGTGTCACGGAATAGTAGAACTCCAGCTCGTTGAGCCGCCGGCTACCGGGCAGGCCCGCCAGGCGCAGATCGCCGGTCGCGTCCAGGGCCGTATCCAGCACCCGGCACACCATACGCGCGATCACCTCCCGCCACTGGCTGCCGAAGCCGTACTCGGCCAGGGTTCTGCCGACCAGCCCGTCGAGCGCTTCCGGGTTGGCTGCAGCGAAATCGGTCCGCTCGAAGATCGCGTGCAAGCATTCACCGGGGCGGGCGCCACGTGGAAACGCGTGAATGTCGGCGGCACCGGCAAGCGGTTCCTGCCCGGCCTCCCCGCTCCACCCGGCGTCGTAGTCGGGCAGCTCCACGCCATGGCCGGTGGCCAAGGCTGAGAAGCTGGTAATGCGCCAGGGCTCGCGGATGCGCCCGCCGAAACGGCGCGAGCGCAGCTCCGGTCCGGTGCCCGCGGCGGGCCGAAACGGCTCGCCCGGCCCCGTTGGTGCCGGCTCGACCGAGAGCGAGCCTCCGGCCGCCTCGACCAGACGGTCCAGATCGGTATGCAGCGCCCCGGGGTTCAGGGACCGAAAGTGCTTGTCGGCCTCCGCAGGACCGGGTGCCGTATCCGGCGGCGGGTGCAGCACCCAGGCCAGCGGCGAGGTGCCGGCGTCCTTGATCGCACCCCACACCACATAGCAGCGCTGCTGGGCGCGGGTCAGGGCCACGTAGAGCAGGCGCAGGCTCTCGGCCATCTCTTCGCGCCTGGCCTGCTCCCTGGCGGCGCCGGTGGCCGCCTCGCCGAAGGCCAGAACCGGCGCATGGCCGCTTGCCGGATCGTGGAAGCTCAACGGCCCGTCCTTGTCGGCGCCCAGCCTGCCGTCCCAGAGGAAGGGGCAGAACACCACCGGATACTGCAAGCCCTTGCTCTTGTGCACGGTGACGATCCTGACCAGGTGCTCGTCGCTCTCCAGCCGCAGCATGGCCTCGTCGCTGTCGCTGCCCTCGGCCTGACGCCGCTCGCCCAGCCACTTGACCAGCGCTTCCATGCCCAGGTGCTCGCGGTCGGCGGTGGCCTGCAGCATCTCGGCCAGGTGCAGCAAATTGGTCAGCCGCCGCTCTCCGTCCGGCAGGGCCAGCAGCCGGCCGGCCACCCCGCGCACCTGGAGGAGATCCCGGAACATAGGCATGAAGCCGTGCTCGTGCCACAGCGTGTGCCAGGCGTGGAAGGTCTCGACGATGGCGTCCCAGGCCTGCTCGTCGGCGGCCATACGGTACAGATCGGTGCCGCCCACGCCCAGCACGCCGGTGGCCAGGGCCGCCCGTACCAGGGGCTCGCGCTCCGGCGAGGCCAGCGCCAGCAGCAGACGCTCAAGATCCAGGGCCTCGGGAGAGTGAAACACGCTGTCCTGGGCATGGCGAACGCTGGGCACTCCCAGCGCCAGAAGCGCGGCATGCACCTGGCTGCCCTGGCGGTGGCTGCGTACCAGCACCGCGACGTCGCCACCGCCCAGCGGCCGATCGCCGATGCGCGCCTGGCCGCTGGCCCCCAGATTCAGCAGGCGGGCAATCTCCACCGCGGTGGCCTCTGCGGCAAGCGCGGCGGCCTCGGTCTTCCCCAGCGCCTTGGACTCGTCCTCGCCGGCCAGCCACCACAGGCGCAGCACGGCGGGCGCAGCGCCGGCCTCGGCCAGGAACTCCGGTTCCCGGGAGGCGGCCCTGGCGGCGCGGAACGGGATCTCCGGAAACAGAAACGGCTGAGGGGGATTGGCGAACACCGTGTTCAGCGCGCGCACCAGCGCCGGCACCGAGCGCCAATTGGTCTCCAGCGTATAGGCGCGGGCGGCATCCTCCCGGCCGGCCAGGTAGGCGTAAATGTCCGCACCGCGAAAGCTGTAGATGGCCTGCTTGGGATCGCCCACCAGGAACACCGGCAGGCCGGTGCTCCGATAGAGGCGCCGGAAGATGGCGTACTGCACCGGATCGGTGTCCTGGAACTCATCGATCAGCGCCGCGGCGTATTGGTGCCGCACGGCCTCGGCCAGGGCCTCGCCGCCTGGACCTTCCAGCGCCGCATGGAGGTTGTTCAGCAGGTCGTCGTAGGATAAGACTCGGCGCCGGCGCTTGCGGGACTCCATCTGCTCGTCGGCGTATTCCAGCAAGCGCCGCTCGAGACTCTGCAAATGCGCCGCGTATCCGGCCTCCAACGCCTCCAAGGATTCTCTGAACTTCTGGCAGGTATCGAAGAAGGAATGCTCGGGTGCGGCGTGGCCTTTGTTCATCGAGCCCTGGAGGTAGCTTGCGGTGAACTTCTCCAACTTGTCGAAAGAGCCGAGCATAGGCTGTTCGGGCTGAAAGTAGGCGCTCAGTCCCTCGGCCCAGACCGAAATCGACTTGGGGCGGTAACGGTTGCCGTTGAGACCCTTGGTTTGCAGCAGGAGCTGTTCCACCTCCGGCCGGCAGGCTTGCCACTGGCTGCGGGCCGCGGCATAGGACCGGGTGAACGCCTGCTCCAGGGTCCCCGGATCGGGGTTGGTGGCGGCACCCCTGATTTCGAGATACGGCTTGCCGACGTGAGGCCGGATAGCTTGCAGCAGCTTGGCCGTATCCAGCCCTTTAGCAAGAACATACCGCACCAGGAGCGGCGAGGCCGGATACAGCTCCCGGCGCCAGAAGTCCTCCACCACCTCCCGCAGCACGTCCGCCTCGTCGGCGAGCACCTCGGTCTCGAAGGGCATGGCGCTCTCGAACGCGTTGTCGCTGAGCACCCGCTGGCAGAAGCCGTGGATGGTGAACACCGCGGCCTCGTCGAAGCCGTGGATCGCCGCGGTCAGGCGGCGCACGGCCTCTTCCCGGTCGGCCACCCGCGCCAGCAGCTCGCGGTGAAACGGGTCCTCGGTCGCGCCAGCCAGGAAGACCTGCCGCGCCTGCCCCAGACGGCCGCGGATGCGCTCGCGCAGCTCCGCCGTAGCCGCCTTGGTATAAGTCACCACCAGGATCCGCTCCACCGGGAGCCAAGCCTCCAGGACCAGCCGCAGGTACAGTCCCGAGACGGTGTAGGTCTTGCCGGTTCCGGCGCTGGCCTCGATCAGGCCCACGTCGGTGAGTGCGGCACCGAAGACGTCCAGCGGTGTAGCCTGCGGTGCGCGTGCGCTCATGCGGACTCCCTGGCCAGGTTTTCGAGCAGGGGGCCGAAGACCGCCAGGGCCAGCTCCTCGAACTCGGCGTCCAGCGGATCGGCACCGCGTAATGCAAGGTCGAAGTAAGGATCTTCACACTCGCCCCAGCTGTGTTCGCTGCCACTCCATAACTTCTGCGCTGCCCGCAGCGGGTCCTGCCGGTCGTCTGCGGCGGCCCTGGCATACGCGTACGACGACTTGGGAAAAAAGTGCAGCGGCCGCGATAGCCCCTGCCGATACAGTGCCAGCAGCCGGCCCAGGTGGACCTCGGCCTCCGCCACCGGCCCCAGCAGCAGCTCTTCATCCTGGCCAATCCAGCGGCTGAGCAGGGCCACGCCGGGCGGCGCCCCGCAGCTCAGGGCGAGGTGCCGCAGCCACAGATCCAGACGATCGCGCGGCTTGATCCCGTCCAGCCGGAACGCCAGCAGCCCGTGCGGCCCCACGTCCCTCAGCCAGCCGGTCAGCCGCAGGCCCTCCAGCTCCAGGTCGATCTCGACTGGAGCCGGTGCCGTCTCGGGCAGCAGCGGCGCCAGCCGCCCCGCGAAAACTTGCACCGCCGCCGCCTCCCGGCCCAGCCAGACCCGTCCGACCTCACCGTGGGGGAGCAGGCCGCGGGCCCGCAGCTCCGGCTCGGCTGCCGCCGGAACTTGTCCTGCCAGGCAACGCTCCAGCAGCTCGGCGCGCAGCTCCCTGGCGTGCAGGTAATCGAGGGCGAACGGCTCGCGGGTATCCAGGACCTCGCCGCCCTCCTCCAGCCGCAGGCCCAGGCGCTGCTGCAACAGATGCCTGGCGGGATTAGTGAAGAAGCGCAGCAGGCCGTCCAGATCCACGCGGCACCACTCGCCGTCCTCTGGCGCGGGCAGCGCCCCGGCCAGGAACGGCGCCGGGGCGCTGCGGCTTCCGGCGGCCCGGCTGGCCTGGCACAAGGACTCGGCGTAGCTGAACAGCCCGCCGCGTCCGTCGAAGTAGCGACGGCTGAAGGGCTGCAACGGATGGCGGGTGAGAATGCGCTCCAGCATATCTCCGCCCGTTTCGGGGACGAAGCCCTGCCGGACGTAGTCCAGCACCTCGCTGACCAGCACGGACGGCGGGATGATGCTGTTGTCGCGAATGTCCTGGCCCACGTAGCTCAGGTACAGACACCGCCGTGCGCACAGCAGCGTCTCCAGGAGCAGATAGCGGTCGTCGTCGCGCCGGGAGCGGTCGCCGCGGCGGAAATCCCGGGCCATGAGATCGAAGCCGGCCGCCCGCCGCGAGCGGGGGAAGGCGCCGTCGTTCATGCCGATCAAGCACACCACTGGAAACGGCACGCTGCGCATGGGCGTCATCTGGCAGAACGTGACGCCACTGCCCAGGAAGTGGCCTGCGGTACCCGGCGTCTCCAGATTGCGGCTGAGAAACGCCTTGACCAAGTCGAGGCCGACGTCCCCGGAGAATCCGGCCCCGGCCGCCGTCTCCCCCAGCGACTCAAGGGCCCGCCGCAGCGCCTGCACCTCTGGCTCGGCATCGCCCGTGGCCAGGAAGAAGCGCTCTACCAGAGCCTGCAAAGCATCGACCCACGCCGCCGGGGAGCGGGCGCCGGCAAGCCGGTCCGGTAGCTCGAACACGGCCGTGGCAAAGCTCAGCAGGCGGCCCATGATCTGGGCGTCTCCCCCCTCGATCTCTTCATACGGCGCGATCCCGGCGAACAGCCCGGACTCTCCGGGAGGCAGCGCATAGCCCAGCAGCAGCCGGTCGAGGCCGGCGTGCCAGGTGTTCTCCGCCAGTGCGGGCAGACCCAGCTCGGCCCGGCTGCCGGCGTCCACGCCCCAGCGCACGCCGGTGTCCCGCAGCCAGCGCTGCACCAGTGGCAGATCGGTCTCGCTCAAGCCGAAGCGCGCCTGCACCGACGGCGTCTCCAGCAGGCCCATAACCTGGCTCACGTCGAAGCGGCTCGCGGGCATGTCCAGCAGGGCGAAGAAGGTGTCGGCCACGCCGCTGCCGGCGCGCGGGCCGCGATCCGTGATGCCGTAGGGAATGGAAGGCCCGGCCAGGGGGGAGCCGAACACGGCGTCGATGTAAGGGGCGTAGGCCTCGATGTCGGGCGTCATCACGACCACGTCCGCCGGACCCAGCTCCGGATGCGCCTCGAACAGGGCCAGCAGACGGTCGTACAGCACCTCGGCCTCGCGCATCGGACCGTGGCAAGCGTGGACCTGGAGCGAATCGTCCGCGGCCGCAACCGTGGCCGGCGCACCGCCCCCCCGCTCGCGCAGATTCAGAATGTCTCCCTGGATCCGGTGCAGCACGCTGTCCTCCCCGGGATCCACGAAGGCGTCGCGCTCCGCCGCACGGCATTCCTGCAGCATGTCGATGAAGTCCCTGCCCCGCTGGCCCGTGGAGGCCAGCAGCGCGTTGCCGGTCTCCAGATACAGCGCCGCGGGATCGCGGCCCGCCGCCCGGCGGTCCAGGTCCCGGCGCGGCACGATGTCTCCCCAATACTCGCGACACGGGTTGAGCAGAAACAGATGCACCTCGATCGGGCCGGCCAGCCGCTCCAGCACCTCCAGGTAGCCAGGGGACAGGGCCGGCACGCCGAACAAGCAGACCCGCGGCGGAAGGCTTGCGGCGAGCACCCCGCCGGCGTCCATGGCCGCCATGAAGGCGTCGTGCACCGCCACCCAGTGGTCCGGTCCGGTCTGCCCGCGCAGGCGGCGCCACAGCACGGGCTGCCAGCCCTCACCGCCGCCGGCCTCCCACTCCCGGATCCAGTCCGGGCGGTAGACCAGATACTGGTCGAAGGTCTCCGCCAGTCGCCGGGCCAGCTCGTACGCCTTGAGCTCATCGCCGTCGCCCAGGTAGGTGCGCACCTGGGCAAAGCCGGGCCCGCCGGCCAGATCCCGGAGCAGGTCCAGCAGGCGCCAGGTGAGCGGTCCCGGCTCGTAGGGCGAGGCTGCCGGCACCAGCGGCAGGACGGCCCGGAAAACCTCCCAGATGAAGCCGGCGGGAAACAGAAAGCGGGTGTTGGCGCACACGCCCAGACGATCGGCCAGGCACAACGACAGCCAGCGCGCCATGCCGTTGCTCTGCACCACCACCGTCTCGGGATCCAACGCCGACCCCGCCGGAGCGTGCAGGAGGGTGGCCAGCTCGTCGGCGAGCCGCTCCTGCCGGTTGCTGTGATAGAGATTCAGCAACAGGCGGTCCTCCGCCACCGCCCGGAGCGATCTTCGCGCCGGCCCGGCACCGCGAGGGCGACCGGCGGCTGGGAGGCGGACGGCACGGCTTCAGCCGTCCGCGGCGGCCGCCACCGGCGCGGGCTCGTCGCCGCGCCAGAAGGCGGGGATCTGCCGCCGGTAGCGCCGGGCCACCAGATTGGCGATGAGACCGGTCCACCCCGTCTGGTGCGCAGCACCCAGGCCCTGGCCCGTCTCGCCGTGAAAGTACTCGTAAAACAGATACAGATCCCGCCAGTGCGGGTCGTCCCGGAAGGGGCCGTCGCCCTCGAGCGCAGGGATCCGCTGGTCAACGCGACGGCGGTACAGGTTCACGAGACGGTCGGCAAGCAGGTTGGCGATCTCCTGCAGGTTCAGACGCCGCCCCTGGAGGCACGGCACGGCGACGGTAAAGCCGTCGCCGAGGAAGCGGTGGAACTTCTCCAGCGATTGAATCAGAGTGTAATTGGTCGGCATCCACACCGGGCCGCGCCAGTTCGAGTTGCCGCCGAACAGATCGCTGGTGGACTCGCCGGGCACGTACTCGATGATGGCCTCGCCCACGCCGGGAATCGTGCCCAGGTCCCGCTGCATGGCGTGGAGCTTCGATACGCTGCGCACGCCGTAGGGCGACAGGAACTGCTCCTCGTCGAGCAGCCGCTTCAGGATCCGTGGCAGCATGGTGTGGTCCACCAGGGCCAGCAGATGCTCGCCCCGCTCGTTCTCCCACTCGGGGCAGTGGCAGATGTAGCTGCCCTGAAACAGCCCCCCCTTATGCCGGCGCAGCATCCTGCGAAAGCGCGGCGTGTTGGCCAGCAGACGCTGGTCCACCACCTCCGCGGCAAACAACGGAATCAGTCCCACCCAGGAATAGACGTCGATGCGTCGAGTACGGCCGTCGGGACAGACCACGAGGTCCTTGAAGAAGCCGGCCTCGATGTCCCACAACGACAGGGAATCCGCGCCCTGCCCAGCCACCGCGTAGCCGATCGACAGGAACTGCTTGTAGCACTGGATGGCGATGTCTTCGTAGTCCGGGTCCTCGGTCGCCAGCTCCAGGGCGATGACGGTCATGTTCAGGGCGAACATGGCCATCCAGCCGGTGGCATCGGCTTGCTTCAGGCTGTAGCCCGGGGGCAGCGGCTTGGACCGGTCGTAGACCGAGATGTTGTCCAGACCCATGAAGCCGCCTTCGAACACGCTGTTATCGTCGGCGTCCTTGCGGTTGATCCACCACGCGTAGTTGAGCAGCAGCTTGTGAAACACCCGCTGCAGAAAATTGAGGTCGCCACGGCCCCGCTGCACCCGTTCGGCCCGGAAGACCTTCAGACAGCCCATGGCGTGCACCGGCGGGTTGGCGTCGAGGAAGCTCCATTCGAAAGCCGGGATCTGGCCGTTGGGATGCAGATAGCGCTCCTTGAGCATCAGCTCCATCTGCTCCTTGGCAAAGTCCACGTCTACCAGCGCCAGCGCCGCGCAGTGATAGGCCAAGTCCCAGGCAGCGAACCAGGGGTACTCCCAGGTGTCGGGCATCGAGATCACGTCGGCGGCCTGGAAGTGGCGCCAGGTGCGGTTGCGGCCCCCCTTGCGTTCCTCCGGCGGCGGGATGACGTCACCTTCCAGCCAGCGGCTCACATCGTAGTGGTAGAACTGCTTGCACCAGATCATGCCGGCCAGCGCCTGGCGCAGGATCTGCCGGTCCTCGGGGTCCGGGTCGGGCAGCAGATCGGCGTAGAACGCGTCGGCCTCGGCGCACCGTTCGGAACGCACCTCGTCACTACGGGCGAAGGGCGCCGTCAGGCGATGAGCCGACAGCACCAGGTCGATGCAGGCGCTGGCGCCGCAGGCTATGCTCCAGCGGCTCCACGCCGCGCACTTGGTGCCGGTGAGCGCTGGATTGACGGCGGCCTTCTCGCCCTCCACCACCAAGCGGTGGAAAGCATCCTTCACGTGAGGCGTCGGATTGGGCTCCTCCCAGAGGCGCTCGACGTTGCTCTCATTCTCGGTGAACACGAGGTCCGCCGGCTCGGCGCCATACAGATAGTACGTGCCCAGCTCAGGATGCACCGCCTGCACCGCCCAGGCAGCGCCATCGGGTGCCGGCAAAGCCCGCAGCACCGGCTTGACTACCTCGTCACCCCAGGCCCAGGTGTTGCGGAACCACAGGGTCGGCAGCAGATGCAGCGTGGCCTCCTCCGGCCCGCGGTTGAAGGCCTCGATGCGGGCATGGATCTCGCTGGGCGATGCCTTGGCATAGCACACCTGCACGTCCCAGTAGCGGCTTTCCCGGAACACGCCGGTGTCCAGCAAGTTGTAAGCGGGTTCGCGGCGGCTGCGCCGAAGGTTCTCCGCAACCAGGCGTTCGTAGGGATACTGCGCGTGGGGATACTTGTAGAGATAGCGCAAATAGGCGTGGCTGGGGACGGCATCCTCGTAGAAGTAGTACTCCTTGACGTCTTCTCCCCGATTGCCCTGGGTGCCCGAGACGCCGAACGCGCGCTCCTTGAGCATGGCGTCCCGCCCGTTCCAGAGGGCCAGGGCGAGGCACAGGTGCTGCGCCGCGTCGCAGATCCCGCCCAGGCCGTCCTCGTTCCAGCGGTACACGCGGGAGCGGGCCTGGTCGTGGTCGAGATAGTCCCAGGCCTCGCCGCCGGCACTGTAGTCCTCCCGCACGGTGCCCCAGGCGCGTTCGGCCAGGTATGGGCCCCAGAGGCGCCAGTCCGCCCGTCCCCTGCGCTGGTCCTCCAGCCGCCGGCGTTCGCGGTTCAATGCATTGCTGGCATCACTCGGCCAGGCTCAGGCCGCTGATGTCAAAGTTGGCGGGAGGTACTTCACTTGGCTCGACCAACAGCGTCCCCGGCGGTGCGAGCTGCAGGCCGCTCAGGTCGAACTGGGGCTCGGTGACCTCCTTGGGCTCGACCAGGGTGACCCCGGCTTCCGCCAGGCTCAGACCGCTGGTATCGATGTCCGGCGGCGCCACCTCGCGGGCCTCCACCAGCAGCACGCCGACCTCGGCGACGGTGAGATCCGGCGCCTTGGGCGGCCCGGGCGGAGCGGACCGTGCCGCCGCGGGAGCCTGCTCCGTTGCGGCCGTGCCCACGATTTCGGCAATCGCCCCGACCCTGCCCAGGGCGGCCTGGTAGCTGCGGGCAGTGGCCTCGTCCAGGCCCTTCTTGATCACCGTCCGCTGGCCGGAGAACAGGGGCTCGACCCGCGCCACGTCGGTCTTGAAAAGGCGCGCCAGGCCGGCCCGGACCTGCTGCGGATCCACACCCTCCGACAGCCGACCCTGGAACACGACTTCGAATGTACGCTGGCTGGTCACGGGATAGAGTTTAGGGCGCTCCCCGGGCAATGGGCAAGGGCCTCCGCTATCGCAACCCGGAACGAAGTCACATAAATAGATTGATGTCTGCCTGCTCGGCAAGGGTCAAATAGGTGGCGGCGCCTGCCCACTCGGTGACTTCGGGAATGAACTCATCGATGTCCCAGCCGAAAAGGTCCAGGGTCATCCGGCAACCGATGAGACGGGTCTCGGACTCGATGCAGATGTCCCGCAGATCCTTCACGGATGCAATACCCTTGTCGCGAATCGTCTTCTGCATCATCGTCGTGGCCAGCCGACCGAAGCCGGGGAGTCCCGCCATGACGAGATTGGGCACGGGAATTTCCCTGCTTCGCAGCCAGCCGGGGCCGACCGGCAGCTTCATGGGCGCGCCGGGGCTGACCAGGGGGCTTAGCCGGAGTTGCAGGTCCTTCTTGAGCAAGCCAACTCCGTAGAAGGAGAAGAATATGGTCGTGTCCCATCCCATGGCGGCGGCCGTCGAAGCGAGGATGAAGGGGGGGTAGGCCCAGTCCAAACCGCCCTTGGTCACGATGATACATAGGGAGGAAGGCCGCTGCGCTGTCCTTGCGGCCAGCTTCTCGTCGAGCAGGGTATCGATGCGCTGGGCGAGCCAGCGATCGAGACTTGCCTCCTGCTCCGCGGGCCGGGTCGAGCTGAACTTCGGGATCTCTGACGCGGGCGTTGGTTGTTGTTCGGCAACAGTGAGCATCTCGTCCTCTCCCGCGGCGGGAGCCGCAGCCGAGACTTTACGTCCCCGGCGGTGC
>CAYWTP010000050.1:0-16730 GCA_964461215.1 uncultured Ectothiorhodospiraceae bacterium | reverse complement strand
ACCGATTTCGAGTCGGTGCCGTTGTAGCCGCTTCGGTACCTCTCCTGATGAACCTGTGCCTTATCTTCAGTGCCCGCGCTGGGGGCATATGCTTCTAAGCTCGGCCTCCTTGCCTCGCTAAGAAGCCCAGGGACCGGCCCTCCCCGGCCAGTCCCGTTCGACGGACCGGCCATTCACTGGATGGCCGGCGTTTCCCGCCTCACCCCAACCGATTTCGAGTCGGTGCCGTTGTAGCCGCTTCGGTACCTCTCCTGATGAACCTCGCACGCGCAATACAGGATACGGGCTGCGCTGCGATTCAACAATACTCAGTCATGGGTCTGTGGGCTAGACTCAGAGCCTTGCCCAAGAGATCCGCGGTCAGGCGTGAAATTCATCGGTACTCTTCTGCTCGGTCTGTTTCTGACTTTCTGCTCGCGGCACCCCAGCGTCGTCGAGCAGGTAAGGAGTGCGGGCGAACTCAGGGTCATCACGCGCATTGACCCCACTACCTACTACGAAGGCCCGAACGGCCCGACGGGCTTCGAGTACGATCTGGCGAAGCTCTTCGCCGGGGACCTCGGGGTGCGCCTGCGCATGGTGACCACTGCCACCAATGCGCAGGCGCTGGAGATGCTGTCCCGCGGCGAAGGCCGGCTCGTGGCATCTGGCCTGGTGGTCACGCCGGCGCGCAAGCAGGTGGTGCGCTTCGGCCCCACCTATCAGAAGATCACCAAGCAGATCGTCTACCTGGCCGGCCACAAGCGCCCGCGTACGGTGGAGGATCTGGCGGGTGGGAAGCTTGAAGTGGTGGCCAACGGGGTGGAGGTGGACTGGCTGCAAGAGCTGCGCGGCGCACACCCGGGGCTGACCTGGAAGGAGAACGACGCCGCCACCAGCGAGGAGCTCATCGACCGGGTCCAAAAGGGGTTGATCGACTATACGATTGCCGGGTCGCGGGAGATCCGCCTGGCCCGACGCTTTCATCCGGAGCTGCGAATTGGCTTCGATCTGGAGGCTAACCTTCCCCTGGCCTGGGCTTTTCCCCAGGAGACCGACGACAGCTTGTACCTGGCGGCCATTCGGTTCTTTAACCGCATCCGCACAACGGGCGATCTTGAGCAGCTCGTTGAGCGCTACTTCGGGCATGTGAAACGCTTCGACTACGTCGGAACCCGCACCCTGCTCAAGCACGTCGAGGAGCGCTTGCCGCCCCTGATTCCATTCTTCAAGGCCGCGGCCAGGGCCCACGGCATGGACTGGCGCCTGCTGGCGGCCATCGGCTATCAGGAGTCCCACTGGGACCCGGAGGCCGTCTCTCCGACCGGCGTGCGCGGCATCATGATGCTGACGGGCACCACCGCCAACCGAATGGGCATCGGCGACCGGGCCGACACCCGGCAGAGCATCCTCGGCGGAGCACGCTATTTCGCGCGTGTAAAACGCAAGGTCCCCGAGCGTATCCCCGAGCCGGATCGGACTTGGCTGGCGCTGGCGGCCTACAACATCGGGTTCGGGCACCTCGAGGACGCGCGGCGCCTGACCCAGGCACAGAACGGCGACCCCGACAAATGGATAGACGTCGAGAAGCGCCTGCCGCTGCTGAGCAAGAAGAAATGGTATGAGAAGACCCGCCATGGGTATGCCCGCGGGCAGGAGCCGGTGAAGTACGTGGAAAATGTGCGCCGCTACTATGACCTGCTGCTCTGGCATGACACCGCGCGCCAGGGCAAGCCGCCGCGCTCCACCAAAGCCGCGCAGATCGACGCGCCGGCACTCTAGCCTGATACGGGCCTTAGACCGTGGGCTGAAGGCTGCAGGAGTGGGTTGCTAGGGCCTTCTTGAGATCTGTAGGGCCTTGGCGCCCCAGGCTGCCCGCTTCCGTCACTCCTCAATCACCACGGAAGTACCGACGGGTACGGCGTCGAACAGCGCCACCACGTCCGGGCTGCGCATGCGGATGCAGCCGTGGGAGCCGGGCACCCCCATGGGTGTCTCCTCCGGGCAGCCGTGGATGTAGATGAAGCGGCGGAAAGTGTCCACCTCTCCCAGGCGATTGCGGCCCCGCTCCGTTCCGCTCAGCCACAGGATCCGGGTGAGGATCCAGTCCCGCTGCGGCTCTGCGGCCGCCAGCGCCGGCGTATAGATCTCCCCCGTGGGGCGTCTGGAGACGAACACCGTGTTGATACGCCGATCCCGCCCGATCTTCGCTCGCACCAGGTGCGCGCCACGGGGCGTGCAGCCGCTTCCCTGTCGCTCGCCGGCGCCGTTGAGCGCCGTAGACACCCGGTACCGGGCCAGCTGCCGGCCGCCGCGCCAAAGCTCCAGGCGCTGCAGCCGCAGCGAAATGCGGATCTCAAGCTCCGGGACCCCGCTCACGGCCGCACTTCCGGCGCCTGGCGGTGCACGCTCAGCAACCCGTCGTAGTCCCCATCCACGGCCACCTTGTAGCCGCTGATGTCCCGGCGGGCGACGAACACGTTGTCCTCGTACCATAGGGGGACGTAGGGCAGATCGCGCAGCAGAAGCTGCTGAAGCTGCCGGTACAGCGTCGCCTCCACCCCCAGATCCGGTGCGGCCTCGGCGCGCGCGATCAGGGCATCGGCCGCGGCGCTGGCGTAGCGCCCCCGGTTGGCCCCGGCGGGCGGCACGGAGGTGCTGTGGAAGGCATAGCGAAAGATGTCCGGCATCTTGACCCCCACCCACGACAAGCTGTACATCTGAAAGCGTCCGGCCTTGATGTCACCGTAGAAAGTCCCCCAATCATAGCTCTGGATGGCCACGTCTATCCCGACCTGCCGGAGCTGATACTGGATGATGGTAGCCAGGCGAATGCGGAACGGATCGCTGGAGGTCTTGTAGGTCAGCTTGGGGCGGTGCGCTTCGTCGAAGCCCAGCTCCCGCAGCAGCCGCCTGGCCTTGGCCGGATCGTAGTCGTAGCCGTGCAGGCTGGGGTTGCCGGCCCAGTGGTCCGGGGGCAGCAGAGCGCTCGCCGGTCGCGCCGCTCCGCCCATGACATGGCGGATGATGGCCTTGCGGTCCAGGGCGTAGGCGACGGCCTGGCGTAGCTTCAGGCGCCGGGTGAGGGGGTCGGTGAGATTGAAGCCCAGGTAGGTGAAGTTGCTGCCCTTGTCGCGCTGCACCCGGACCTCGTCCCGGTGCTCCAGCCAGGCCACCAGCTCCGGCGGCAGATCTCCCTGGAGCATGTCGATCTCTCCGCGCAGCAGCTTGAGCACCCGCACGGTCGGATCGGGTACCCGCAGGAACGTCAGCTTCAAGCCGTCGGCCAGCCGCACCAGGCGCAGCCGTCCTTCCGAAGGCCAGCTCAGAAAGGCAAACGGTCCGCTGCCCATGGGATGGTCTTGAAATAAGTGCCCGGCCGCAATCAGCCGGGCCGGCAGGATCCCGACCACCAGCCGGCCGGGAAACAAGGGATCGGGATGTTTCAGGTGGAAATCCACGGTATCCGGGTCCGGGGTCTCGATCCGTGCGATCACGTCCAGCGAGCCCCGGTGCGGGGAGGCGTTGTCGGGGTCCAGGATGAACGCGTACGTTGCCTTCACGTCCGCCGAGGTCAGGCGGCTACCGTCGTGAAAACGCCGGCAGGTCGAACCCAGCTTGAAGCGGTAGTGCTCGGCCGAGAGCTTCTCCCACCGAGCCAGAGAGGGCACCGGATGGAGCTGCGCATCAAAATCAACCAGGCGGCAGTACAGCAGTCGGTTGATGCGGGTCGAGGCCGCGTCGGTGGCGAATCGCGGGTCCAGGGTCACCGGGCTGGAAGCCAGACCGAAGCGCAGCCCGCCGGCGGCAGGCTGGGAACAGCCGGTCGCCACCACGGCGGCCAGCATCAGGCCGGCCAAGCGAAGTAAGGGGTGCACGTCAGGGTACGTCTCAGCCGAGGGACAAGGGATGCCGCACACCGATGCGAACCGAGGCAGGGTACCACAACGCTTCTCCGCCTGGTGAAGGCTTGCCACAGACCCCGGGGCCGATCTATAAAGAAGCAGCTCCCGCATAACGCGGGGTCACCGGACGATAGGAGTCGGAGCTGGGTGCAAGTCTCTGGCCCGTTATCCCCAGTACTGGCGGTCAGGTCCCTGGTCAAGGCCGGCGGTGATGAGGCCGCCACGGCGCGACTTCTCGCGCGCGGCAGTCTGGCAGGGCACGCTGCGCCCGCGCGATTCCGAAAGACCGCTTCGACCCTCCACGATGTCGTGCGGCAGGGCGAGCTGCTGCAGGCCCCGGGACCATTCGACCACGCCATTGCGACCTACCTTGCGCTGCGCGGCATACGCAGCCCGCAGGCCGCTGCCGCCGGGCACTATGTCGACCTCTATGCCTGAAGGCCACGATCGGGAAGCTGTTACGCTCCACGTCAGGACGCAGAAGGCCGTCCGCTGACTTGCGGCCGGCTTCGACCCCCTGCCTGCCGCCCACTGCTCACTGCCAATGACCGAAGACCAGGATTGCAGCGCCGACCTGGGGGCTGCCATAGCCGACGCGGCTGCCCGCGGCAACCCTCTGGAGATTCTCGGCAGCGCCAGCAAGCGTTTCTACGGCAGGGCACCGACCGGAACTCCATTGCCAGTCACCGCAAATCGGGGGGTGGTCGCGTACGAGCCGACGGAGCTGGTGATCACCGCCCGCGGCGGCACGCCCGTCTCGGAGCTGGAATCCCTGCTGGCGGGGCAAGGGCAGATGCTGCCCTTCGAGCCTCCCCACTTCGGCGACGGCGCCACCCTGGCCGGAACCGTGGCCTGCGGCCTGTCGGGGCCGCGGCGTCCCTATGCGGGCTCGCTCAGGGACCTGGTGCTGGGCACCCGGATCGTCAACGGCAAGGGCGAGATCCTATCCTTCGGCGGCCAAGTCATGAAGAACGTGGCGGGCTACGACGTATCCCGCCTCATGGCCGGGGCCATGGGCACCCTGGGGATCCTGCTCGAGATCTCCCTCAAGGTGCTCCCCGCCCCGAGCCTGGAGCTGACTTTGGTGCTGGAATCGGACGGGGCACGGGCCATCGGACTCATGAACGGGTGGGCTGCCCGGCCCCTGCCCCTATCTGCCGCTTGCCACGACGGACGGCGCCTGTGGGTGCGCCTGTCCGGGACGCAGAGCGGGGTACGGGCGGCGTACCGGGAGCTGGGTGGTGAAGACGGGGATCCGGGGTTCTGGCTCCGGCTGCGGGAGCACCACCTGGACTTCTTCCAGGATGCGGCGCCCCTGTGGCGGCTCTCCGTTCCGCCAGCCACGCCCCCCCTGGCCCTGCCCGGTGACTGGATCCTGGACTGGGGCGGTGCCCAGCGCTGGCTGCGGACCGAGGCCCCGATGCAACGGGTGAGGGAAGCCGCCGAGGCGGCAGGGGGACACGCCACGCTCTTTCGGGGCGGTGATCGTTCGGGGCAGGTGTTTCACCCGCTCTCGCCGGGCCTGGACGGCCTGCACCGGCGCCTGAAGCAGGCGTTCGACCCGGCGGGCATCCTCAATCCAGGACGCTTGTATGCGGATCTCTAGCCTGACGTTGTCGCCTTCGCGGCCTCAACGGCCGCTCCTACTTCGCTTGCCCACGGTAGGAGCGGGCGTAAGCCCGCGAACGGTTTGCGCACGGCCGGCGTGTATTCGCGGCCTGACGGCCGTTCCTACCGACCATCCTTGTCCCGTCGCGACGGCCGCGCCCGCGGTTGATGCCATCGGCGCACAGCCCCTATACTCCTGGCCTTCTCGCGCTTCTCCTACGGCAAGGGTCAGGATATGCAGGCACGCTCCTTTCATCCCCCCGTTCGCATCCTGATGGGCCCCGGGCCTTCAGACGTGCATCCGCGCGTCCTGGAGGCCATGTCGCGACCCACCATCGGGCATCTGGATCCCGCCTTCGTGGGCATGATGGACGAGCTCAAGTCCCTGTTGCAGTATGCGTTTCAGACTGCGAATGCGCTGACCATCCCGGTGTCGGGGCCCGGCTCCGCGGGCATGGAAACGTGCTTCGTCAATCTGGTACAGCCCGGTGACAAGATCATCGTCTGCGAGAATGGGGTGTTTGGGGGCCGCATGCGTGAGAACGTGGAGCGTTGCGGCGGCGTCCCCATCCTGGTCAAGGACGCCTGGGGCGAGCCGGTGGACCCGCACAAGGTCGAGGACGCGCTGAAGGCGAACCCCGATGCCCGTGCCATTGCGTTCGTGCATGCCGAGACCTCAACCGGCGCCCAGTCGGATGCCGCCACCCTGACCGGGCTCGCCCGCCGTCACGACTGCTTGACCATCGTGGACACCGTCACCTCCCTGGGCGGTACCCCCGTCGAGGTCGACGCGTGGCAAGCCGACGCGGTGTATTCGGGTACCCAGAAGTGCTTGTCCTGCACCCCGGGCCTGTCCCCGGTGACCTTCAGCGAAAGCGCCGTGCAGACCATGAAGGCACGCCGCCAAAAGGTACAGAGCTGGTTCCTGGACCTGAGCTTGCTCATGGGCTATTGGGGCGGCGGCGGCAGACGCGCCTACCACCACACGGCCCCCATCAACGCCCTGTACGGGCTGCACGAGGCCCTGGTAATGCTGGCCGAGGAAGGCCTGGAGCAGGCATGGGCCCGCCATGCCCGCAATCATGCTGCACTGCGCGCGGGCCTGGAGGCCATGGGGATCGAATTCATGGTCGCGGAGGCGGCACGGCTGCCCCAGCTCAACGCCGTGCAAGTGCCGGCTGGGGTGGACGAGGCCGCAATCCGGCGCCGGCTATTGATGGACTTCAATTTGGAGATAGGGGCCGGTCTGGGCGGGCTGGCCGGCAAGGTATGGCGGATCGGACTGATGGGCTACAGCAGCCGTGCGGATAACGTGCTGTACTGCTTGAGCGCCTTGGAAGCGGTGCTGTCCGAGGCGGGGGCACCGATACACGCCGGCGCCGCCATCCAGGCCATGCAGGCGGTCCTGACCACCCACTGAGGGCGGCCGCCTTCAGCCCACCGCCACGAAGCACGCCCCGATGAAGTAGATCGCCAGAGGCAGCAACCAGCTCCTCTCGGCCCGGACCAGGGCCCGCAGCACCACTGCCAGCACCACCCCAGCCAGGGCGTAGTGCGGCATAACGGCGGTGGAGGTGACGTGGCCAAGATCGCCCGGAAAATAGTAGAAGACGTACTGACCGAACATCAGCAGAAAGAGCCCGTTGCCCAGGATCTCCAGCAGCGGACCGTCGACGCCGGTGAGACTGCCGCGCCAACAGACGTTCTCGATCCGAAGACCCCGCCCGGCCAGGGCCTGCTCGAACAGGTACAGGTGAAACCCGTACCACGGCCAGGTGATCAGACCCAGATACGTTCCGTAACCCCGGTGGTTGGGCAACAGCCGGTACTCCCACAGCCGCCAGCCCAACAGCTCCGTGTGCAGAAACCCCAGCCCCGCCTCCAGAATCGACATCACCAGGAAGGCCGTGCTCATGTGCAGCAGCAGCAGATAAGGGTCCGGGCGGATCAACCGGCCCGCCAGCATGCTATGCAGCAAGTACAGCACAGGGACCGCGATGGCGGTCACGGCCAGGACCTTGGCAAGGGCTGAAATCATTGAAGCTGGGAACACCACCCTGAGCCGGCGCCGGCCCGATCCGGGTACCGCCCCGACCGTTTGCGCCCGGAAATGCGCGGCTATGGTAGGCAACAGAGCCAGAGCCCGCAACGCGGCCCCGTTTACGTCAACATGTTTGTCGGCTATTGTTAACGATGTTTACTGCCTGTTTGAACTATGTTTACGGACGCCGGCACCCATGACCGACGCTACCGAAGTCCAACGCCGACTGCACGCCCTCAACACCCGCCTGGACGCGGTCAACCGCGCGTGGAGTGTGGACAACTACGAGGCTCTGCTGGCGTTCTTCGTCGCGATTATGCCCAAGGTACTGGAGGCCGAGCGCTGCACCATCTTCGTGGTAGAGCCGGGCAGTGATCGGATCTGGTCCAAGATCGGCACCGGCATCCGCGAGCGGCAAATCGAGGCGCCGCGCGACGACAGTGTGGTGGGGCGCGCCGTGTCCACCGGCCAGCGCGTCATCGAGAACAATCTCGGGCAGCTTGCCGGATTCCATCTGGAGGCGGACGCCCAGACCGGCTTCGAGACCCGCAATCTGGTATGCGCCCCCATCCGCAGCCTGACGGGGCATGGCGTCACCGGCGCGGTCCAGGTACTGAACCGGCGCAACGGATCCGGCTTCAGCGACAGTGACGGCGCCCTGCTCCAGGACGCAGCGGACTACCTGGCCATGGCGATCGAGAACATCACGGTAAACCAGGAGATGCTGCGGATCTCGACGCACCTGAACCGGGAGCTCGAACATCTGCGCTCGGCCTATCTGGGCAGCGTGCCGTTCGTGGCCGAGAGCGAAGCCATGCGCGCGGTCCTCGACATGGTGCGCATGGTCAGCGCCACGCCGGTGGACGTGTTCGTCCAGGGTGAGAACGGCACCGGGAAGGAAGTCGTTGCCCGCATGATCCACGAGAACAGCGATCGCCGGGACCGTCCGTTCGTGGCCGTGAACTGCGCCTCCATTCCGGAGACACTGATGGAGAGCGAGTTCTTCGGCTACGAGAAGGGCGCCTACACCGGGGCCGTCGCCAGCCGGGCCGGGCGCTTCGAGGAGGCCGATGGTGGTGTCCTGTTCCTGGACGAAGTGGCGGACATGCCCCTGGCAATCCAGGCCAAGTTCCTGCGGGCGATGCAAGAGGGGGAAGGCAGCCGGCTGGGCAGCAACCGGATACGGCGGTACGATCTGCGCTTGATCAGCGCGAGCAATCGGGACCTGCGGGCTGCGGTGAACGCCGGGAATTTCCGTGAGGATCTGTTCTACCGCCTGTTCGCCGTGGAGATCCACGTACCTCCGCTGCGGGAGCGCCGCGCCGACATCGGACCCCTGGCCCAGGCCTTCCTGAGCGACGTGACCCGGCGCTTCCACAAGAGTGTGGGGGGCTTCTCGCCTGCGGTGATGAGCTTGTTCGAGCGCCATCCCTGGCCGGGAAACGTGCGTCAGCTCCGCCGCGAGGTCGAACGGGTGGTGGCCCTGGCCCCGCCGGGCGCCTCCCTCAGCCTGGAGCTGTGCTCGCAGGAGTTCCGTGCGCGGGATCCCGGACCCGGCGGGTCAAGCGAGGCAACCTTGAACATTCCGCAGCGCGTGCGGGCCTTGGAGTCGGAGCTGATTACCCGGGCGCTGGAGGAGAGTGCCGGCAACAAGGCCAGGGCGGCGGAGATCCTCGGCATTACGCGCCAGGGCCTGCACAAGAAGCTCAAGCGCTACGAACTCCAGGTTAGTTGACGGCCGTAGAAGGCGGTGCGGCACGCGGGATCCGGCAACCAGACAGAGGTACGCCCATGCACACTTGCTTAGAGTCCCGCTACGCCGGGTTGAGTCGGGGAGGCCGGCGAGCGCTGATCGCGGTGGCGGTGTTCGTCGTGCTTCTGGCCGTCCGCATCGGCCATGCGGCCGAAGACGGGCTCTCACCCATCCAGAATCTGGTGGCCCAGGGCAAGTACAGCGAGGCGCTAAAGCGGCTGGACGCATACATCCACGAAAAGCCGGACGACCCTGAAGCGCGGTTTCTCCGGGGCGTGATATTCGTTCAGACCGGCGACTCCGATCGGGCTCTGGCGATCTTCCGCAGCCTGACGGAGCAGTTCCCAAACCTGCCGGAGCCATACAACAATCTGGCGGTCCTGCAAGCCTCGCGCGGCGAGTTCGACAAAGCCCGGGGGCTTCTGCTCAAAGCCATCGAGCTGCAACCCGGCTATGACACGGCTTACGAGAACCTGGGCGACGTCTATGCCAAGCTTGCCGCGCTGGCCTATGAGCAAGCCTATCGGATCAGTCAGCGCAACCGCCGCTCGCTGTCCAAGTCCAGCATCCTGAGCCAGATGCTGCTGCATGCCGGCGACCGTGGCGAGCCGGTGAAGCTGAGCATTGCCGGGGCCCCCGAGCCGCCCGCGCCGCCGCCGCAGCCTTCCACACCATCCCCCGCACCGCAGCCGGGGGCGCCACCACCGGCCGCGGCCGGAGCGGATACGGCGCCGCGATGCTTTCTGGCCGGTCCGGTCGCCGATGCAGCCATGGGCGCCGCCATGATACAGTGGCTGGCCGCGCATGGTGCGTCCGCCGAAGCGGCCCGTCACACGGACCAGGAGCCGCTTTACTACAAGGTCTATCTTCCACCCGAGGCTGATCGTGCTGCCAGCGCGAAGCGCCTGGCAGAGCTCAGCCAGGCCGGCCTCAAGGATGTCGCCATCATCGGCGAGGGGGACCTCAGGAACGGGATCTCCCTTGGCGTGTTCAGCAAGCAGGCTTCGGTGCACAAGCGCCTGACCCAGATCCGTAAGCTGGGATTGGAGGCCAAGGTGCGAACCGTCTACCGCGACGGCCAAGGACAGCCGCTGCGAATAACGGTGCCCGCGGGCAAAGCCGTGGACGACTCGGAGTTCTCCGGGGCCTTCCCCGGATACTCGCTGGCGCCGAGCCCGTGCGGCCAGGGGGATCCCGAATGATCACCGTGGAAGCGCTGCCGGGAACGGCGCGGCTTTATCGGCAGCGGCGCTTTGGTTATGCTGCGCCGCTCCTCCAGCAGGTACCCACAGACTGAGGCAGCATGGTCAGAAACATATTGGTAACCGGCGGCGCCGGCTACATCGGCAGCCACGTAGTCAGGCAGCTTGGCGAGGCCGGGCATCGGGTGGTGGTCCTGGACAATCTATCCAAGGGGTTTCGCGACGCGGTCCTGTACGGTGAGCTGATTGTCGGGGATACCGGCGACCGGGAGCTGGTCAGGCGCGTGCTGCGAGAGCATGCCATCGACTCGGTCATGCACTTTGCCGCGTTCACCATCGTGCCCGAATCGGTCAGTGATCCCCTGAAGTATTACGCCAACAATACCTGCAACACCCGCAGCCTGCTGGAGTGCTGTGCCCAGGCACAGGTCAAGCACTTCATCTTCTCCTCCACCGCCGCGGTCTATGGGATACCGCACGCTTCGGCGGCGGGCGAAGATACGCCAACCGCCCCCATCAACCCTTACGGCATGTCCAAGCTCATGAGCGAGCACATGCTCCGGGATCTGTCGGCGGCCGGCTCCATGCGGCACGTGATCCTGCGCTACTTCAACGTGGCCGGATGCGATCCGCAGGGTCGCATCGGCCAGTCCACGCCCGAGGCGACCCTGCTCATCAAGGTTGCCTGCGAGGCCGCGGTGGGCAAACGGGACGCCGTCCACGTATTCGGCACGGACTACCCCACGCCCGACGGCACCGGGGTGCGGGATTACATCCACGTCGAGGATCTGGCCGATGCCCACCTCAAGGGGCTGGACTACCTGGCCCGCGGCGGTGAATCGGTAACCCTGAACTGCGGATACGGGCACGGCTACAGCGTGCGCGAGGTGCTGGACGCGGTCGAGCGTGTCAGCGGCCACCGGCTCAAACTCGTGGAGCAGGAGCGGCGGGAGGGCGATCCACCCAGCTTGATCGCCTCGGCAGAGAAGGTGCGCAGTATGCTGGGATGGGCACCGCGCTACGACGACCTGGAAGCCATTGTGCACAGCGCACTGAGCTGGGAGCGAAATCCTCGTTACGCGCGCAACTGAATCACGCCCGCAGGGGCGGGGCCGCGAGCGGGCATGCCGGCACCGTCCTGACGCTTGGATCCGCGCCTGGCCCTCTTGACACACTTGGGCGTCGGTGTTCTTCTTTTGCCTTTGCAGACCATGGTCCCAGGCCATGGGCGCCACCCCAATTGGCCGCAAGAGCCAGATGCACCAGCAAGGGACTTCTGCGGCGCATGGCTGCCTCCCCGCACGCCGAGTCCACGGCCACTCCGAGCCGGAAGGCGCCTCGATACAGGGTAAGACGATGCCTCGACGGAACTATGTACGCCTGCTGACGTTGGTCCTTGCTGCGGCCCTGGGCATGGGCGCCCTCACCGGGTGCAGCTCGGGCTCGAGCGCCGCTGAGCACGTGGCCAAGGCCAAGGCCTTCCAGTCGGAAGGCAAGCTCAAGGCCGCGATCATTGAGCTGAAGAACGCGCTGCAACAAGAGCCCGATCTGGCTGAGGCACGCTGGCTGCTTGGAAACGACTACCTCCAGCTCGACGACGGGCAGAGTGCGTTGAAGGAGCTGTCCCGGGCCCGCACGCTCGGCTTCAACGCCCCCGAGCTTCCCCTGGCCATTGCGCGCGCGCTTATTCTGGCGGGCAAGTACCAGGAAGCCCTGGTCGAGGTCGCCGGCATCCCACTCGGGCAGGATCAGGCTACCGTGCTGGCGCTGACCGGTCGGGCCCAACTGGGCCTGCACGAGATCGACAAGGCCCGAGACGCCTTTGAAGAAGCATTAAAGCAGGACCCCAAACAAGCCGACGCGCACCTTGGTCTGGCCACCATCGCAGCCGCACAGTCCAAGCTGGATGACGCCGGCGCCCAGATTGACCAGGTGCTTGCGGATCACCCGGGGCACATGCGCGCGGCGCTAATGAAGGGTGAGATCGATCTGGCTCGCGGCAAGACTGCGGAAGCCGAGAGCGCATTCCAGGGCGTGTTGAAGGGCGCGGGAGATACCGTCGATATCACCGCGCATCTGGGCATGGCCCGCAGCTTGATCGCGCAGAACCGCCTGGATGAGGCGGCAGCGCACATCCAGACCGTGCTCAAGGTTTCACCCAATCAGCCCCTGGCCAATTATCTCAGTGCGGTGGTCGCCTACCAGCGCCACGATTTAAAGGCGGCTCAGGATGATCTGCGGGAGGTGCTGCGGGTAACTCCAGACCATCTTCCCAGCATGTTGCTGATGGGTACCATCAATTATGCGCAGGGTCAGCTGGAGCAGGCCGAGGACATGCTTTCCCGGTACGTCAAGGCCGTTCCAAAGCATGTTCCGGCCCGCAAGCTGCTGGGCGCCCTCAGGTTGACCCGGCGCCAGCCCGAACGTGCCCTGGAGGCTCTACTGCCGGTGGAATCCCAGGCCGGCGACGACCCTCAGTATCTTGCCCTGCTGGGCACGGCGTACCTGCGCGAGGGCGACACGGCCAAAGCTACCGAATATCTGAAGCGGGCCAATGACCTGGCTCCGGACGTCGCGGCGATCCGCACCCAGCTGGCGGTCAGTCACCTGGCCTCCGGAGACACCGACGAAGCCGTCAGTGAGCTGGAGACGGCGGTGGATCTGGGCCAGGATCAGGACCAGGCGGACGTCCTGCTGGTCCTGACCCACCTGCGGCAAGGCGAATTCGACAAGGCGCTGGCGGCGGCGGCCAAGCTGGCCGAGCGTAAGCCCAACAGCGCCGTGGCCCACAATCTGATGGCCGCGGCCCACCTCGGCAAGGGAGACATCGCCAAGGCGCGGGCAGAGTTCGAAGCGGCCCTGAAGGCTCAACCTGACTTCGTGCCGGCAGCGCTGAACCTGGCCCAGATGGACCTGAAGGAGAAGAAGCCCGATGATGCCAGGAAGCACCTGGAGAGCATCCTCGAGCAATCGCCGCAGAATTCCCAGGCCCTGGTGGCACTTGCCCGCCTGGCCAGCTCCCAGGGAAAGGAGCGGGAGGCGCTGGACCTGCTGGAGAAGGCTCGCAGCGGCAACGACTCGGCTCTGGAGCCGCGCCTGATCCTGGGGAATTATTATCTGCGCAAGGGACAGCGAAGCCTGGCGACCGAAGTAGAGGAGGAGGCACGTAAGATTGCCCCCGACGCGCCCGCGGCGCTGATGCTGCTTGGTGAAGTGCAGCTAGCCAATGGCCAGGCATCCCAAGCCATAGACACCTTCCACCGGCTCATCAAGAGCAATCCACGGAATCCGAAGCTGTATGAGAGGCTGGCCGCCGCCCAGGCCCTGACCGGGCAGACGGAACAGGCCCGGCAATCCTACGAGAAGGCACTGGCGATCGCCGACGACAAGGACCCCGCCGCCCTGCTCGGCCTGGGGCGGCTGGAGCTGGCCAGCGGCCGGCTCGACCAGGTGCACACCCTTGCCGCCCGCCTGGAAAAGCTCCTGCCCGATTCGGCAGCCGGCTTCATTCTGGAAGGCGATGGCCTGATGGCTGCCGGGCAGGACCAACAGGCCATCAAGGTTTTCGAAACCGCCGCGCAGCATGGACCGTCGGCGGAGGTAGCCCTGAAGCTCTCGGCGGCAAGGGCCCAGGCAGGAGACGCCGCGGGCGGGCGCAAGACCTTGCGGAGCTGGCTGGACAAGCACCCCGAAGACGGGCGGGTGCGGCTGGCCCTGGCGAGCTACTACCAGTCGGCCGGGGACACGGAGGCGGCAACGAAGGAGTATCAAGCACTGCTCAAGCAATTTCCCAACGATCCCGTGGCCCTGAACAATCTGGCGTGGATGTACCACGAGAACGGTAAGCCCGAAGCGCTGGATCTGGCGGAACGGGCGCTGAAGGCCGCACCGGATAATGCGGCCATCATGGACACCTTGGGCTGGCTCAGGGTCCAGGCCGGCCAGTCGGAGCAAGGCATTCGACTTCTGGAGAAGGCCGTCGACAAGGCACCTCATGTGCCCGACATCCGTTACCACCTGGCGGTGGGTCTGTCGCAGAGCGGCGACAAGGAAAGGGCTCGCAGCGAGCTGAAGACGGCCCTGGAAAGCAAGGCGGCCTTCCCGAGCCGCAAGGATGCCGAGGCACTGCTGGGCGATCTGCACTGAGCGTGAGCATACGGATCGGGCAGCGCCGTCCCGTCCACGCCTCAGTTCGTCGCCAGACCCGCCTTCCTCATGAGGACCTCGGCGTAGGTGATCGGTATCGCATAGGAGATGCCGCTGGGCCTGTCGAGCACGTGCTCCTTGGTCTCCTGCACAAACACCTTGTTGACCACGCCCACGACTTCGCCGGTGCCGGGATCGTACAAAGGACTGCCGCTGTTACCGGGATAGGCGGTAGCGTCTAGCTGAAAGACATTGTAGGGCGCCTCCAGGCGCTTGATCATCTCGGCGTCGAGCTGCCTGGACGAGAGCTGGGGAATGGCGATGGGCGTGATGGCAGATACAATTCCGCGGTGGGTCACCGGACGCATGCCGAGGACGATGCCGATGGGAAAGCCGGTAAATGCATAGCGCTGACCTTCCCGCACCCGCCGCGCATCACCCAGGTGCATCGGGGACAACGGCCTGCCAGCGAAGCGCAGCAGCGCCACGTCGTGGTCGCGATCCACGGACACCACCTCGGCCTTGCGCACCTTGGTCTTCTCCTCCTCACCACCGGTGAGAACGGCGAGGAACTCCTTCTTCCCGGTATCCAGGACCTGCGGAAGCACGTGCGCGTTCGTCACCACGTGCCGCCCGTCCCCCACCACGAAGCCAGTCCCGACGAACTTGCCCGGCGGGCGCCGTGTGGGCAGCACGGTACCGATACCGACGATGCTCGGCTTGATCCGCTCAATGGTGTCCGGCAGATCGGCCGCGCCGGCGGGAAGCGCGAGCACGACGAGCCATGCAGCGAGCAGCCCCATGAGCCGAGAGTCCAGGTTGCGCTTGCGCGCCCGGCGCGGCCGAATCCCGGCCGCGAGCAGCGGCCTCAGGAGCCTAAGCCGCCCGACCGGCACCTTCCCGCTCCCACAGAATGTTCACGATGCGCTCGGCGGCCCGCCCGTCCCAGAGCTCTGGAGTCCGACCGGTCTTGGCGTGGCCGTCCAGGATCTTGCTGGCCTCCTCCAACAGCCGGCGAGGGTCGCGCCCCACCACCACGTTGGTACCCTCCGTAACCGTCACCGGGCGCTCCGTATTCTCCCGCGCCGTAATGCACGGAACTCCCAACACCGTGGTTTCCTCCTGGATCCCGCCGGAATCGGTGAGGACGAAGCGAGCATTGTCCGTGCACTTGAGGAAGTCCAGATAGCCCAACGGATCCGCCAGGCGCAGGTCCGGATAATCCTTGAGCCGGTCGTCGAGCCCGAACTCGCTCAGCTTGGCACGGGTCCTGGGATGGACCGGAAATACGACCGGCAGCCGCCGGGACACGGTGCAGAGGGTCTCGACGAGGCCGGATAGCACGTGCCGGTCATCTACGTTCGCCGGCCGGTGCAGCGTGACCAGACCGTAGCCGCGCGGCGCAAGCCCAAGCTCATCGAGCACAGTGCTGCGTGCCGCCTTGGCCCGATGATGCAGCAACGAGTCGATCATCACATTGCCGACGAAGTAGACCTTGTCCTCGGCGATCCCTTCTCGTCTGAGGTTCTCCAAGGCCGAGGCCTCGGTAGTGAAGAGGTAATCGGAGATCTGGTCGGTCAGGACCCGGTTGACCTCCTCGGGCATGGTCCGGTCAAACGACCGCAGGCCCGCCTCCACATGCACCAGCTTGATGCCCATCTTCACCGCATCGAGCCCGCAGGCGATAGTGGAATTTACATCCCCCACCACCAGGACCAGGTCGGGCTTGAGCTCGTGCAGCGTCCGCTCGAAGGCAATCATGATCTTGCCGGTCTGCTCCCCGTGCCCCCCCGAGCCCACACCCAGGTAGACATCGGGCTTGGGCAGCCCGAGATGATTGAAGAACAGCTCGGACATCTTGTGGTCATAATGCTGGCCAGTGTGGACCAGGTACGGCTCGATGCCCGGATGGCCCTTCATCTGCTCGAAGATGGGCGCAATCTTCATGAAGTTCGGCCGAGCCCCTACGACGTTCACTATTCTCAGACTTCCCATATCCCATCCTCTCGCGTGTTCGATGGCCCTGGCCTGTGTCATAGGCTAGCTCTTAAGCCAAGTACGCGGTGTCCATGTGAGGTTTGCAGGACCGTGAGCAG